>CBDVDV010000151.1:0-9016 GCA_965372835.1 uncultured bacterium | reverse complement strand
GGACCCACCCGCAAGGGGATGGGTCGCCAGGCCTGACGGACGCTCCCGCGGCGAGGCTCCCGGGTACCTGCACTGCAAAAGGTTTTATCGGCCACCTTGCCTGAGACGCCTAACGGCAAGTCTCTGGCGGTAATGACGGCTTTTGCCCCTGCGGGGGCTGTTCTCCGATCAGCCGAGTCGCCCAAAATTTGTGTGCCAGTCAGATGGCGGGCGGCCGAAGGGGGCCTGCTGATGGGAGGTGGTGAGAATGGAGTACGAAGAAGCGGTGGCCGTAGGCACAGCCCGAGCTGCTGCTGCAGCCAGCCTGGAGAAGCAGTGTGGCAGAGGGCTTGCTGAGATGGCCGGCAGCCTCTCCCAAAGGACAACTTGGCGACCCACTTTCAGCAGGCGGTGCAGTTAGACTTCGGTCGTCGTCACCCCGACCCGGAGCGCAGGGTGAGACCACCATCTGTGAGTACAGTTTTGCGTCTACAACCGTGAGGAAAGAAAAAACTGGAAATCGCCGCCCCCCGAGAGCAGAATGTGGACCACGGGACTGGCTCTAAGAGCGCGCTGGTGATCAGGCTCGGGGAGGGCTGAGCGCATGGCTCCCCGCTCGGTGGTACCAATGAACCCCGTGAGTACCATCCTGGATATGAGTGTAGACGTGGTCCGCGCTCACGCCCGCCAATACCTGGTCACCGTGTCCATTCCCTGCGCTCTGTTTGTCCTGGCCGCGGTAGGCGTCAGCCGGCTTCTCTACACCCCCTCACCAGTGCTCAATGGATTGTTGCTGCCAGTGCGGCTGGTGCTCATGGTGGAGGGTTACCGGTTCGTCTCCTCGGCGGGAGTGTTCTACACGTGGAAGCTCGTTCAAGGCGCGCAGGTGAGCGTGGGTGGGGCGCTGAAGGAGATGCTTCGTGCTAGCCCCCGTCTCATCACTGCCTATCTCGGGGCAGTGGCTAAGGAACTCTTGTACTTCCTGGTTCTGATCGCGCCCTACTTCGTGGCCTTGGCGCAGGCCAGCTTCGTGCCTCACGCTCTGCTGTTGGAGGGCCGCTCGCTTGGTGATGCCTTCCGCCACAGTCGGCGCCTGGTGCACGCAGACGCTGCCCGCGTGGGCTGGACCTTGTCCTTCGTGTTCGTGCTTCAGGTGTTGGCCTTGTTGTTCCTGGTAAAGCTTCCGGGGGATGTGTTCTTGATGGGGCAGACCACTCCGTCGCTTGCCGTTTGGAACCCCGTGGTTGCTGCGGTCGGGTACGGACTGCAAGTCCTGGCTATCGTGCTGTTCACACCGGTCTGGGTGGTAGCCTCGACTCTGCTCTTCCATGACATTATGGTGACACGTGAGGGTACCGACCTGTTGGACAGGATTGCAGCCCTGCGACGTGAGCACGGGCTGGAGTGAAAGGGAATAGGAGGCTCCACGACGTGACCGGAAGGATCGTGACCGGCCGGGTAGCAGGCCTTGTGGTGATAGCGTTTGCGGCTGCTTTCGCGCTGGCAGCAGTCACCGAGAGAGAAGCGGCCGAAGCACCGGGCGCCCGACGGGAGCCGCTCGTTCAGGCAGGAGAGGGCGGCAGTAGTTTTCTCCGTGGAGCTCCCTGGTGGCAGCGAAAAGACCGGCACACGAGCGAAATGAGCCGGATCTTCCAAACCCGAGGCTACTGGTGGAAACACAAAGAAGGGCCTCGGGCTGCATTGAAGAGCCCCGGCTGGCTGGTCCGAGGACTGCGGTGGATCCGCCAAGCAGCACAAAGGGTGCTCAGATGGATGAGCCGATTGCTCTCACGGCTGTTCAGGGTGACTGGCGTGGGACGGACTGTACGCAGGATCACAGAGGTCACCGGGTTGCGTCCCTTGGCGTGGGTATTGTTTGCCATCGCTTCTGCGGTACTGGCGGTCTTTGTCTTCCGGCAAGTTCGACATCTGATCGAAGTGCGGCGGCTGTCCCGGCGGGTGGAGGAGCCGGCACCGGCGTCGACAGCACCGGAAGCGCTGGAGCGGTTGCTGCCCAGTGAGCAGATGGCTCGCAAGGCCAGGGAGTTCGCTGCCCAGGGAGACTTCAAGCAAGCGGTTCGCTACCTGTTCCTCGCCGCGCTGAGTCGCCTGGAGGAAGCTCAGTACGTCACCTATGTGCCCCACAAGACGAACCGCGCCTACTTGAAGGAAGTGGCCGGACGAGGCGATCTCATCCAAGCCCTGCGGCCGTTTATCCTGGTTTTTGACCGGACGTGGTATGGAGAGCACCGGCCGGTTCGGGGTGAGTTCGACGTAGCCCACACATACTACCGACAGGTGGTGCGCTCGACCGGATAGCCGAGCGGTGGCGGCTGATCGGGAGGTTGCGTTGCAGTGAGTGGTAGAGCCTTCTTCTTCTGGGTGGCGGCGCTCCTGCTTCTGGTAGCGGTGGTGGCCGCATTGGGAACCAGGCCAGGGGCCAAGGAGCGGTCACGGCTGACTTTGAGCAGTTACGAAACGGCCCGTACCGGCGCTCGAGCCCTTTACGACCTCCTCGAGGCGGGGGGCGTCACGGTGGAGCGCTGGCGGCGGCCAATCGCTTCGCTGAGGACGACGCGAGCCATCTCTCCTGGACGCAGGGCCACACTGGTGCTGGCCGCCGACTTCGCCGGCCTCAGCGCCGAAGAGAAGGATGCACTGTGGAGGTGGGTGGAAGCGGGAAACACTCTGGTGTACGTGCCGACCTGGCAGGAGCACGACCTCCTGGAAGGCCAAGGGCTCCGGGCGAGCGTGTCCGTGCAGCCTTTGCCCGTGTTCTTGCTGGGGCGGAGTGACGAGGAGGTGCTGGTCAGTTTCTCACCTGCGGAGTGCTCGCCGCTTGCACCCTACTGCCGAACTGTTGCTTTTCCTGAGGAAGGCGGGTCGGTGGACGTTAGTGATGGCGAGGCGGTGACAGTTCACGTAGGGAATGCGACGGCAGCGCGTGTGGTGGAAGTGCCTCGCGGTCGAGGCAAGGTTTACATCTTGGCCGACCCGTTCCCCGCCACCAATGAAGGCCTGGACAAGGAGGATAACGCCGCGCTGGCCATTGGTCTTTTGACGGACTTCGGACGGGCCCAACAGGTCTACTTCGACGAGTTCCACCACGGGTTCCGTCGGACCAGGTCGCTCATGCATCATCTGCTCAGCTCTCCTCAGGCAATGGCGGCAACGGCGGTGGCCGTCCTGGTGCTCCTGCTGTGGATCCACGCCCGGAACCGCGAAATCCGCCCCGCGGTCACTACCCGCCTGCCCCAGCGGCGGAGAATTCTGGAGTACGTGCGGTCGGTGGCCGAGGTGTATCGACAGGCCCGGCGTCCGGAGTTAGCCTTGGAGGGGGTGTACCGGCGCTGGCGGGCGGACCTCTCCTGGCGGCTGGGTGTCTCGGCCGAGGCCACCGCGGAAGAGCTGGGGCAAGCGGCGGCGAGGCACAGTTCGCGCGAAGCTCATGAGGTGAGAAACCTGGTCTCCCGCTGCGAGCGGATGCTTCGACCGGATCATCCGCCGGTAACCGTGTCGGAAGTGGGGGAACTGATGAATGAGATTACCGCTTTGAGAGAGGAGCTGCTTCGTGGGCGAGAAGGTTGAGCAGTTTGGCCAGCAGACCCTGGGGGAGATGGCTCGGGTCGTGGTAGGGCAAACGGAGATCATCGAGCAAATCCTGGCCGCCATTCTGGTGGGGGGGCACGTGCTTTTGGAGGGAGTGCCGGGGCTGGCCAAGACGCTAATCGCCAAGGCCTTGGCCTACATCCTCGACGTTGACTTTCACCGCATCCAGTTCACCCCCGACCTGATGCCCTCCGACATTGTCGGCACCGAGGTCTTCGACATGGAGCAGCGGGTGTTTCTCACCCGGAAGGGGCCGATCTTCGCTGGTGTCCTGCTGGCCGACGAGATCAACCGCACGCCACCAAAAACCCAAGCCGCACTCCTGGAGGCCATGCAGGAGCGGCAGGTTACTATCGGTAAGGAACAATTCGAACTGCCGCCGTTGTTCACCGTGCTGGCCACCCAGAACCCCATCGAGTTCGAAGGGACCTATCCTCTGCCAGAGGCTCAGCTCGACCGCTTCATGGTGAAGGTGAGAATCGAGTATCCGAGTAGCGAGGAGGAGCTACAAATCTTAGCGCTCTTTGACGAGGGTAAAAACCCCTTCGATTTTGCGGCCATGCAGTTGCGCACTCTGTTCTCGACCGAGGATGTGTTGGCCTGCCGGAGGGAAGTTACGTCGGTGATCGTGAAGCCCGAGGTCTTGGAGTACATCTTGTCGCTTGTGCACCAGGCCCGCAGTTCCCCACGAGTGACGTTGGGGCCGAGTCCGCGTGCCGGTATAGCTTTGCTTCTGGTCTCCAAAGCCTTCGCCGCACTTTCGGGACGAGATTTCGTCACCCCGGATGACGTCCAAGCGGTTGTGTACCCGGTCCTCAGACATCGCATCATTCTGACCCCCGAGTCGGAAATCGAAGGAGTGACTGAAGAGGACATCGTTCGCGTAGCCGTGGAAGCCGTAAAGGTTCCACGGTGAACTCGTCAGCCCCAGGACCGGCAAGAGCGAGTACGGGGAGTACGTAGTGACGGTCACGCGTCGTTTCCTTTTCTGTTTCATGCCAATCGGAGGCATCCTGATCCTTGCCCTGTGGACGCCCGCCGCTTACTGGCTGACGGCGATAGGAATGGCGGCTCTGTTTGGTCTGGCTGTGGCCGACGCGGTCGTTTCACCTGGGTCTGAATCGGTGGTGCTTGAGCGAACGTACGCTCCTCGCTTTGCCTTAGGTGAGCCAAACGCGGTGACCGTAACCGTGCGCAACCGGACCAACGTGGCCCTCGAGGTGGTCCTGACCGATGAGCCTCCGGCATCTTTCCCTGGGACTCGGCCTCTCTTTCGCGTGCGCGTCGGGCCCCGCGAAGTGACAGAACGCACCTACCGGTGTGTGCCGGCGAGACGGGGCGCGTACGCGTTCGGCCGGTTGGGGGTAGGCGTGGTTGGTGTCCTGGGGTTGATCCAGCGGAACCGGTGGCGAGAAGCCGGAGCTACTGTGAGAGTATATCCCGACACGTCACAACTGCGCTGGGCGGAGCTGATGAGGATGAAAGCCAGTCCACGACTGGGGTCCCCGCAGCGGGCTCTTCCCGCTCGCGAGAGTGGTGAGTTTGAGAGTCTGCGCGACTACGTTCCGGACGATGACTTCCGATGGATTGACTGGAAAGCCAGCGCCCGGGCAAACAAGCCGATCAGCAAGAACTTCCGCCCGGAACGTAATCAACTGGTCTATCTCGTCATCGACTGTGGCCGGCTCATGATTACCAGTATCGGCAACTACACCAAGTTGGACTACGCCTTGAAGGCGGCGTTGACCGTGGGCTACGTGGCGCTCAGACAGCAGGACCGGGTAGGGCTGCTGGCCTTCTCCGGCGGCGTTGAACACTTCTTGCCCCCCAGCCACTCCCCCAGCCAGTTCGGCCGCGTGTTGGAGGTCATGTGCGCACTGGAGGCCACTCTCACCGAACCTAACTACGAGGAAGCATTCCTTACTGTTCGCCGGCGTTGTTCTCGTCGCGCCCTGGTGATCGTCTTCACCGACGTCCTCAACGTGGACCGGGCAGAGGCGCTTCGCCGGTGCACAGCCGCGCTCATACCCCGACATCTCCCACTCATCGTCACGATCCAAGACTGGGACCTCAGGACTGCTGCCGATCAGCGTATCACCAATGAGGCTGAGCTCTACCAGAAAGGGGTCGCCAGTGAACTGATGCGCGAGCGTCAGGGTGTACTCCGCGGGCTCCAGCGACGAGGGGCCTTGGTCATCGATACCACAGCGGAGCGCCTGTCCACCCAAGTGGTGAATAGCTATCTTCAGATCAAAAGCAGGCAACGCCTGTAGCGCTTGGGGAAAGCGGCCCCGGCCGTCAGGTGCGGTCCTGGGTTGCTTCGGCGCTTCGTCCCGCGAAAAAGAGGTAGCAGGCAAAGAGGCTGAAGAGGCCGCCTGCTACGGGAAGTTTGACGCTCGGAGGAAGCTCGTATGGCGAGAAAAAAGCCTCGATGACAGCGGCCAAGGCCAGAAAGGGAAGGCAACCCAGCACCAGTTGCACGCCTTGACCGGCGCAGTGCCAGAAGTGCTCTTTTCGGGGTCGGTCACCAGGCAGGAGCATTCCCCGGGCCAAGAGGAGCCCTCCGGCACCGGCAATAAAGAGCATGGGAATCTCCAGAACTCCGTGTGTCACCACGAAAAGCCCCAGGTCACCGGCAAAGCCGTAGGGCACCACATAAGCGAAAATGGCTCCGAACAGCACGCCGTTGAAGGCCAACAGGTAGAGCGTCCCCAGCCCGGCTGCGATGCCGAAAGCGAAGGTGAAAAGAGTCACCATCACGTTGTTCTGCCAGATGGCGGCGCTCGCTAAAGGCTTGACGGCGGTAATGGGGACGGTCCAGATTTCTCCTTCCTCCATAGACGCCCGGATGCCTGGCGGTATAATGAGGTGAGCGAACTCCGGGTCCGAGGCCGTGGAGAGGTAGCCGTAGGCGACACCGATGAAAAAGATGACAGTGGCCACGGCCGTGTAGCGGAATGTCTGGCGAAAGAGCCTGGGGAAGCCTTCCGTGAAGAAGCGCCAGCCCTGGGCCCATTCAAGAGGCTGTCCACGGTAGAGGCGACTATGGGCTTGACCGACCAGGCTTTCCAGTTCACGCGTGAGTTTGCTTTGGGGGTAGTGGAGCTGGGCGTAGGCCAGGTCGGAGGCCGCCTTGCGATAGAGTTTGCTGAATTGGCGCACGGCGGAACGCGAAAGCGATACGAGGCCCTTGCGCGAGGTCCCCTCCAGCAGTGTAGAAAGTTCGCGCCATCGCTCGCGGTTTTCTTGGATGAAGCCATGCAAGTCCATGGCATGCCACGCTTAGGCAAATCTGCCGAGGTGTCGTGAAAGCGACCTCATCTCGTGTGAGTAGGATGACGTCATGAGCTTACCCTTTGAGGAACATCGGCTGACCATCGAGACACCCGAGCACATTCAGGTCAGCTACACCTTGCCCGGTCTCCTGTCTCGGGCCGCCGCCTACGGGTTCGACTTGGTCTTCTCCTTAGTCTTGGTCGCCGTTGCGGTGGGGAGCCTGGCAATACTCTTTCTCTTGCTGGGCCTCATCTTCGGATCCCCCACCGTCCCGTCTGGCTCCGGTGGGCTTGACATCTGGGCAATGGGAGCCATTTCCGTGGCCGTCTTCGTTGCACGTGGCTGCTATTATGTCTATTTCGAGGTCCGACGCAATGGTCAGAGTCCGGGCAAGTCTCTCATGGGCTTGAGGGTCATGCGCGAGGGCGGCTACCCCATCACCCTCGCGCATTCGGCTATTCGCAACATCCTGCGCTTAGTCGACGCCCTACCCGCTTTCTACGCAGTGGGATCGCTGGCCCTTCTCAGCAACTCGAAGCGCCAGCGCCTGGGCGACCTGGCCGCGGGCACGGTCGTGGTCCGGCAAGTGGCGGAAATGGAGCAGGCCGAAAGCCTGACAGTGACTGAAGAAGACCAGTCGGCGGAACCCATCCCCGAATCCGCCAAGTTGCCGGCCGCCGTCTACGACATCACCGTTGAGTTCCTCAAACGCCGACACCTGATGACACAGAGCGCCCGCCGAAGAATCGCCCGCCTCTTGGCCGAGCTGGCCATACATGCCACCGGGGCCCAGCTACCGGCGCGAAGGAGCTACGAAGGCTTCTTGTCGGCGCTCGCCAGCGGGTACCGACGGGAGCTCCAGCGACAATCGCAGAATGAGGAAGAGCCTAAAGGTACAGGAGGCTTTATGCCGTCGGCAGTCTGACTTCCAGCGCTTCCCCAGCAGGCAACATCTTGGACTTGACCAAAGCTGCCGCCCATTTCGCCTTCCAGCGCCTTCGGCGTCCTTCCAGCCGCTTGGCGTAGTCGATGACCCGTGTGCCACCAATCCGGTCACCCAGACGACGCATAAGGGGCGCCCGGTACATCAACACCAGCTCGAAGAGAAGGATTCCCAGGTGTAGGATCCCAATGCCAAACGCCAGGACGCCGGCAGCAACCGCATCCCTTTGGAAGCCGAACACAAATTGAAGCGGGAGCATGACAAAAACAGGCACTTGGAAGATCAGGTTCCGCAGTGCCGACTTCCCCACCCCGATAGGTGCGCCGCTGACCACGTCGACAGCCTGAACTCCGGACGCAACCTTGCCAATGCTGCGGCCCGAGAAGAACCCGTCCTTGAGAAGGTAATAGGCGATGAGCAGCAGATTCACAGCCCAAGACCCGCCAATGAGGACCAACCCGAACCGCGGCGGCCCCGTTTCCTCCGCGGTAAGCCCCACAATAGCCAGGATGATGAATAAAGGGATTTGAACCAGCAGGGGGACAAGCCAAAAATCTACCAGCCCGGCCAAGACTCGCCAGTTGTGCAGATGGGCCTGACACTTGTTGCAGAAAACGTGCCGGCGCTTCACGTTGACGCATCTCTCGCACACCGGCCGCTCACAGCGCTGGCAGACGTGAAGGGCGTGGCGGCGGGGATGGCGCCAGCAGGTCACCTCCTCCTTGGCCATATCAAGACGTGCCTTTTTGTCGGCGGGCAGAGCGTCCTCGAGGCGGACCGGGGGTTCCCCGACGGCAACGGTCCCCTCAGCCGGCAGGGCCTCGGCCAGAGGCGGCACCTCGCCAATCGTGAGCCAATCGGTCTTGGTGGAATGGCGGACCAGGCTATTGGCGTCGACCGCTCCGCGTTCGGCCAGATCCAAGATCGTCCGCTTGCTGAAAGGCCCCAGTGGTTCGCCGTCCGAGCCTTGCAGGTACCAGCCGACGTTAGTGAGGTCAACAAGCATGATTCGATCTCCTCGCCCTACGCGTGCACACCGACCGCACAGACCTGCCACCGCTAGTACGGTAGCAAGCAAGAACTCAATGTCAACCGATTTCCCATGTGCCAAACGAAGGAGCGACGACTCAATAACGACCAATAGGGGAATGGGCAATCCCTCAGCCACCGGAGACGCGCGAGTGTAAGCTCTCCTCGTGCAAAGGGGGG
>CBDVDV010000150.1:0-9237 GCA_965372835.1 uncultured bacterium | reverse complement strand
CCGGTACCCTCCACCCGGACTGCACCCACATTCGAACGGGAGGATATCTGCATCCAAAACCTCTCGTGGCCGACGACCAACGGCGCCATTTCGAAGTCACCCGGACTGAACGTGACCTCCGTCCCATCGGCGCTGAAGGAGAGACGGTACCACTTGCCGTCCCGCCAGTAGCGCTCACCACACATCACGTACTGGTCGCGGGCGAACTTGCCGTCGCCGTCCCAGTCCACGTAGAGGACGTCACCCTGGCTCATTCGGCTCCAGCAGATGTCGTTGAAGCGCCCGTTGGCAAGGCCATCGACGAGCGCGGCCCGGTACGTTCTTCCCTCAAACGTGATCTCGCCTACGTTGTAGCAGCCGGGTCGAAGGTACCAGCTGGCTTCCGCTGAGCCGCTGCGCCGCCGACGCTCCACCCAGCAGTGATAGAGGCCGGTGAAACCGTCCCGCTTCAGTTTGACGGCGATGGGGCCGAAATTGTCAGTCCCTCCCCACCGTTGGGGCAGCAGAGCCTCCTCCTCGGTCAGGTCGCCGTCGTGGTCCGTGTCGAAGTACAGCGCGCCTGTGCCGTTAGGGCCTTCGGGATCGAAGAGCGCCACATAGGGCTTACTCCCCTTCTCGCCCAGGTCGATGACGAAGTAGGTGGGCTCCCCCTTGAGCGGAGGAGCGGACGTGAGTACCGGTTTATCCTCGGTGGGCGTCACTTGCTGACGGCCCAGGTTGCCCACCTCCTGCTCCAGGATCGGAGGCAACCCGTGCCGGTACCTCAGCACCCCTCCGTCAGCAAGGAGAGTCGAGGAAAGCATCACCACGACCAACACCAGCCCTGCGTGCCACGCGCTTAGCCGTCTCATGACCCTACCTCCCCTGAGTGATGTGCCTGTATGGAAGGGACAGCCGACACCATCCTGCTACGCCTATCTGTACGAATCCAGCGCCGGTCTGGGCGCTCAATTCTGCAACAGTCGTGAGATGTCTTGCGAGAGGCTGCTCCCGCCACCTATTGAAACCATTTTCGCCTGCGTGTCAAGAAGAACCACTGTGGGCAGTGCGGTGATGCCGGGCTTCGGAGCACAGTCTAAAGCTCCTGAGGGTTGGACTGCCAGAGAGCTGGCATCTCCGACGGTGAGCCAGGCTCGAGGGGCTTCACCTTCACCGTCCCGAAGATCAGGAGTTCGCGCTGTCCTTCCTCGTCCGGTCCCAGTTCGCCTCGGGGCAGAAGCCCCAGGCTCAGCCTGAAGGTCCACCCGTCCGGCATCGGAAGGACCGTCTCAACGAAATTCACCGTCGTCGCTGTGGCTGCCTTCTGCACTCCAGTGCCTTGACCACTCACCTCGTGCTCACCCGGGACAGTGTACTCGGCTCTCACCCACATCCAGACGCCTTGCATGTCCTGGCACTCCATCACCACCGGGCAGGCTTCGAAGGCGAGCCCAGTCTCCAGCGTCACCACTTCTGGCTCCTCGCCCTCTTTTGTTGGAGGGAGGACGACGTTCCTGCTGCTGACCGTGGCCACGTAGCCCCGCTGGCCGTTGAGGAGTGTTATTCTGGGCGCGGAAATAGTTCTCGCGCCCTCCCAGGACTTGAGCTTGGCCAAGTCGGCGAGCGTCGGGAGTTGCTCGAGCGTCTCCGGGCGGGGGACCGCCGGCAGTTTCTGCGGCCTCAGCTCCTCGGGCCTGAGGAAGCTGAGCTCGGCGCCCGTCTTGGAGGGCCTCACGAAGCCGCCCGGAGCCAATGCTGGGAACTGCTTCCTCCAGGCCGGGTCGGCCGCCATGACCGTCAGCTCGAGGACAACGCTCACGTCCTTGTGCTTCTTCAGCCCTTCCAGGATGTTGGCGACCTGGGTGTGGACGTCGTCGGTGTTGACCACGACGAGGGTGGCTCCCTGCTGCTCTATCCGTCCTCGCTGCCAGGCGGCTCCACCGACGAAGGCCCTCACCAGGTCGACGGCTGGCTGCTGCCCCCGTGCCTCCGTTGGTACCAGCCACTTAATCCCCGTCAGGTCATATCGCCGCTCAATCAGTTCTGAGCCCTCATGCGGTCTGGATGGCTCTTCTTCTTCGAGTCGGATGCGGAAGTACTGCTGGAGCTTCTGGGCGAAGCGGTGGGCGCGCTCAGCATCGGGGGCCACGAGCAGTAGCTTCCCGTCGCTGACGGCCTCCTTGACGGTGGCCACGGACCAGACCTCGCCGTCAGCGATCACAGCGACTTGCTCCCCCAGGTGTGCCTTCGTCCATCGTAAGAGATGGTCTGCTTCAGCTGACGTCAGCTCCACCTCGATGGTCGGCGGCTGACCGGGCTCCTGACGAACGTTCACCTCCGCCTTGGGAACCAGGCTTGCCGCCGAGAGCGCGCACCAAGTGCTGACCCACACGTCATGCCCCGTTCTGGCGCTCGCCATCTCTTCCGCATATGGTCTCCAGCGCTCCACTAAGGGTCGTAAGGAGAAGAGCCCGGACCCGCGCAGGGCCTCCAGCAGCCGCTGGATTTCCTCGTGTACCTCCAGGGGCCTGACGACGATGAGGTTGCCATCGCGGTAGATGATGGATGTCCCGCGGGCCTGAGCCCACTGCCTGCTGTCATCCCACAGGCCCTCTCCCGTCTCGGCGACGATGGCGCCAATCAGCCCCCACGCCTTCTTCTCGTCGTTGCCCACCAGGCTTCGCACGTCGTAAATACGCATGGAAGATCCAGTTTGAGCCCCAATCGCGACATGCGGCCGCCTAGCCAAGAACTCCTCACGACTCCGCGCCCTCTGAACCCCGAGGAGGTATGCCCGCGCGTGAGCGTTTCCGGGCTCAAGCCCAAGAAGAGCTTCGATGGCGCGTTCGGCTTCGTCGTAGCGCTTGGCAGCGAACATCTCCCCGGCCTTGGCCAAGAGCTCGTCCCCGAGCCCACTGCCGCCGGTTATCGAGAGAATCCTCCCCTCGATGTCGATGAATACCACAGCCGGAAGGGCGGTGACGCCATAGGCGCGGAAGGTGGCGCTGTCCCAGCCGTCACGAGGAGCATCGGGCACGCGGACGATGGGGAAGGGGGTGGCGTGGTCCTTGCGAAACTGCTCAACCTCCTCCGGCGTAGCTGTCCGGTCATGGACGGCCATAACACCCAGGTTCTCCTCGCCGTTCTCCGCCTGCAGCGCCTTCAGTTCGTCCAGCACCTTCACACACGGGCGGGAGTAGATACTTACAAATGCCAGCACCACCGGCTTACCCTTGAACTGGGCCAAAGTGATGTCGGCTCCCTCCTCCAGCACGAGTTGGGGAGCGGGCCTTCCTTCAAGACCAGCCTTGCCGGCCTCGTCGGTGAGGTTATTGAGGTCGTGCGCGAAGCCGGGATCGCGATCCATAATGATAGTTCCGTTAGGAAAGTCGGGGGAGAAGGCTTGCGCATCGATCTCGGCCGGCTGCCTCCAAGAAACCACGGTCGCAACGTAGCCCGCGGTCCACTCGCCTTGACGACTGAAACTGTCGTATTTCCACCGCAAAGGCAGGTAGGACACCGCATCTCGTTCCAGCACTTCCATTCGCCCGACCAAAGCGGCAGTATTGTCGAACACGTCCAGTTGCTGGAAAGCGTCCCGGTGATCGGACGCGAGGTGAATACCTAATTTGCAGAGACTACCTTCGTAGAGCAGCATATCATACTCGCGGAACTTCCGGGCAATCGCTTCCGTGGGCCGCACTAAGGTCACCCGTTCCAGCAGCGGAGGCCGTTCCTCGAATGAAAACACCAAACCGGTGCTCGACGAGGCCGCACCCGACGAATCCTTCGCAGGGGGCGCCGGACCTTCCCGAAAAGCCCAGAGAGGCTTCCCATATATCAGGTAGGAGACCTGGTAGGGATCTGACACGTTGGCGATTCCGAAGGGCAGGGGCTCTCTATCCCGTTCGTAGAGAAAGCCTATGAGGCTATCGGAATCAACCATGAGCCTCCACGCCCGCCTGCCGGAATACCCCCTCACGTCGTACCTGTTGCTTGTGTCTTCCCACCGGATCTTCCATCGCTCCCCGCTCCAGAGAACCGAGACGTGGTCGGTCCCGACCGGCTTCCGGTTGCCCTCACCGTCCGGCAGGAAACGTTCAATCTGGATCTCCGCGTCCAGAGTCCTCGCAGTCTCCCATCTCTCACGAACCGCTTTCACAGCTGCAGAGGTGAAGTCAGACCTGACCACCTGACGAGCCTGGCTGCCATGCTCGGGCGAGCCCCCTTGCAGCAGGGGCTCGGAGGATGGCCCGCTGGGCCAAAGTCGTGAAGCATCATCCTTGAGCGCCACCCCATCCCGGATTGAGACGACTCTGCGCGCGCTGTCGACGACGACCACGGTAGGCAACGCGGTCACCCCGTACGCCCGGAACGTCTCTCCGTCCCAGCCGTCGCGGGGAGCGTCGGGGACGCGGACGATGGGGAAGGGGATGCCGTGGTCGGTGCGGAACTGCTCGATCTCCTCAGCCGTAGCTGTCCGGTCGTGCACAGCGATCGCGCCCAGTGCGTCCGCTCCCTTCTCCTCCTGCAGCGCCTTCAACTCATCCAGCACCTTCACACTCGGCCGCGAATAGATGCTCACAAAGGCCAGCACGACAGGCTTGCCTCTAAACTGAGCCAACGTAACACCGGCCCCCTCCTCCAGCACCAGTTCAGGAGCGTCGTTGCCCACTGAGAGAGGGACCTCCTCCCTCTTTTGCCTGAGCCCCAAGATCAGGCGCACGTCCATGGTGCCTGCTGGCACCATCTGCCGAGCCTGCTGTCTAAGGATGCGGGTCTCCGGCTGAACAAGGTACGCCCGGACCTCAATGGTATCACTGGGCAGATTCGTGAGATGGAACCTCCCATCGTTTCCCGTCTCAGCGTTGGCATACCCCTCCTTTGCGACGCCACGAGCGGTGACTCGAGCCCCGGCAACGGGTTCGCCGTCAATGTCCACCACCACCCCGGCCACCTCCTGGTCCGTTCGCGCCAGTGTCCACGTGCCCACGTCGTGCGTCTCCCCGGGAGCGAGGGAAAAACGCTCTGAACTCTTCCGCCCGTAGCCCTTGGCCTCGGCGGAGGCGTAGAGGTCGCTGCCGGCGTCGATGGCCGTGATCTCGAACTGGCCGTCGGTGCCGCTGGTGGCTCGTCGGCGGCCGACCGAGCCGCCGTCGCCCATCGGCTCGAACAAGTAGACCAGGGCACCGGCGACAGGTTCCCCCGCCTCGTCAACGACCCTCCCTACAACCGTGCACGGGGAAGCCCTTTGCAGGGTAAGCACCACCTGGTTCTTTTCCCCGAGTTTGGGAGTGAAGGCGGCGCTGCTGGTGAGGGTCCCGTCGTCAGTTCGGGCGCGTAGGTTTACCGTGCTCCCCGGGCGTTCTCCGCGGTATACGGTTTCGCCCGTTGCCGAGGTATGCTGCGTGTTTCCGTAGGGCCGTACGCGCTGGCGGAGTTCCACCTCGACGCCGGAAGCAGGCTTGCCCTCCGGGGTCAGGACTCTCACCGTGATGTCGACACCTGGCGTGAGCTTCAGAAGCGGTGCCTCGGTTTCCTTGCCCTCCTCGACCGTGACTCTTTCGGCCGGCGTAGTGGTGGATGTGTCGTAGACATAGCCCTCAGCGTAGCCAGGACGGAGGTCATACTGGTTAGGAGGCAGGCGCAGGCTGTAGACCCCGTCCTCATCCGTCTTTCCCCAGCCGTAGTGCTCTTGGCGGCTCGCGACCGAACGGACCACGCCGACGCTCGCATTCTCTACTGGCTCTCCGGTAACCGCGTCGATGACCCTGCCTTTGAGAAGCCCGCCCTTGATGAGTTTGACCACAACTCCAGAGGTGGTCTGCCCGGGCGTGACGTCCACCTTGAACACCATCTCAGCCGTCCAGTCATCGAGTTCATAGCGTCGGTCCAACTGCACCGTTCCGGAGCACTCAGGCAGTGGTGACAACGTGAACTTGCCTTCGTCGTCGGAGGTGGCATAGGCGGACGCATCGTACATCATGTTCTCACCCGACCGGGGAAACGTCCAACTATGCATGGTAAGGGCTACGTTGGCCGCCGGCTGGCCGCTGTCCCCGTAGATAACCTGTCCCGTAACGGCACCTGCCAAGGCCAGGGCGAACCGCTCCTCCGTCGAGTCTCTGAAGATTCCCCGGCCGCCCAGATAGCCCTCCTTCTTAACGTAGCAGACGACCACCATCCCCGCAGGCAGGTCGGCGAACTCGAAGGTGCCTGCTTCATCGGTCTCCGTGACTTGAAACTCAGACAGGAACTCCAGGTGCCCTCGGCGACTGGGCAGGCTGATGTATCCCAGACGGACCTCTACGCCAGCCAGGGGCTCATCGTCGGGGCCGACCACCGTGCCCCGATAGGTGGCTTCGGGCTTCAGGGTGAGGTCGTGAGCGACGTCCTCCTGTTCGACGTACACCGTGAACTGGTCCTGGCGCACGGGCTCATCGAACGTCAGCACCGCCCCCCAGAGCCCGTAGCCGGGCAGCCTCGCGTACAGGAAGGCCGAGTGCGTCCGACCCTCGGTGTCCACGGGGAAGGCCTGCACCCCCAGGTCGTAGCTGCCGTCGGCCTCCGTCGTACGCACCTCATCGATGGGCCAGGTTTTGGTGCGAAAGTCCCAACTCTTCAGATACACCGTCGCCCCCGCGGCCGGGGAGCCATCGGGCAGGAGCACCCGGCCCCGGAGGTGGAACCGTTTGAGCGCGGACGGTTCCGTCGTCGGTGCGCTCCCCTGACGGGCTGCCGAAAGCGTTGACGACGAAGAAGGATCCTTCTTGGGCAGGACCCTCACAATGTCCCGGTAGAGCGAGTCGATGTAGACGGCAAGACCGTCCGCACTCTTCAGGAATACGGGGCTCGTACCGTGTTGGAGCCGCCACTTGTCATAGCCGTCATGATCGTATTGTCCCCACAGGGCCTCGGCCAGTTCGGCAGCGTGAAGGCGCGACCTAAGACCGAACGGGCTGGCGCCCCCATGCTTCTCAATCATCCGGCGGATTCTGGCATCTCCTTCAGCCAAGGCCACCAGCAGATGGGCTTCCCTGCCCCTCGTCTTCTCGAAGAGAGGAGGGAACTTGAGCAAGGTGACGCAACGATACGGCGGCGTAGTGCTTGTCCTCCTTTCCTCCGACTCGACCGCGGCCTCAAATGGGTACTCGGCGTAGTACTGGCCGATGGCCTCAACGGCATCTGCCCGGTCCAGGAGTTCCTTCAGGACGTTGAAGCTTCGCCGCACTCTCTCAACGCCGATATTCGGATCGTCGTAGATGTCGAACGTGACCCCACAGGGCGTCTCCAAAAAGTGAGCGCAGAGGTCGTACGAACTCATCTTTTGCACTTCCGCGTCGTCGAGGTCCCACTTCTTCTGCCGCTCTTTGTCAGTCTCCGCCACCCCAGCGAAATGGGCCTCCAGCGCTGCCCGCTTCTTCGTCCAGGCCGCCATCTGAAGCTCGGTCTCATCACTGTCCTGTTCGGTGGCCGCACTGACCTCAGCGTTGGCAGAGCCCGGTGAGTCGCTCTTCCAACCCGCCAGCGACCTCGCGGCTCCTTCGAGTAGCCCGTTCAAATCACCAGCAGAGACGACCTTGCCTTTGCCATCGATGAACACGACAGTCGGAACCGTTGTAACACCGTAGGCTCGGAAAGTGTGCCCATCCCAGCCGTCGCGGGGAGCGTCGGGGACGCGGACAATGGGGAAGGGGATGGCGGGAGCTTTGCGGAACTCTTCGATCTCCTCAGGTGTCGCTGTGCGGTCGTGGACAGCAATGACGCCCAGTGCGTCCGCGCCCTTCTCCTCCTGCAGGGCCCTCAGTTGGTCCAGCACCTTCACGCACGGGCGCGAGTAGATGCTGACAAACGCGAGCACCACCGGCTTGCCTGTGAACTGAGCCAGCGTGACACCAGCCCCCTCCTCCAGGACCAGTTCGGGGGCCTGGTCACCTGCCGACACAGAAGGAGCGGCCACGTCCCCGACCGGGCCTGTGGCGGGGTACTCTATGTCACGGTCCTGGTCATAGACAACCGTCCCCTTAGGTACGTCGATTACGAACGTCGACGCTGGCATGCTAGCGTTCAACGTTGCCTTCTCGACGACGGACACATCCACGCTCTTCAACTCCCTGTCTGGACCCCAGCCCTCGAACTGCTGGAGTGTCCACGTCGCCGGCCGCCAAACGCCCGACTCATCTTTCTCATGGGTGATCTCCACATCCCACTCCCAGAACGAGAAGACAATGTGACGTCCATTAATCTGGATCATTTGCTGCTCGGGACGGACGACCACAGTGGATTCGCGCACAAGGGTCCAGTTGCGTTCCGGATCGATATAGTACGAGGTGCGCAAAGGTCCGACCTCGTCGACCAGCACGTAACACCAACTTCCCTTCCGTTCTTCTTTGCCCGCCAGTTGCAGAGCGTCATCCAACCCAAAACGTCTGCTCCCTATTTGCAGGCCGAAGTGATATTCGACGAGCGGCCCAAATGTGATCAGGAGGCCCAAGTAGTCCTCGGTGCGGACGAGGACACGGCCCTGGTCAGGAAGATACTTGAACCCCCGGTCCCCGTCGTACACGTAGGTAGTTTTGGAAGGTCCCAAGCCACCCTGAGCCAAACCCGCCATCATCCGAGCCATCGGTCCCGAGGTCTCGTATCTGTACTTCTCCGCACTGACGAGGAACCGTTCCTTATGGACAGTCAATGTCCCGGCGGGAACAAGCACGTCACCGGTTACCGGCGCCTGCATGACGTCAAAGTCCCCTGACGCCTTAACGGGGAGGACATAGCGCGTCTGTCTCCGGATTCCGTACTCAGCGCTGCGGACGCCTTTCCGGGCCTCGGCCATCCTTGCCAGTACTTCCTCCGCAGTCTCGGGCTCCCCCTGGGCGAGCACTGGGGCCTCTTCGGAAGGCGGATCACCCGGGCCGGAAGGAGAATCAGAGGCCTGCTGTGGCGACGTCGGCCCCCTCTCCCCCAGAGGGAGTGCAGCGGCGAGGGCGAGGGAGAGGAGGGCGCCAGCGACCGTTCCCAGGAGGGCGAGGCGGGAGAGTTTGCGGATTTGGTCTCGGCGGTCGGAGAGGATGGCTTCCACCCGGCGAAGGAAGGCGCCCTTGGAGAGGAGAATGCCCGCAGCCAGTTCGGTGGTGAAGGAGCGTCGGCGCAGGTCTTCCGCCAGCCGGGCGAGCATCTTGGCGTAGGCAATGGGCTCACCAGTAGCGTCCAGCACAGCGTCGTCAGCAGCCTGCTCCGAAAGGCGGGAAACCTGTC
>CBDVDV010000149.1:0-9248 GCA_965372835.1 uncultured bacterium | reverse complement strand
CCCCGTGGCGTCATCGAAGACGCCGTAGGCGAGCAGGTTGCCGCACCCTTGCCCAATCTCGTAGTACTCAGAAAAGAGGCCAGCCACAGCCAAAACGTCGGGGACATAGGTGTCGTCAATGAATTCGCGGAGCGCGTTGAGCAGCAGTCTGAAGTCGGTGATCTTCTTGTCGGTGACGACCTCGGTACTGCCGCCGGGCACGAAGATGGGGCTGCAGGGAAGCTTGCCGCCGAAGATGGCCCCCATCTGGTGGGCTTTCCTCCGTATCGCCAGGGCCTGGACGTAGTCGTGGACAAGGGCCTCGGCCGTTGAGCCGGTGACCATGTCCGGAGTGACGTACCGAGGCATCCAGGGCGACATGTCCAGGATGCCCGTGGTGTCGATGTAGTCCGGCGCCGCCAGGTGGTAGAAGTGGAGGATGTGCGACATGAGGAAGTTGGCGCCCAATACCAGGTTGCGGACGATGCGACCGTTGTCCGGGGCGGCTACGTCGAAGGCGTCCTCCAGCACCAGTGAGGAGGCCATCCCGTGGGAGATGGGACATACGCCACATATCCTCTGGGTATAGTGGACGGCGTCGCGCGGATCGCGACCCTGAAGGATGGTCTCGAACCCGCGGAACATGGTGCCCGAACTCTTGGCATCAACCACCTGCTGTTGTTTCTTGACTTTCTCGACGGTCACCTCGATGTCGAGATGACCTTCTATGCGAGTTACAGGGTCAAGCCTTATCGTCGTCATTTGAACTCCCTACGGTGAGAGACCAAGACTCATGGTCAGCAGCAAGTGCCCCGACCGGTTTCATGCTGTTGTCAGCGCGGCTTCGCCGGCGCTTCTTGCCGCCTGTTTCTTGCTCTCCGCTGACAGGGTAAAGAACGGAGACATCCCGTCGGGGAAGTCGGGCTCGGTGCATCCCTGGCATGGGCTCCCCGCCCCCACGCACCAGTTGACCCCGCCTTGCCCGCCGCTGTTCCATTGACGGTAGGGGAGCGGGCAGTCGGCGGCCGTCTTCTTGCCTTTGCAGCCAAGCTTGTTCAGGCACCCGTACTCGCTCAGCCTGGTGGCGAAGAGCTTTTGATTGTAGTACTTCCGCCTGTTGGGGCACCGGTTGTGCACCGTGTTGTTGAAGAAAGCGCGGGGTCGGCCGCGGTTGTCCAGAGAGGGGATTTCATCGTGGGCCAGCAGATAAGCGATCGTGCCCACAATCCAGTCGGGGTGCGTAGGGCAGCCGGGGATGTTGATGACCGGCGTACCATTGTCCAAGACGGCCTCGACGCCCTTGGCCGCCGTGGGGTTGGGCTGCCCCGCAGCCATACCACCATACGCGGCACAAGTACCCACGGCGAGGACACAGGCGGCGTTCTGGCTGAAGGTGCGGACCCCGTCGAGCGCCGTGGTGCCCGGCCAGAGGTAACAATACTTTCCGCCGTCGGCGGTCGGAATAGCCCCCTCGACGACCAGCACGTAGCCGGGCTGGCTGTAGGCGGCCTCGGCCGCTGACACAGCTTCCTCTCCCGCAGCAGCCATCACCGTCGGATGGAATTCCAGGTCAAGGGTGTTGATCAGCAAGTCGTCAATGGTGCCGAAGGAAATGGAGTTCAGAAGCGACACCGAGCAGCCCGTACACCCCTGAGCCTGCAGCCAGATGACGGGCACACCAGTTTCGGCTGCCTGAGCTTCTTTCAGTTCGAGCAGCCCGGTTCCTGTAAGTCCCAGAGCCGTCGCTATTGCAGACGAGGCCCTCAAGAAGTCTCGACGAGTGAGTTCCACCGGTCATCACTCCTTTTTCTTACGGTCTGGCTCGTGACATGTTTCACGAACCGGGACAAAACCAGACGATCTGACCTTCTTCAGCAGCATCCGGACGCGTGCTGCCAACTCTCGGCGACCCTTACCCCCTTCCCTGGCCAACGCATTCCCGCATTGCGCTGCAACCCTTATTGCTACCATGAGCATGCGCGACGTAAAAAGTTTCAGAAAGGCAGAATCTTGCCCCTTTCAGCAAGGGCCCATCCACCCTCTTGTTGGAGCCAGCCCGCCCTCACGCCCTTCCTTGGCGAACGCGCTCAAGCCCTGCCTGTCAGCCCTCAATGCAACTATAGGAAAGCTCAAAGTGATCCTTCGCGGTCACGGTCACCATCCCGGCCGACCGTCTCTGCGTCTTCCGAAAGAGCACTCGTATCCCGACTCTCTCTCTGCGGATGCTTCACCCGCAAGAGCCTCAGCGGCACCTTGGCCTTCTTTGTCCTCCTCAGGGCCAGATGTGCTCTTCCTGCAAAGGGGCGAGAATCGTCGCCGATGCCCAAAAGGCGCGCCAAACCCGTCGGAATGAGGACCCGGAACACCTGAAGGGAGCCCTTGGTTGACGCTCGTTTGAAAAGGTCCCGCCGAGAAAGGTCCATCAGGACGCTCCTTCGGGATCGCCGCCGGCCAGCCAAGGTGTGGCAGTCCGACCTGTGTTCGTGCACAGGCCGGTATCATCGAGAGTTGATGGCGGTCAGTCCCTCAGTTAACCCTCCTGCTTGGGCTGCTGGCCAGGTGCTAACGGACGCGCGTTACCGCATGGCGCGCACAAATGACCCGTTGGTCGTGCCTCGTCTCAGAATACCCTACTTCTCCGATATTGTTAATAGTCTCACGATATTCTCTCGGAATAAAGGGAGTTGTCAAGCCTTTTTTTCTGATTTTTTTCGGGGGCTCCGTGTAAGCGTGGCCCTCACGCCACGATCCGCGGCGCGCACGCTGCCCGGCCTTCGTTGCTCGCTGGGGAACCAGCCCTCGTACAGGGCTGCTCGTCGCTTGGCCGAATCGTCCACCCCAGAGCAGCAACGCCACTCCCGGGCCCCGTCGTTTCACACCGAGATCCCTTGTGGGAACGCGCCCCGGAAGTATGGATCGCCAGGAGCAGGGCGCCGCTGGCGGGAGCCGGCGAGGGATCGGGAATGTCTGCGAAGGCCAGTCAGGATCGAGAGCCGCGAGGACGGCCTCGGGGTCTACCCGCTACTCCCTCATCTTCATGGCGCAGGAAAGCTCCTCGAGGCTGTGCACTATACGGGCATGAACAACCGTCACGTAATCGGGCACGTTCAGATGTGTCGCCGTCAGGTTCAGCAGGGCTCGCACGCCGGCCGAGATCAGTGCCAGTGCCACAACCCGTGCTGCGGAGGCGGGGACGGCAATGATGCCGATTTCGATGCCCTGGTCCTTTACCACGTCCTGCAGGAGCTGCACATCCTGTACGACAAGATGACCCACTCGTTGCCCGATGACACTGGTACTCACATCGAAGATGCCACAGATCTCGAATCCCATCTCGGGAAACTCGGCGTGCTGGGCCAAGGCGCGCCCGAGGTTCCCCGCTCCCACGATAACGGTACTCGTGGTGGCGTCCAAGCCGAGCACATGGGCAAGCGCCTTCTTCAGACCCGCTACCTCATATCCGCGTCCCGCCTCTCCGAAAAAGTCGAGGTGGAGAAAGTCCTGGCGTACCGTCGCGTCGGTGAGACTGAGCGCTTTTGCCAGCTCGCGCGAAGAGACCCATTCTCTGTTGTTCCGTTCGAGGCCCTTCAGCTGGTTCAGATACTCTATCCAGCGTCGGATAACAGGGGCAGGCACTTTAGCCGGCATAGCACTTCCTACCTGTCGCAAGAGAACGGCGCCGGGGCACGGCCGTCACACAGGGCGGCGGCTGTTGGCGTGCCCCAAGAACGGTACCAGGAATCATGAGGGTGATGCAAGGGGTACCGTTGGGCGGAGGGGCGTATCCCCGAAGCCCAGCGACACTCCTTCGTTTCCGACGCCGCGGGCGGACGTCATTTGCGGTATCACCTTACAGGAGCCGGGCGTGAGCTCGCGGGGGCCACTGTCCCCCCACTCGGAACGGGCTATCCGGCTCAGGCTGGTGGGGTGAGGGCTACTTTCAGCCAGAAAGATGGTGCCTTTTGTACCCTTCGGGGGTGGTGGAACCACCCCCATCCTGCCGTCCGCCGGGGGGTGTGTCAAAGGCCAGGGAGTCCGAACGGCCTTGACGCAGGAACGGTATGGCTCAGAGTCAGCCAACAATGTCGAGGCCCAACCAACGCCCTTGCTCAGTGAAGCGGAACCGCATTCGTTCTCACCCCAGCGAGTGTGCCATCTTCTCGTGCAGCCCTCAAGTCTCCTGGAGTCAGCACCCGTGCTAAATTCTCAGTCAGCCAGTAGCGCGAATCCAGGTTCGGAATGAACTCGACAAACGGGGTGACTGCAACTGGGAGAATACCTCGATACTTCCGAACGTCGTAGTTAGTGCCATCCGGATGGTCCGCAGGCCACCTTGCCTTGTCGTCAGCGTCCCTAAGGGCCTTTTCCAGGACCCGGTTCCTATACTGGATTGCCTGTGGCTCACCGCGTTCAAAACCAATGGGCCGACGTGAGGGGACGTAGGAAGCGGGCCGATGGTGACGCGCCTCCAGCTAACGCGGTGTTTCCCGTGCCACCTGGACTCCGAGCACTTCGAGGAGACAACGCTCTCCGCGGCCCGGCTTGACGATGCCCCTGAGGAGCAACGCGGAGGCCAAGCCTGCTCCCGCAACGAAGCCGGCCAGGTGGCTGATGTGGGCGACGCCATCGCCTGCGCTGAAAAAGCCCAGGATGTCGAGGAGGAAGTAGATAACGAGCAGCCAGGCGCTGCCCAGGTGGAAGACCACCGGGTGGTAGATGATAATCGTGAACACGGAAACCTGGTTCAGCGGGTAGTAGAGCAGGAACATCCCGGCCACACCCATGACCGCTCCGGAGGCACCTAGCGCGTACTCCACCCCGCCGGGAAACAGGAGCCAGGCGATACCGGAGACGTAGGCAAAGAGGACGTACAGGCCGAGGTAGGGCAGGTGGCCGATCTTGGCGTTGACGGCATTCCCAAAGACAAAGAGGAAAAGCATGTTCCCGAACAGGTGCCAGGGCCCGCCGTGTGTCAGCGCCGCCGACAGGGGCTGATACACCCTGAAGTAATCGACAGAGAGCAGCATCCCCCGGCCGGGATCGGTAAGCCAAGCGACGGATACGATGGTCGTCACCGCAATCAGGGCCCAGTTGGCGTAGGGCCACCGCTGCATGGGGACGTCAACCTGGTAGGGGATCATGCGAGTTCCTCCGCTGCCCGGCCGCACGGGATCAGGTCTTGCTCGGCACCTATCGACGCACCTTACCGACCGCGCCCCTCCGAGTCAAGTCCGTCAGGGTCCTCGTCGTCCTGACTTCAGCCCGGGCACGAGCGAAGGTTCGGGGTCTGGCGAGGCCAGGGCTGGAAGCCGTAAGAGCTGCGGATCTGGGAGACTTCCTGGCGAAGGTGGACCCAACGCTCACGAGCCAGAAAGAGGGACCGTAGTCCACTGGCTCAGGTTTCCTCCTTACTGAGGGCCACCGTGTCACCGGTGGGAGAGACGGTGATGGGGAGCCGGGCGAGTGTGCCTTCGGGGTGGGCGACGAGCCCCAGCGTCCAGCGCAGCGACATCAGCTTCCCGTTGAAGCTGTAGGGCCCGTTCGGGGCCTGGAGCGAAAACCGTCGAGTGTCATTCCTCAGGGGTTCTTCGTAGGGGATGGCTTCCGTCGTCTCCACGTCCTCGTAGTCCCGGCTCTTGACCGACCAGGAGAGGCCGAGCTCGACCCACGCCGGCTCCTCCTCCAGTTCCTAGGACACCACGCCCCGGATGGTCTCACCCGGCCGGAACCGCGTCCGCCCGTTCTCGGTTCTGATCTCACCAAAGCTCACCACTCACCGTCCCGCCCGAGGGGCCGCGGGAGCACCGTAATGGGGTACTCCTCCTTGATGTCGGGGCCACGCCTGACGTCCCCTTCGACTTTGATCGCCCAGAGGACCTTGTGATACGTGGTCTCCAGGGTATGCATGGTCTCGGCCGGAATGGTGACCTGGCCGCGGCCGGCTGTCACTGTCGGGCGGGTGGCCTGGTCGATGAAGTCAAGCTGAGCGAAGGTCTCCCGCTTCGCTATGCTCCCTTCACCGGAGCTCCTGTCCGCTTCCTCCCGCCCTTCCAGGAACACGCGAAGCCGGCGAAGCGACGGACTGGTTGTGGAGAGCCGCCACTCAAGGACCACCGTCTCGCCCAAGGCCACTCGATCCGAATTCAGCGTGAGAGTGACCCGGGGGAGAAAGAGCCGCCAGAACGCCCGCACCGCCAACACGACCCACACGATGCCGATGCCGAAGAAAACCAGGGCACCGAGGCGGTCCCCGATGCTATCGAAGAAGAAACTCTCTTCTCCGTAGCGGTACCACGCCCAGACTGCCTGCCCGAAGAAGACCCACCAGATGCCATACCAGAACAGAGTCGCTCCGGCCATCGAGAAGAACCTCTGCAGACAGGCTTTGCCCGACTCGAACGTCACCGGCGCGAGCGGCCGGACCTCGCCGCTCACGGCCCCCGGCAGCGTCACCTCGGCGGTTATGGCTGCCTCCGTCGGCTTCGCCGACCGCAGCTCCCGGACGTACGCGCGGAGCACCAGGTTGGTTCCCACGATCCCGACGGCAAGGAAGGGGAGCGAGAGGAGGCCCCACCACAGGCCCCGCGGAAGGTTACGGACGAGCACGGCTTCGTACGGGTCCTTCGGGTTGACGTAGCAGACCGTCGCCATTCCAGCCGGATGCCGCTGCTGCTCACCGACAGCCGCCGTACCCGACAGGTCTTCGGCCCCGTAGCGGTTGGATCGGTAAGTCTGCCCGTCGAAGTGGTACTCATACAGGACGTCAGGCCTGTATGAGGTCGGAGGCGGGCCCGACTCCGTGATTACGTGGCTGGCGATGACCACACAGGGCGTCTCCTTCCACCCTTGCCACTCGACAGAATCGAAGACGGGGCGAAGGAGGAAGCCATAGAAACTGAGCACACCCCCAAGGAGAAACGCCCCGGTGAAGAGGAGCCCGACCACCAGGCCGACCGGCCCCAGGCGCGTCCGGCCTCTGGGCATCTCGGCGTCTTGCCATGTCTTGCGACGCCGCCAGATGAAGCAGAGGAGCAGCGCGAGCAGGCCTACCGGCAGGAGCAGCCAGAAGACCAAAGACGTGAGTTGGCTGCTGAGTTCTGGCGGCCTGAGCACGGCCCCGGCCGGGTCCGACGGGCGCACGAAACAGACGGTCTTTGTGCCGGGAGGATACTCACGGGTCAAGCGGAAGGGCTCGGCGTAGTCGAAGGAGCCGTAGTACCTGGGTGCATACGTCTGCGACGTGTACTCGCTGTCCTGGTAGCTGTATGCATAGGTGACATCGAAGAGATACGGAGATCCATCGCTTCGGTCCTCCCGGACCGAGCTCGCAACAATCGTGCAGGGGATTTCTTCCCAGCTCTCGGACCGCAGCCGACCCAGAAGGCTCCACTCTCCCGCCTGGCTCCGCAGGAACAGGAAGCCCAAGCCCACCACCATGACGGCGGCCAGAAAGACGGTCAGGATGATCCTGCCAGGCAGGTTCATGTGACTGCTCCTGGAGTTTCCCTCCGGGCGACGGCGTACCCCGCCCTGCAGGAGAAGCTGGGCCCGCTGTGGCGCATCGGAGGTCCCCCATATCCACGCCACCCCGCCCGTTCATCGCCCCATGACCACGAATTCTCCCTCCTGCACCCGGTCTGTCAAGGCCTATTCACCTGCCGGCAGTCCTCACCTGCGGAGCGCTGCGTGCCCCGACCCCGCGAAGGGCAGCCGACTGAGAGCCAAACGTCAGCTTTATAAAGGGCAAGGGGCCAATAGATAATCAGCGATCACTTCTCAGGGTCGTCGAGGCCAAGGGGTGAGAGAGGTCTGAGTCGATATTCTTCAGGACCCTAGGGTTCGGCGCTCTGATGAATGCCCTGCCGACCGTCATGGATCTAACGATTCAAGCCCACCAGGGCTTCCGGGTCGCCGACGTATCGAGGACCTTCACGCTCGTCGATTAGTTTGATTTCGGAGCCTGGCGCCAGATGGGCACGGGCAACGCAGCGGAGAGCGCGGCGGCTCTCGACCTGATCACTGAATTGACGCCTAATCTATCACCTCTGTCACAATCTGCATGAAGGAGACCTGCTGTCCGACGAAACGGTCATAGATGGCCAGTTGCTCGTCGTCCAGGGAGCCTTCAAGCGTCTCGCGGGCCTGTCCATACATGCCGTCCAGCCCGCTCGAAGGCAGCCAGGAGCCGGAGTAGATCACATCCACTAGTGTGTCTCGGATGATGCCGCGGTTCTCTTCGGTGATATCATCGGGCAAATGCGCTTCCATTTGCTGTCCAAGCATTCCCCCAGGAAGTGAGGCCTGATACTGGTCGAACACCGCAAGGTCCTCCGAGGAAAGGACGTGGCTCACCTCCTCGGACATCCATTGTCCGTAATCCGCTTCAGACAGCATCTCGGGCTGCAAACCGGCCAGCCAAGACATCCCTCGCATCGACTTATCCGTGTAGGCCGCCCCGATGATGTCACTGACCTCCCGCATGGTCTCATCATCTAGATTGAGCTGGCGAAACAGGTCCGCATACTGTGAATTGACTAGCTGAAGCGCGCCCATCTCAACCATCTCGTCAATGGTCAGATCACCTAGACTGGCTAGCTGACGCGCGCCCATCTCAGCCATCCCGTCAGCCGCTTCAAAAGCCCCCCGCATGCTGTCGCGCCACTTCCGCTCCTCTTTGGTCCGTTCTTCCGCGTCTTCCGCACGCTTCGCCTGACGCCCCACTTCTGCCCGAAGGTCAAGAACCCGCGCCTCGGCAGCGTCGAGCCTGGCGGTGAGCTCGAGTACCCTGGCCTCATTTGCCCGCTCGTCGGCGGTGAGCTCGAGGATCCTGGCCTCATTTGCCCGCTCGTTCACCCGTTGCTCCACGGCCTCTCGATCAACGACCTGTTCCTGGCTTGATGCCCCGGACTGACGCAACTCTCCGTTCTCCCGCAGCTCTCCGTTCTCCCGCAACCACAAGATAGTCATGAGCAGGGCAAGGCACCAGCCCACTATTGACACCACTTTCCACATGATAGTCCCCCTTTCGTTAGGCCGATGCCGGAACCACGGGTGGGTATTTGTCGTTAGCCGACATTTCCCATGTGACCTTCGCTCGACCCCGAGCCGAGCAGACCTCCTACCATCCGAGATTCCCCAGATGGATGCCGCTGTAGCCCTTCTCTGCCCCAGCGCTACTAAGTAGTACGCAAGGACCGGCAGAAGGTTCCAGGGAATTCCGCTTCTGCCTCTTCCGGACCGTCTGTCAAGGCCTATGCGCCTGCCCGCAG
>CBDVDV010000148.1:0-9415 GCA_965372835.1 uncultured bacterium | reverse complement strand
ATTTGGGGGCATTTTCTTGTACACTTTATTCTTTGGCTTTTGACAAGCTCACGGGAGGGGCCTCGTGGGACCTCTGGACAAAGGAAGGAGTTGGCAAGTGTGGTTTTGGCGAGGTGGTTTGGTCTTTTTGCTGGTCGCACTTTGCGTTGGCTTCCCGGCCGAGGGGGCCGAGGAGGCCGCCTACAACCTCAGGCTCCTCAGCAACCATGCTCCCGACCTGACTGACCTGGAGAGCTTCTGTCACAGCGTCACCTCTCGGTGGGATACCAACGACGAGAAGGCGGCGGCCATCGCCCACTGGTTCGGGGTGCTCGGAAACCAGTCCAGCCCGCCCTACGACTGGATGCCCGTCGAGCCCATCCTGCACTTCAACACCACTATGCAGGCCCAGTGTGCGTTCTGGACGGCGCTCTACGACGCCGTCGGTGAAGGCGGGATGGGGTGGATTGGCCGCCACTATGAGACGGGGAAGCACACCATCCCCGAGCTGGAGTACGACGGGAAACGCCACTACCTGGACAACACCTACAAGTTCTTCGCCGTGGCCTGCGATGGGAAGACCATCCTGAGCATCACCGAGTTGGATGAGGTGGCCGGCCCTTGCGAGAGGGGACCTCGCTGCCGATATCACTGCCTCAAGTACCACACCCCCCAGGCCATCTCCGTGCACGGCGACGAACCCAGCCTGGCCAAGGCCTGGCTGTCGGGTCCTTGGCTGCGCCGGCACGCCGTCGGGCGGGGGGCCTTTGCCAAGAACCTGGACGAGAACTGGATCAACTCCCACTGGCAGGAGTTCGTCACCGAGGGCTGCCACTCCATTTACCGCTACCGCCTCAACCTGCGTCCCGGCGAGCACTACACGCGCTACTGGAGCCATCAGGGATCGACCCCGGACTACTTCTACCCAAACGGTAGAGGCCAGGACCCCGACCACTCCCTCAACCAACGGGCCAACGGCCTCTGGGTCTTTGCCCCCGACCTGGGTTCAGACGCTTCCTTCGAACGGGTCTCCAATATCGCCCGGAGCGACAGCCCAGCCGTTCACCCAGCCGCCACCCGGGAGGAGGCCGAGGTTGTCTTTAAGGTCCAGTCGGCCAACGTGACTACCGGGTCCGTTATCATCGCAGACGTGCTTCGCAGGACGGACGCGGATTCGGTGGTTATTGAAGCGTCCTCCAACGCCGGTCATTCTTGGTTCCCGGTATGGGAGAACGAGGCCACGGGCCTCATCAACGTCGAGGAAAACATCAGCGAACGGTTGAGGGGGACGGTGAAGGGAGGCGATCGGCGACCCGTCCTCAACTACCTGGTCCGGGTGAGAATGAGGGCGCGGGGCTCGCCGCGGGACGCCGGCCTCCAGGCCATCGCCGTCAAGACCATCACAGTCTGCAATCGAATGGCGCTGCCGAGGCTCGATCTGGGGCCCAACTACATCACCGTTGACTGCGATCGGGATGGGCAGCACGAGACCCTGTCGCTTCGCCCCGTCCTCAAGAACGACCTCTATCAGCGGGATGCCGTGGACTGGGCCGACCTCGGAACTACGGACTCGCAGTCTGGTTGGTCGTCGACGATCTTCGCCGGCGACAGCGAGAAGGAGGGCTACGTCACCTTCCTCCTCGACGCGCCTCGGCCCATCTTCAGGATTCGCATGGGCGGCTCCCTCTGGATCGCCCTCCCGGCCGTCAACAGCAACTACGTGCGTTACGACTACCGGCTGTTCGACGGGTCGTGGGGCGAGTGGACGCAGGCGGGCCTCTACAACTGGAGCACCCGCGACAACTACCATAAACGGCGGAACCAGTCCAAGTACGTCCAGGTCGACATCGACACCCCCAACGTCACCAGGGTGCAGTTCAGGTTCGTCTTCCGCTCTCCGGCCGCCCACAAGCACGGCGCGGGCGCCAACCTGCTCCGGATGGAGGCGGACTACGAGGCGGCCGGCGCGACCGTCGCCCCTGTTGAGGTGACCTACAACTGGACCGAGTACTACGAGCCCCTCCCCAATGATGCGGACGGTGGCGGCGTAACCCGGAGCCACACCGAAAGGGCCACCAGCTTCCCGCACACCTACCGCATCAACACGGGCGGGGACATCCCCCCGCGCATGAACTGGGTCCGGATGAGCCTGGCGGGCTCGTCGCCGGAGCCGGTCACGGTGGGGTACTCGGACGGCAAGGACGTGGGTGACGCTTACGCCATCCCACCTCGACGCTACGTCTCGGGCAGTCTCCTGTCACTGACCAAGCCTTACACGGCGTCCCAACCCCCGGACGCCGACATGTTCCAGATGGAAGGGGACGGGCAGGAGCTCACCGACGGTCTCGTCCACGAACCCCAGGTCGAGGGTCCCTGGCCGGCCAAGTGGCTCGCCCACTGGACCGACGGCGTGGGGACGCTGGAGGTGACCGTCGACCTGGGAAGCCCCCAGACGGTGGGTGGAGCGCGGGTGGATGCCTTCTACCGGACACCGAAGGACAGGTTCCCCAACTCGGTGACCGTACAGACCTCGCTGGACGGGAGAACCTTCACCACCTGCGGGCGGGACCAATACCACGCAGCCCGCTACGCCCACAACGGCTGGCCGGCAAACTGGCCCCTGTACCCCCGCCACGACTCTCCCAAGTGGGGTGAGTTCCCCAACTACGGCTTACGGGGGAACTATATCTTCGTGATCTTCGAGGACCCTGTCCAGGCCCGTTACGTCAGGTTCCTCATCGAGCAGCAGTCCGGTTTCGGCCTGATGTTGAGCGAGGTGAACGTGTGGGACACGCTCGACTCTCTCCCCTGGACGCCGCGGTTGGCCCACGACCCCAGGGAGTTCTGACGCCGGTTGAAACTGGTAGCGGGGGACCGCCCAGGAGATGACGGAACACAGATAGAAGTGGCTCTACTGAAGCTGTGAGGTTAGCTCACTGCGCACTTGACAGGGCTATGTCAACCACCTTTCTTCCATGGTTCGACTCCGCCTGGCACCACGTCAAACCTTGCTCTTTTTGGCGTCGTCTGTGCTCGCACCCGATTCCCCCAATTCCTCCACGTATCTTCTAAGCTCATCGTTGTAGTTAGAGAGGACCCGGATGTGTTCATCTTTGGTGTCCGAGATTTCCTGCAGTCGTTGAACCTCTTGTTCGAGCATCTCGATTCTACGCCGCAACTCCTCATTCTCCAGCACCAGCTGCTTCCGACTCTCCAGCGCGTCTCGCCTGCGTCGGAACCAAGCCTGCCAAGTCTTTGCCAGTTTCGGCCACGCCCAGTCGAGGAGACGTGGGATGTCGATGAGTGCAGCCATGGTCTGCCCCTCCTCAATCAGACGAGACCTTTAACCGACCAACTCCTCTGCCAACTCAACCACTCGGCTTGTGCTGCCCGGCCCCAAAACCCAAAGACGACGCACCTTGAGTTCAACTTCGCGCAGACCCGCGTTTCTGCGGGTAGTATGGTATCTCGAACAAAACGGCGCAAAGGCCGTGCCAGTCAAAACGAGGCAAAGGCCGTGCCAGTATTCTCAAGGCCGGAGCCAGAGCAAGGGAGCCGCCCAAGAAGACCCCAGGCATAGGGCCTAGCGTAACTGGACACCCCCAGATGTGGGGTGTCGCGCGAGAGCAGTGTGACACAAAGAGTTGACACAAAACGCAACAGTTGTCGCATTAGTCAAGCAAAATGTTCGGTCTTCGCGACGTTGCGGCGACGACTGCAACGTTGGCGAGACGACGTGAAGTTGATGCCGGTCTGGCGGATGCGTCTGGCGTCGGTGGCGTACGTGCCTTTGGCCGTGTTGGGAAGCTACGTGGTGTGAGAGGTGGCCCGGCCCGATTTCGCGCGTCTGGTTCCTGACCTTTCGGCCGATGCCGTCACCACCGCATCCTGCCGCCCGGCGGGGATGTGTCAAGGGTGGGGAGTGGGGGCACTTGGGGCTGATTCCAAAGGCTGATGCCTCCGGACGAGAACCTTGACAGCGTATCCAGGACTGGTATAATGGATTTCATGAAGGTTGAGAAGAGGGGATACCGGGAGGAAGGATGGGCTGCTTGTGTGCGCCGGGTGGTGAGAGGCAAGGAGTCCCGCAGTGGCATACAATGTGTTTCTGAGCTTCGCCATGGAAGACAAGCAAGTTGTTGACCTATTCCGGGGTCAGGCAAAAAACGACAGGCTTCCCTTGGAATTTCGAGACCATTCGATCAAGGAGCCGTTCGAAAAGGCCTGGAAGACTCAGTGTAGGGAAAAGATTCGTCGGTGTTCCGTAACGGTCTGTTTGGTGGGCAGAGACACATACAAGAGCGAAGCGGTTGATTGGGAGATACGAGAATCGGATGAATTGGGAAAGGCAGTCATGGCCATTGATGTTGGCCCTGGTACTCCTCGATTGCCGGAGGCGCTGAAGGATCTGGGTGTCCAGCCTGTGCGATGGAATATGACAGAGATAATGGCAGAGATTCGAAGGCTCGTAGGCTGATGTCGCCTGAATGCAGCAAGCTTCAGGAAGTGCTCTATCCTGGCGGTACGGATTTCGACCAGAACAGTCTGTCCTTGCTGATGGAACAGTACAAGCTCTTCGTGGAAACGTCGGAAAGCTTGGTTGCCCGTCGGCAGACAGTGAACACGTTCTTTCTCTCAATCAACGGCCTGCTCTTGGGCGCTCTGGGTGCGCTCGCAAGGGGAGTTGCCGATGGCGTTGCGCAGGGGGTAGGTCTTATGGCGGCCAGCGTCGCAGGCATCCTCCTGTGTTGGGGATGGTGCAAGTTGGTGGCCTCGTATCGCCAGCTAAACACTGCCAAATTTGCCCTCATCCATCTGCTGGAGGAACACTTGCCCGCTTCATTGTTCAAGGCAGAATGGGTAGCGTTGGGGGAAGGGAAGGAGCCTGCGAGATACGTCCCGTTCACCAAGACTGAAAGTGTCATCCCCAAGGTGTTTGCTGGGCTCTACATATTTGCTATTGTTGCCGTGATCGTGTTTTGGGTGGCTTGGGATCGCTCTCCTGGCAATGTGCCGGTTTCGCCGTGACCTCCTCGTTCGCGCGACACGACTTGAGCCAAGAGGCGACGAACGGGAAGGCAGTATGCAACTGCCAGTGGCGAACACGTTGACACAACGCCCGCATGGGTCGGGCGAGCTTACCGACTGCCGCCGATCAGTGCTCTGAGATTCTTCCAGGTCCATTTATACCTGTTGTCAGACGACGACGCGGCTTTCGGCTTTCTGCACGTTTTACCACTGCGACCGTGTAGAAGGAAGTATGGCTTCTCCTCATCCTGCGTGATGCGGAGCTCGGCGTTAACTCCAGTGGCGGAGCCAGTGTGCTCGCCGCAAATGACAATAACTTGGTGCACGCGTCTGATTCGTTGTCGGACCTTTTTCTTCCAGTCCCCTGGAAGTTCCTCCTTGAGGGACCAATCGGCGATCTCGAACGGGGAATCCCGGTTCTTTGACTGCCCCACCAAAAGGTTCTTCAGGTCCTCGTCGTGGTCGTAGTCAAAGCTAATGAACACCCGCGTCTTGGACATATCACTGCCCTCCACAATACGCGGCCTAATCTGTACGCCCTAGTCCCCAATCCCGCCTCGAAGCCAGTTCTTTTGCCAACGGATGACGCAGGCTCCCGCGCTATGGGGGAACGCTCGTCGGCCCCCACGTACACCGGTGCCCTGTGGGCGTCCGCCAGGATGTAGACCCCTGGCGACCGAGGCACCCTTTCGATCTGCTCTGGGCTCAGGTACAGTGGCCCCTTCACCGTCGCATCGCTCCCGTAACTGACCCCCACATCTGACCTCTGGCATGGTACACCCATCTTCCGTCATGTCAAGAGTGGGACGAGGAGTACTGTGACGGAAGTGGAGTTTCCCTCAAGGCTGGTAGCGGGGGAGGGATTCGAACCCCCGACACGCGGATTATGATTCCGCTGCTCTAACCGCTGAGCTACCCCGCCAACCCGGTGCTGGCAGTTCCCCTACGACTGCTGCAGGAGGTCACCCCTCCTGCTCGGCGGCCCCGACAGGACTCGATGCGGCAAAACTTGCAGTCGATGAGCCGATGGACGGTCTCCACAGCGCTTTGCCAGCTGTGAGCCGCTGGCGGAGGGGTCCAGTGCCGAGCCTTCCAGTGTTCGATGCTCCGGGTGAAGCCGCTGGGCCCTTTGGCACCGCAGGAGCCAATGAACTCGGAGCCGTTACCGGTCTGCGAGGTGGTCTGAGCGAGGGCGACACCATTAGGCCGCGAGGTGTTGGAGGATACTGCGGGCGAAGAGTACAGAGAATCTTCCGCACGGGTAATGGTCTTCCTTCCGCCCCATCTGCCAGCAAGAAAATGCTTGACACAGTGCGGCTTCCACATCATGCTGCTATGGGGTGTGAGCGAAGTTTGCTGCCCCCGGAGCTGGGGCGCATTGTCTGGTTCCCGTGGCATTCGCAGCATGGGCGTTGGGACGGTATAACCGGGCCGATGGGATAGTCTGGCGCAAGACGCCTTGCAGGGCGTCTCTGGGCTCTGAAACGGGATGCGTTCGTGGGCGATGAGAGCGGAGCCTCGGCGGCAATGGCACGCTCCTTGACAAAGAACAGTTCCCGGGAACAAGAGTTCCGGGCGGAGGTAAGGCGCAACCTTGGAGAGAGCATCGAGGCTGCGGTCGAGTTCGGGGGTGGATGTTGATGCCAGAGCAAAGAAAGTGAGCTAACTGTCGCAGGCTCGACGAGGGGAGGAAATCTCACAGAGTAAGAGGGCACTCGGCAATGGCAACAATGCCCGATTCCTTTGGGACCCCGCCGCGGGGTGGTGGCAGCGTGACCGGCAAAGTCATTTGCCCCCGCTGCTGGCATTCGTTTAACGTGGATGGGATTCTGGCCATCGCACAGCACCCGGAGCTGGTGGGGGATCCAGTGCTCGGGCCGAACGAGCCCCTGCGTTTTCTCCCATCACGGTTCACGCCGGAAGGACAGCCGATCGACGCACACGGGGTGCCGTGTCTCGACCTCGCATGCCCACGATGTCGCTTAGTGATCCCGAAACCCTTGACAGGGAAAAGGCCGCTTTTCTTCTCTATAATCGGAGCTCCTGCCAGCGGCAAATCCTTCCTGCTGACGGTCATGGTGTGGAACTTGAGGGGATTGATGCCGCGCGAGTTCGGTTTCGCGTTCGGCGACGTTGATCCAACCTCCAACGAGATTATTAACGACTATGAGCAAATCCTTTTCCTGGGCGTAGATAGAAGCGCCCCGACCACTCTCGACAAGACGGACATTGGGGGCAAGATGTACGACCGAGTCCGTTGGGACGGTAGGGAGCACTTGCTGCCTCGCCCGCTCATGTTCTCGCTACAGCCGCTACCACAGCACCCGTGGCATGACAAGATGAAAAGCACTCTTGAGCAGACGCTCGTTCTCTACGATAACGCTGGAGAGCATTTCCAGCCACGGGCTCCAATCGCAGGGACACAACATCTGGTGCAGTCCAATGGGATCTTCTTCGTGTTTGATCCTTCAAAGGATCGGCGGTTTCGTGAGCGATGCAAGAGCGACGATCCCCAGATGAAGCCTGATGCGGCAGTTGAACGTCAGGACACCCTCTTGAGCGAATCGATCGCGCGCATCAAACGGTATTCGGGCTTGGCGGGGGCCAGAAAACTCGACAGACCTCTCATCGTCGTCGTCACCAAGTATGACATCTGGCAGTCCCTCCTCAAGCGTGGCCTTCCGAAGGCGTGGCGACAACCGCGCGAGTTTGCCACAGCGGCGTTGGATGTGGACGCGATTGGTGTCACATCGTTCGCGGTCCGGCACCTGTTCATGGAATTGTGCCCGGAAGTGGTTGCCACGGCCGAGGCCTTTTCGTCGAAGGTGACCTACGTGCCTACGAGCGCGCTTGGACACAGTCCGTTCGAACGTCGGAATTGGAGTGACCCGAATGACCGTTCACTGATGGTTAAGCCGGAAAACATCAGGCCGATCTGGGCCACAGTTCCAATGCTGTACATGCTCTCGCATTTCGGAATGATACCGAAAGTGAAGCGGAAGAAGGACGACCGGTTGCCGGTGGCGTCAGACTGCCAGCTGCGGGGGAAGGCGGTGGTCTTGAACGTCCCAGGCACGAAGCAGCGTTTAGAGGTGCCTGCCGCCTATCTGGGACGAGTCTTGCGGTGTCCGGAGACGGGGACAGTCTTCTGGGTGCCGTCTGCCCAGGAAATAGGAGGAGCAGCCACGGCGACGGAGTAGGATGACGAGCCATGGCTCAGGAACTAATCCACACGTCGGCGCCGCGAGGGCTGCGCGTAGGCTCGAGTGGATTCTGCACCGTCGCGTGCACGCGAGGCATGGCCCCGAACTACGTGGAACTGCTCGAATCGCTGAGCGGCTACGCGGTGGTCTTCCCACTCCACGACCCTAAGGTCGGTCTCAATCCGGTTGCCTTCAGCCACTATACTTTCACCCTTGGCGGCAAGCCGGTCAACATCCTCTCGCGCGTTGCTTTCGCCGGCGTGGACTATACCCAGAGGTCGAACAAATTGGCGTACCACCTGGTTCTCGACGCGAAAGAGCGAGCCCCGGGCGGCCCGGCCTGGGTGCTTCAGCAGAAAGGCGTGGTGATCACAGAGTGGAACGGTGAGCCGCAATATCTGGACAGGACCAAGCGGATACCTGTCGGGGACTCATCGCCGGCTCCGTGTGACCTTTGGCAGAGGTACACCGGCGACGCCGGATGGGCCGGTGTCCTGGCACAGTCCTTTCTCGACGATCCCCGGCAGCCGTCGTTCACCATTTTTGAGCCCGGAATGGACACTTTGGCTGTCGTCGCGGAGGCGCTCCGCCTGATCCCGCCGGAACTCAGGTGGAACGTAACCTTCAGCACATACATAACGTCCCTCTCCTTTGGGACCAGTTGCGCTTGGCGCTGCTGCCTCGAGAGCTCGGCCGCGTTGAAGCAGGCGCGGCGCATGCGTGGGGCCCTGGTTCTGAACCTGACCGCTGGCGCCGATCAGCCGGAGGAGGCTCGCCGCCGCATGGCAGAGGGCTCCCCACTCATCGCCTGCGCCAGGGACGGAACGTCGCCACCGGAACTCCCGCTGACTCCACGCGAAACGGTTGAGGAGTCTGTCAAGATCGCTCCGCGGGCCACCCGCAAACTTGTGCGCGTCCCGCAAGCCCCCGAGACGCCCGGCCCTGACGAGTGGCCCGAGGGCCTCTTGGAGCCGCCCCGGCCGACCCCGCCCCGGAGGACCGTTGCGCTGGTGGCATTGGCCGTCGTTCTTCTGCTGTCCTTGGCATTCAATTTCTACTTTGCGCTCGGCCGCAGGGGACGGACCCGTCAGGGCGAAACGGTCGCGCCTCTGGGCGGCACCGAGGTGGCCAAGGCACCGGAACCACCTGAGCAAGGACCGTTAGGCCAAGCGGGGGACGAACTGGAAGGGCCCTCTCCCGCTCAC
>CBDVDV010000147.1:0-9438 GCA_965372835.1 uncultured bacterium | reverse complement strand
GCCTCGGCCCGGGTGCTGGAGAAGGCAGGTATGCAGTTGGAGGGACGCAGGAGGAGCCACCGGTTCGTCAAGGGACGCTGGCGCGACTCGCTGCTCTACGCCATTCTTGAGGAGGAGTCATCCATATAGAGGCCAGTGAACCCGCCGCCGAGACGGTGGCACGGGTGCCCCACCCGCCGACCGGCGGCGGCGGAGTCACCCGTGTCACCAGACCGCTCTTGCAAGGGACTCCCCGGCTCTGTATCCTGTGTCCGGGGAGCGGGCAGGTCAGCGCAGGAGCCCTTCACAACTATGATGAGGTCGTGTGAACCGTTGGATGCGGAAAGCTTCAGGCAACACGCCCTGACCGACATCCTTCCCTACTGGTACCAGCATGCCCTCGACCGCGAGTTCGGGGGCTACATCCCGCAACTGGATCGGCGCTGGCGCATCACCGACCCCAACCGCAAGAACCTGGTCCCCACCGCTCGCCTCATCTACAACTTCTGCCAGGGACATCTTCTGGAGGGACCCGAGTGGTGCGCGGAGGCTGCTCGCTCAGGACTGGACTTCTTGCTCAAGCACTTCTGGGACGACGAATACGGAGGCTGGTACTGGCAGGTGGATCGCAAGGGAAAGCCCCGTGAGGACCACAAGGCCACCTACGGTCACGCCTTCGCCATCTTAGCGCTGAGCGAGTTCAACCGCGCATTTGCCGATGCCCAGGCCCTCCAGATGGCCAAGAAAACCTTCGACGTCCTCGAAGAGCACGTCTATGACGGCGAGCACGGTGGCTACCGCAGTAGCCTCAGGCGAGACTGGACGAAGCCGGAAGACATGCGCTCCCAGAATCCGCAGATGCACCTGGTGGAGGCCCTGCTGGCGCTCTACGAAGTCAGCCGGGACGAGAAGTACCTCAGCCGAGCCGCTGAGTTGTGCCAGTTGATGAACGACAAACTCTTCGACCACGAGCATGGCTGCCTGCCCGAGTTCTTCCACGACGACTGGAGCGACTTCCCCGAGCATCAGGGCGACCCCGTGGAGCCCGGCCACCAGATGGAGTGGGCCTGGCTGCTCCTGCGCGTGTATGCCTATGGGCAGGAGCCGGTGTTCTTCGAGCGGGCCGAGCAGATGGTGGCTTTTGCCTGGGAGCACGGCTGGGATGAGGAGTTCGGTGGCTTCTACACCACCCTGAGCCGAACCGGGGAGGTCAAGAACTCGCGCAAGAGTTTCTGGCAGCAGTGTGAGGGGGTGATGGCCCCGCTGTGGCTGTGGGGTCATACGCAGGAGGAGGGGCACTGGAACGCCTTCGAGTGCGCGGCCCGCTACTGTTTCGAGCACTTCGTGGACCGGGAGCATGGCGGTTGGTTCGGCGGGCTCAGCCGGGAAAACCGTCCCTCGGGCCGCCACAAGGGTGGCGCCTGGAAGGCCGACTATCACATGGTGCAGATGTGCGCGGAGGTCTACCGTTTCTTGAGCGCCCGGGCGACTGGGGAGAGCCAGTGAGGGAAGGTCCGACCCCGGATGAGGTGAGCAGCGACTCGGACGGTCGCCACGAGCGGCGAGGGCGAAGCGAGGAGAAGTGAGATGGCCAAGGCAAAGGTGACGCGGGTTCGTCGGCGGGATGGAAGCACGGTCCGCTTCCGAAAGACCCGCATCACCGAGGCCATAGCCAAGGCCCTGGCTGCGGTGGGAGCCGGCAACACCCGCGAGGCCCGTCGGCTGTCAACGACCGTGGTCGAAACACTGGGGCAGCGGTTCGCCAGGCGGGTGCCTGCGGTGGAGGAGATTCAGGACGTGGTCGAGGAGGTGTTGATGCAGGCCGGGCTCACCCAAGCGGCCAAGGCCTACATCCTCTACCGCAATCAAAGGCGGGCCATCCGTGACACCAAACGGGCCTTCGGCGTCAGCGACGAACTGAAACTTCCCCTCTCGGCCGTCAAGGTGCTGGAGCGCCGATACCTCCAGAAGGACGAGGAGGGACGGGTGGTGGAAACGCCGGCGGAGATGTTCCGCCGGGTGGCCGGGGCGGTGTCCGAGGCCGAGGAGGCCTACGACGCCGACCGACGGGCGGAGGTGGAGGAGCGCTTCTTCGAGATGCTTTCTTCGCTTCGCTTTCTGCCCAACTCTCCCTGTCTGATGAACGCGGGCACACCCCTGGGGCAACTGGCGGCCTGTTTCACCCTGACCGTTGAAGACTCAATGGAGGGCATCTTCGGGACCCTCAAGCACATGGCCATCATTCATCAGAGCGGGGGCGGTACCGGCTTCAGTTTCAGTCGGCTTCGTCCCAAGGGTGACGTGGTCTCTTCCACCATGGGCATTGCCTCCGGGCCGGTCTCCTTTATGAGCATCTTCGACAAGGCCACCGACGTAGTCCGCCAGGGGGGCCGCCGGCGCGGAGCCAACATGGGCATCCTGCAGGCCGATCACCCGGACATCCTGGAGTTCGTCATCTGCAAGCGTGACGGCACCTCCTTCCGCAACTTCAACATTTCGGTCGCTACGCCCGACGACTTTATGATCCGCGTCCGCCGAAACACCTCCTACCAACTGGTGAACCCCCGCACCGGCAAACCGGCCGGGAAACTGCCGGCGGCTGTCCTCTGGCGCTACCTCATCACCAACGCCTGGGAGGTGGGCGACCCGGGTGTCATCTTCATCGACGAGATCAACCGTCGCCAGCCCACCCCGGCGCTGGGGCCCATCGAAAGCACCAATCCCTGCGGGGAAATGCCCCTGCTTCCCTACGAGAGTTGCAACTTGGGTTCTGTCAACCTGGGCAAGTTCGTCGAAGAGCGTGAGATCAACTGGCCGGGGTTGGCCGAGACGGTCACCTGGGCCGTCCGCTTCCTGGACGACGTCATCGACGTTACCCGTTTCCCCATTCCCGAGGTCGTCGAGGTGACCACGAGCAACCGGAAGATCGGCCTGGGGGTGATGGGCTTCGCCGACTTCCTGATCAAGTTGGGCATTCCCTACGACCGACCCAAAGCCCGTCGGCTCGCCGAGCGCCTGATGGCCTTCATCACCCAGACGGCCCGGCAGGCCTCGGTCGCGCTCGGCGGCGACCGGGGTTCCTTCCCCAACATCCGCCGAAGCGTGTGGCCCAGGCGGGGTCACCGCACGCTGCGCAACGCCACCACCACCACCATCGCCCCCACCGGCACCATCAGCATCATCGCCGGCTGCTCCTCGGGCATCGAGCCACTGTTTGCGGTGAGTTACTGGCGAAACATCATGGAGGGAACCCAACTCTTTGAGATGCACCCGCTGTTCAAGCAGGCCCTCCAAGAGCAGGGCTTGGCCAGCGAGGAACTGCTGGCCGAGGTGGCTCGGCGAGGGTCACTGGCCGACATCCGAGCCGTTCCCCCGGAACTGAAGAAACTCTTCCTCACCAGCGGGGACATCAGCCCCGAAGTCCACGTGCGCATGCAGGCCAGTTTCCAGAAGTACACCGACAACGCCGTCAGCAAGACCGTGAACCTCCCCGCCGAGGCCACCGTCGAGGACGTCAGCCGAATCTACCACCTGGCTCACCGCCTCAAGTGCAAGGGCATCACCGTCTACCGGGTGGGAAGTAAGACCGCGGAACCCATCTCCTGGGGTCCTGCCCGCGCCGCCCAGCCTGATGAGCACGTCATCCGCGTCACCCTGGAAGAATCGGGCCCCTGTCCCCCCGAACGCTGCTTCTATTGAGGCAAAGCGCCGGGGAGATCTGACGGCGTCAAAACCTGCGAAGGGGCCCGATCGCGGTGTTGTCAGGCTTGCCAGCCCAAACGCATTTGACTGCGACGGCGGCTCGGGCCCGGGAATTTGCTATCCGCTACTATCAACATCTGCACCTAAACCAGCCACCAGTGCTCCGGGCTTATTGCCTCGAGATTGAAGCAGCGTTGGTCCTCAGGTAGGGAGGCCAACAGTTCCTGGGCTTTCTTGCCGATGGCCTGCGATGCCAACTCCACGTTCCGCTCGCCCACCTTCGCCGATGCGTGCTCCCGGGGGTCCAGGCCGCCGATGCCGTGCGGGGGCTTCATATCCAGGTTCATCGGCTCTTCGCCCAGTTCGGCTAAGTCGACGAGGTCTGGGTAGAAGAACATCATGTTCGAAGTTTCCCACTTGGCAGCGTGATCGGTGTCGGATTCGGCGCTCCTGCTCAGGGTAATCTCCCAGAGCCCGATGCCAGCCACCGTCCCGTCCGCTACCACCGGCTCAAGGGCCTTGTTGATCAGGTCAATCTGATCTCTGACATTGTGCCCGGAGACGCCGATGATGACACGGAAGCCTGTTTTCTTAAGCCCTTCGAACAGGTGGGTGAGTACGGGCAGAAGGTGTGCCTGCTCGAACCCGCTGTGGAAATAGACCGGCGGATAGACAACGCCGCCGAACGTTTCTGCGCACTTCACCAGAATCCCGTGGGCTTTGAGGGCATCATTGCCCAGCGGCAAGTGTCTGCCATGCCACTCGATCAGGCCGAAAGGAACATACACAACCGGGAACTTACGGGCAGCGGCTTCCAACTGGCCTGGTCGCATAAACTGCATCTGAACGTCACAAGAGAGTCCACTCCTCATGTTTCACCCCTTCTCTCGATCTGCGAACCCGTATCAGGTCTCAACGAGTGTCCATACTCGGAAGGTGTCGTAGGTTAGGGTGGTGTTCCAGGTGCGCAGGGCGATGCGTCCCCGGGTGTGGGGCTGGGGATCGGTGACGTCGTGGACGAGTCGGTCGTTGACAAAGGAGCGGAAGCGGGCCCCCTGTTGGACGATGACGATGCGGTAGTGGGTGTCGGGCTCGCCCCGTACGTCCAGGTCCTCACTGATACAGTTGAAGCCGGGGTCCCGGCGAAAGCGCGACCAGCCCTGGGTCAAGGTAAAGATGTAGTTGTTGATTTCGTGGTACTCGGAGTACGCGCCGCTACGTCGCCGACGTAGGACATCGGAACCGTCCAACTCGCTCGCGTGCAGAAACAGGTTGAAGTTGCAGGCGCCGTGAGGCGGCACGGTAACCCCGGCGTACTCCACGGCCAGGTCGGCGTGGAATTCGCCTTTGTACCAGAGGGTAGCTGCGGTGTCGCTGCCAATGGAATCAACTACCAGTTTGCCCTTGGCGATGTGCGCCCGAGCGTTCCCTTCCAGCACCCAGTCGCGCTCGAGGGCCTCGGGGTCGCTGAAGTCGGCCTCGACCTCAAGTTGCGCTGGGAGGACCTCCCCGGCAATCTTCAGTCCGTGGTCGCCGTCCCGGGTCATCTGCCCGTTTCCCCCTTCAAAAGTACCGTCTCGAAGCGGCTCAATGAAAGAACCAGTTGCTCACCCTTTTCAGAGGTCATCGGCTCCTCGGCTGAAAGGCTCCTCACGCTGCCGACGTCCTCCGGCAACTGAAGCCTGACGTGGCGAGGCTTTGGGTGCAGATTGCAGACGTAGGTGAGGTAGCCTCCATCCGCGGCAACGGTGCGCGAATCCACGTAAAACAGGTTCTCTCCCTCTTCGTCGAGGGTGCGCGCTGGTCGGCTGATACCCAGTTCGTCATACAGCGCATCGAAAAAGCGATGGAAACTCTCCGCCTCCAGGGGGGTGGCGAAGTAGTAGATCATCCCTTCGCCCACCGGGATGGTGACGATGGCCGGTCGGCCGTCTTCAAAGGTGGCAATGACGGCTGCGGTGGGCTCCTCGATGCTCAAGGTGTGCTGGATGCCCCAGCCCATGAGCCTCAGCCCCCGACGGCGGAAACGCCAACTGTCGGTCTCGACGAGGGTGCTCTTGGGCACCTTCCGGAGTTCCACCTCGGAGATGGCTCCCATGATGAACCCCGTACCCCGCTCGATGTCGGGTCGGGCTTCGCTGACGCGCACCTCGGGCAGGGACATCTTCTGGATACGAATCCCCAACTCGTTCAAGTAGTCGGCCGACCGAGCGTACTCATCGCCCAGCCAGGCATTGGGGGTAAGCACCAGCGTCCCCCCCTCGCGCACCCACTCTAAAATGGCGGCCTGCGTGGTGGGGTTCTGGTACTCGACCGCGGGTAGGATGAGCAGTTTTAGGTCGCCCAGCCGACCTTCTTCGATTTGTTTCTCGGTAACGAACCGGGTAGGGGCGTCGAGGTAGACGGTGCCCTCGTGGAGGGCCTTGATGGCGAAGACGTGGGGGATGTTTCGGCTCTGGCGCAGTTCGGGAGCCAACTGGAGCATGGAATCGTGGGAGTAGAGCAGGGCCACCTCCTCGGTCTGCGTGTGGAAAGGGACGATGTATTCTGACAATCTGCGAACGTCCAGGGCGCTCCTGAGGCAGGTGGCCACGTCGTCCAAAGGGATCCAGGGACTTCGGCCGATGTCGGTGCGGTAGAAGGAAGCCGGCTCGGGACGCACCTTCTCCGGCCACCACCACATGGACATGTAGCCGTCGCCGTGGAGGAAGTGGGCCATGATGTGGGCGATGTCACCGTGGTACTCCGGGTCCTGGAGGAGTTTGTTCTCGGTGGGCAGGCCGCGCAGGAGGTCCGTAGCCAGGGTGGAGGCGTGGGCCTCGTTGAGGACAACGTCGTTGACGGTGCGGTCCAGGGCCTCTTCGTCGATGCCGGCCCAGCCCATCTGCCCGGCGAGCATGTAGAAGGGCGCACCGGTGCAGGTCAGGGCCTGGGTGTCGATCTTTCGCACTTCCTCCCGGGCCCAGGTCATGTAATCGGTGAAACGCCAGCAGTTGAAACGGGCGAAGTCGTACCACTTGGCCCGGTTCTCCTCCTTTTCGATCTCCATCTCGGGCAGCGCCACGTCATCGAAACTTGCGAAGCCCGTACCCCAGATTTCGTTCAGCGTGTCGATCGACTCGTATTTGCGGACCAGCCATTGACGCCACATCTGGAGCGTGCGCTCGCAGAAGCAGATGTAGGCGAACTCCCAGTCCAGCGAGTAGAACTTGACCCGTGGGTTGTCACGGAATGTGGGCACCTTCTTCTTGAAGTACTCGATGACGGCCTCACGGGTGTGCGGGCTTTCCAGGCAGATGATGCAGTCGCCCTCGGTCCGCCCGCCGATGCTCCACTCATCGACAATGGTGTGCCCGCACCACGGGCCGCCCGCCCACACCCGGTGCGTGTCGGGGTACTTCTGGTAGGCTTCCCAGATGGGCTGCTCGTCGTAATCGAAGCGCGTCCCACCCACCCCGGACATGAAGCCCATCAGGTCCCCCGGAGCGAAGTACCGACCCATCAGTTCCCGTGGCCCCCGGCCGTGAACCCCGAAGAGAAGCACCGGCTCGCCGGCGAGCCTCAGGCAGCCATCGGCCAGTTCCAACTGGCTGTACTCTGGAATGGGTGGCGCGGAAATGGCTTTTCGCTCACCAGCCAGTATGGCCTCGCATTCTCTTTTGACCCGAGTGGTGTGCTCCAGGGTCCAGGCGACGTAGGCTGCCCGGTGCTCCTCATGTCCCGGGAGGTCCCAGCGGGTTCCCAGGGCGGCCCGGGCCACGGTGGGCACGATCTCCAGGTAGAGGGTGTCGTGGCCGGCGCCGCGGACCTCTTCGATCAGGGATTCGACCTGGGCTACTGCAGCGAGTGCTTGTCGGCGATCGGTCATGCTTTTCCTGCCTTTCAGGCTGCTCGAACCAGGCATCGGGTCACCAGCCGGTTAGCCTATTGCCGTCCCCCTCGTTGTCAAGCGCATCCGGCCGGGCTTCTCGTCACCGGGCTCGCGTTGAGGCTTGTCGCAAGGAGGACGGTCTCGTAGCATGGTGGGCGATGTCGCCGGTGACGGGTCGGCGACGAGCGCCCAGGCTTGGCAGAGGAGGAAGGGCCGTGATCATCGACGTGCACGTCCACGCGCGCAGGGGGGGATCGGTGGCCAAGTTGTCCAAGGCGTACCGGTCGCTTGGCATCGAAAAGATCGTCTACCTGGGTCAGGCCGCTCGCGTACTGCGGGCCCAGAGGAGTGCCCCCGACTTCATCATCCCCTTCGCCCACGTCAACATCGACACCGTCACGCCCGAGGAGGTGGCTGACATCATCGGCCGGGGCATCGCCGGCTTCAAGATCATCTGTCCCCTCTACAACTACGACGACGAGCGCTACTTCCCCGTCTACGAAAGCATGGAGAAGGGCCGTAAGCCCGTTTTAGCGCACACCGGCATAGTCGCCCGCCGGGGCCGCTACCGTAAGAGCCGACGGAGTTCGGCCCGCATGCGCCCCATCTACCTCGACACCCTGGCCCGGGCCTTCCCGCGCAGCAACTGGATCGGCGCCCACCTGGGTAACCCCTGGTACGAGGAGGCGGCTGAGACCGCCCGCTGGAACCCCAACGTCGCCTTCGACCTGTCCGGCACCACCTTGGTCAAGATGACCCCCAGGATGGGTGACTTCGGCAAGATCCTGTGGTGGGCCACGGCCTGGGAATCCATCGTCTTCGGCTCGGATTGTGGGCTGGACTACCTGCCCGTGGCCGTCGACAACTACAAACGTCTGATGGACGCGCTCCGTCTGGACGAGAAGACGCGCGACCTCGTCTGGTACAGGAACGCCTGCCGGCTGCTGAAGTTGAAGGTCTAAGACGAGCCCGGGTCAGGCACCAAAGGCACAGCGCACGCTCTGCGAAACTTCCAGAGCGCGCTCACCAGGGGCCACGTCTACCCAGTGGATGTCGGGGAGGGAGCGGAACCAGGTCAGTTGCCGTTTGGCGAACTGGCGGGTGTGACGTTTGGTGAGTTCTTTGGCCTCTTCGGAAGATAGTTCATCGTCGAGGTGACGAAGCACCTCCCGGTAGCCCAGGGCCTGCGAGGCTGAGCGCGACAGCCCGGCCCCAGCCAGCCGGCCCACCTCCTCCACGAGCCCCCGGTCCCACATGCGCTCGACCCGCTCCTCGATGCGCCGATAGAGGTCCTGCTGACCCCGCCGAAGTCCCACGATGCGCCTGGGGCCGGGGAGTGCTCCCCGGTTTTCCCTTTGAAGTTCGCTGATGGGTCGGCCGGTCAGGTGGTGGACCTCCAGGGCCCGCTCGACCCGGCGAAGGTCGTGGGGATGGATGCGCTGGGCAGCTGTCGGATCGACCCGGGCCAGTTCCCGGTGGACTGCCTCGGTTCCCTGTTCCTGAGCACGGGCCCGTAGGGCCCGGCGAAACTCCCAGTCAGCCCGGGGTCCCCGGAAGACCCCCTCCAGGAGACGCTTCAGGTACATGGGCGTACCGCCGACGAAGAGCGGCCGACGGCCCCGCGAGCGAATCTCAGCAACGGCTTGGTGGGCCAGCCTGACGTAGTCGGCTGCGCTGAACTCTTCGGTCGCCTCCAGGATGTCGACGAGATGAAAGGGGACGCGGGCGCGCTCCTCAGCGGTCGGCTTGGCCGTGCCGATGTCCATCCCCCGGTAGACGGCCATCGAGTCCAGGGAGACGATCTCGGCGCCCACGGCCTCGGCCACGAGCAGGCCGACCTCGGTCTTGCCTGACGCCGTGGGCCCCACCAGAAAGTAGACCGTCTT
>CBDVDV010000146.1:0-9451 GCA_965372835.1 uncultured bacterium | reverse complement strand
AGCGCTTCCACGTGACCGAGAATGGCGTAGTGGTCATCAGCAAGAGAGCGATCATTCCGGAGGAAGCCCAACTGGTGTACTGAGGGCCTTCCTCAGCCGAATCGCGTGGCCTGGCAGGATACGTTCCCTACGGTGGGGCGGCCGTCACCGAAAAAGGCGACGGGATTCCTTTCTTGACGGAGAGGAGAAGGGAATCCCGTCGCCCTTTTCGCCGAGCAGGGCAATGGCGAGGGCGAGGCTGAAGCGCCGTTGGCCGCCAGGCGGCAGGTCGATGACCCAGTGAGGCATCACGCAGGAAGACTGGTAGACCAGTTCCAGCCCCGCTTCCGACTGGCTGACACTTTCGATGGGGAAGAGGAACCAGCCATCGGCGCCGGTCGCGGTGAGCAGCAGTTCTATTCCCGTCCACTCGTCGCGCAGACCCAGGCGGTCCCCTGAGGGAAGGCTCCTTCTGGAAGCCAGGGGGCCGATGTTGGCGTCCGCGGCCTCCTCAGCCGAGTCAGGAGCCGTTCGGCTCTGCTCAGGGCCTTGATTCTGTCCAAGGGGAAGGAAATAGTAGCGGTCAGGAACGTCACCGGCCAAAAGCGAGAAGTTCCATTCGACGGCGAACCGGAAGCAGAGCCTTTCGCCCGACAGGTTGTGCAGCCGGTAAGCCACGGTCAGTTCGGTCCCCCGCCGGGCAAGCACCACCTCCTTTTCCACCAGCAGGGCGTGCTCCCCGTCAGTCCGGACAGTGCCTTGCCTGGCCAGACGCGCCCGCGCCTCGTTCTTGGTCAGGGGGCTGTCCTTCACAACGTACGGACCCTCAACGAAGTCCCCCAACTCTTCGTAGCTCAGTTCCTCCAGCTCCTCCAGGCGCACGCCCGTCGGGAGGCAGTGGTCTACCAGTGACTCGCGTTCATAGGGGTCGTAGCGCAGTTTCCGATGTAGCCGGGGCGTCTTGACGGCAGCAATCTCGTGTATGGTCTTCACCTCGGGGGGGTCACCCTCCTGCGGGGCTTCCGCGGGGGAAATCTTCCGATGATACGCCTCCCGTCGGCGAGAGAGGGAGTTGGTCAGGTTGAAGAAGATCCCGGGTGGGTCGGCGTTGACATCACCGGTCCGCAGGTCCAGTTCGAAGAGGTGGCCGCCACGGTGGGGGACGAGGCCGAGCGCCAACTGGGCATTACTGAGGAGGAGTTCGGGTCGGCCGTCCAGGTCGAAATCCACCTCTTCCACCTCCACCCAGGAGCGACCCCGATGCCGGAGCCTCTCGACAATGGCCTCGGCGGCGATGAGGTTGCTGTAGGCAGCCGATCGCAGGTGGGGAAGGTAGAGCCCGCCAAAGACGCCGTGCCAGTAAGGGCAGTTACACTGGCCGCGGTAGAGCTCCTGGCGCGCCTGAGCCAGGAGGCGAGCCCGGGCGGGGGAGCGAGACGGGCGGCAGAGCAGCCGGTTGACCTTTCGGCTGACGTGAAGGCTCTTGGCATAGAGGAGGTTGGCCTCCCGGTACTTGACTTTAAAGTTCCGCCAATAGCCCATCTTGAGGAAGGGCCTGAGCGACTCGTAGCGCCCCTCGCTCTTGAGCCGACTCACCAGGTCCTCGTACTCGGCCTGCCGGCGAGCGGGCAGGGCCCACTCGGTCATCTCCCGGTAGGAGGCGTCGGGCAGGTACACGGTGCCGACCGGGGGCAAGCGGTCGGCGGCCTCAGCCAGGGTGGTGATGTGGATCCAGTTCCGGTTTGCCAGAAGCAGTTCGACGAAACGTCTCAGCCACCCGTTCTCATAGACGTGAGTGTGGGTTTCGGGCCAGGAGCCGAACTTCTCACCGTCGTCGGCGTAGACCACCACGTGGGTGCCGTCGCCGTCGGCGTACTGGGCCAGAAACTCGACCGTGCGTTCCGGGTCCTGGAAGGGGACGCGGTAGCGCAGCTCCTCGCTCGCCGGATACACTCGAAGCAGTCGTCCGTCCTCTTCGGTCAGGAACCCGCCTGCGAGTTCGGAGTCGGTCAGTCCGGCGTGCCGAAAGTGACTGTCGTCCAGTGTGATGTAGTCGACGCCGGCGTCTGCGAGGCTGCGGGTGAGGGCCTGCTCCCAGACCCGCTCGGCAACCCAGGCGCCTCTGGGGACCTGGCCGAAGGTGCGCTGGAGGTAGTCTCTGAAGGTGGCGACCTGCCCCCGGCGGTCGGCCTCCGGGAGCATGGTCAGTATGGGGTCGTAGAAGGCCCCGCCGATGAGTTCCACCTGGCCCCGCTCAACCAGTTCGCCGATGCGCTCGATCATCCTGGGCGCGTTGACCTCGAACCACTCCAGCAGGCTCCCGCTGTAGTGCAGGCAGCATTTGAGTTCCGGGTAGTCCGCGAGGAGCGCCAAGAACGGTCGGTAGGCCATGTCGGTGGCGTACTGGACGGCGAAGTCCAGGTTGCCGACGGGCTGGTGGCTGTGGAGGACCAGGACGAAGGTGACTCGGTCGTGCACCCGTACGGGTGTCGTCTCTGGGCAGTTAGTGGCGCCTGCTTGCCGGTTCCTACTCAGTGGTCTGGCTCCTGTCGCGGCCGGCTGAAGTCCGGGCGCTCTTCAGTCCGTCAGTTCCACCGTGCGCTGGTACTCGGCGGCGTGCTCCGGGGCCACGGGGTTGATGTAAAAGCCGGTCCCCCATTCGAACCCGGCTACCCGGGTGAGCCGGGGAATGACCTCGATGTGCCAATGGTAGTGCGCCAGGTCGCCCACGTCGAAGGGGGCGGTGTGGATGATATAATTGTAGGGTGGGTAGTCCAGAGCCTTTTCCAGTTGGGCGAGGATGGTCTTCAGGTCAGCGGCCAGTTCGACGATACCGAGTTTCTGTAAGTTTTCGAAGTGGGAGGCGTGTCGCTTGGGCAGGAGCCAGGTCTCGAAGGGGAATCGGCTGGCAAAGGGCGCAAAGGCCACGAAGCTCTCCCCCTCCAGAACCACCCGTGTGCCGGTGGAGAGTTCCTGCTCGACCATGTCGCAGAAGATGCAGCGGCCCCGGTATCCGTAGAAGTCCTGGGCCCCCTTCATTTCTTCGGTCACGATCTTGGGAACCGTGGGGGTGACGATGAGTTGGGAGTGGGTGTGCTCGAGGGAGGCCCCGGCCGCCACACCCACGTTCTTGAAGATCATCCCGTAGATGAAACGCTTGTCCTTCTTCAGATCGACCAGTCGGTCGCGGTAGGTCCAGAGCACCTCCTCCACGTTCTCATTGGAGAGGGCGCTGAGTGAGAGGGCGTGCTTGGGGGTCTCGATGATGACCTCGTGGGCGCCGATACCGTTCATCCGGTCGTAGATGCCCTCACCACGTTTGTCCAGGTCCCCCTCGATCTGGAGGGCGGGGAAGAGGTTAGGCACCACCCGCACCCGCCAGCCCGGGGAGTTGGGGGCGGTGCCAGGCTCCCGATAAGCCGTGATCTCCGGTGGGGTGGAATCCTCACAGCCCTCGCAGAAAGGACAGTAGCCGGCCCGCGCCGGCTGGGGGTCGGTCTTGAAATCGCGGGGCCGGCGGGCCCGCTCGGTGGCGATGATAACCCACCGCCCGCTCACAGGGTCTTTGCGCAACTCAGGCATCCGGTGTAGACTCCTCCTTCCCTCTCTTTCTGGGTGATTGTACCCGGTCGGGGGGGCTGCCGCCAGCCCGCTCCCAGCCTTCCCTGGTCCGGGTTCCCACTCCTGGCATCAGGCCGTCCACATCCGTGCTTCAAACTCTGGGGTGGGCACGCGGAAGGTGATGGCCGATTCTCGTGGATACCTGGTGATCAGGCCGCCCGACTCCTCGAACTCCACCGCCAAGGCCACCTCGCGGTCGGCCTCCAGGCCAAGGGTGCTGAAAGGCACTGCCAGCTCGAAGATGACCTCGCAGGCGACCCGAACTTCAGCCGCCGACTCCGGCGGCCCGCCCCCCCGACGAACCTGGACCCGGGGCGTCCCGGCTCCACAACTGGTCAAGTCCAGCCCGGCCTCCTGTTCCCCCCGGAAGAGAATACGAATGACGGAAAAGCGCCCCAGCACCTCGTGGGCCTGGCGGTAGCAATCAATGCGGAGCAGGAACTCACGGTCGTTGAAGCCGAAGTAGAGGTCCTTGATCGGCCCCCGGGTGCTGGTGGACATGGTTCCCCGCGGGTTGACCGTGTGGTAGCGACCGGCGCCCAGCCACTCAAAGTAGTTGGTGTGTCGGCCGTCAACCCGGACCTCAAGGAACTGCTTGGGAGTGGTGTAGACCGGCTTGGTAAACTCCCGGCAGATGGGTTCTTCAAGTGACAGGGGTGGCTCCTCGTCCAGGAGCCGGTACACGTTCTTGAGGTGCTGGCGGAACAGGGTGTCGTACTGGTCGTCAATGCCCGAGGAGTGCTCGTCTCCGTACCACCAGAACCAGTCACTGCCCTCGGCGATGTAGAGTTCGCGCCATGCGCGCTCGGCACGCTCGGGGGGTATCTGGTCACGACGGTGGGCCAGGGTCTGCACCAGGAAATCCCGCGTCCGATCCAGGGAGCTCCAGGCCCGGTTGTCCTCCTCGTGGCCGATCCAGATGGCGAAGTTGTGGTTGATCCAGGAGCCGGGGAAGAGCGTCTCCAGGGCGGCGGTCGGGGGTTCCCGCTCCAGGTACTGGCTGGGGGTCACGGTCACCAGGTCGGTGGCCCTGCTCAACTCCTGATACAACAGACTCAGGAAGTCCATGCCCTGGTTGGGGTAGTGCTCCCAGGCGTTCTCACCGTCCAGGATGATGACCACCAGCGGCGAGCGCCCGAGCCCGCCGCGGGCGCCGTGGCGAAGGCGGCTCAGCAGGTCGGTGACCGCGGCCTCGGCCGGGGCCTTCTGGTACTGGAAGCCGATGAGGTCGCTCAGCGCGTGGTCGCGGAAAAGCACGTCCATAGGACCTCCTTCGCCCTCGTAGCGGTAAGGCTGGTAGAGGAGGTCCGGCTGCAGGAGGTGGCGGCCCGTGTCCCGTTCCAGGGTCTGCCCCAGTGACAGCGCCAGGATGTCCTCGTCGGTAGCCAGCCAGCGGAAGCCGGCGTCGCGGCACAGGGGAAGGATGTCCCGGCTGACTGAACCTTCCGAGGGCCAGAGGCCGCGCGGTGGTCGGCCGAACCTCTCCCGGTGCGACTCCGCCGCGGCCTGGAGGTGCCAGCGCGCGTCCTCCGCGTAGCGACGCCCAGGCTGGGGAAGCCGGGCTTCGGGCATGGCGACGCGGGCCGACTGACGGTCCACCAGCAGGGGAAGAATGGGGTGGAAGTAAGGGCTGGTGATGAGTTCCACCTGACCGCTGTCCTGCAGTCGGCGGTACTGGGGGAGAACCTGGGCCAGGATGTCGTCCTGGAGTTCGAGGACCCGAGTCTTGTCCTCTTCGCTGAAGCCGTGACCCTTTTCGATGAGGGTCTTGAGTTCGGGCCAGCGCTCCACGGCCAGGGGGTGACACCAGCACAGGTTGAACCAGACCTGTAGGTCGAGCAGTTCCTGAGGGGAGAAGCGAGCAGTCTGGTAGCGGCCGTCCTGACGGGCCAACTGACGTTTCCTGAAGAGCTGCTCGTAGCGGGGGTAGGGGCTGATCATGGTGGTCCGGTTGACCAGGAAGAAGGTAGCCAGGAGCGCCTGGCGGTCCTCTTCGGTGAGTTCGCTGGCCGGGGTGACGGTGAGTTGCTGGACACCGTCCTGCAGGCGTCCGCTGAGGTAGCCTTCCATCTGCTCAAGCAGCGCAGGGACCAGGTTGAAGGTGAGCCGCACCTCAGGAAAGCGCTCGACCAGGGCGGCCATGCCGAAGTAGTCTTTGATGGCGTGCAGTCTGACCCAGGGCAGCGCACACTCCCCGGCGAGATCGTCGGGGTAGTAGGGCTGGTGCATGTGCCAGATGATGCACAGGGATACTGGCTTCATGCTTGGTGCCGCCTGCGCGGGGTAGTCGGCCAGGGACTCATTGGTGCTCAGGCTCTCTGGGCGCGGGCGGCGCCCGCTTCGGCCACTTTTTCGTAGAGGGCGCAGTAGTCGCGGGCGCTCCGGGTCCAGGACCAATCTTGTTTCATGCCCGCCAGGAGCAGACGTTTCCAGGACTCTCGGTCGTCGCGGTAGAGGCTCACGGCCCGCTGGAGGGTTTCCCCCAGGGCCTCAGCCGTGAAGGCGGTGAAGGAGAAGCCGTTGACTTCGCCGCCTGACAGACCCTCGGGCGTGTAGTCGGTGATGGTGTCGGCCAGGCCGCCGGTGCGACGGACCACGGGAACCGTGCCGTAGCGGAGGCTGTAGAGCTGGTTCAGGCCGCAGGGCTCGAATCTGGAGGGCATGAGGAACATATCAGCCCCCGCTTCGATCCGGTGGGCCAGGGGGTTGTTGAAGGTGAGGTCGGCGGCCACGTTGCGGGGGAACTCCTCGGCCAGTCTGGTGAAGGCCTCGTGGTACTCCGGTTCGCCCGTCCCCAGAAGCACGAACTGCGCTCCCTCCTTGCACAGATTCGGCAGCACCTCCAGCACCAGGTCAACGCCCTTTTCGCCCACCAGCCTCGAGACCATGCCGATGAGGGGGGCGTCAGCGCGGACGGGGAGGTCGTTCTCTTTCTGAAGTTCGGCCTTGCAGACGGCTTTGCCCGCAGGATCCTCGGCCGAGTACTGTGCCGGGACGTGGGGGTCGGTCTCGGGGTTCCAGATGGTGGTGTCGATGCCATTGACGATGCCCAGCAGGCGGTCGCGTCGCTCGGCCAGCACCCCGTCCAGGCCGTTGCCAAAGGCCGGGGTCTGGATCTCCCGGGCGTAGGTCGGGCTCACGGTGTTGATGTAATCGGCGAAGACCAGCCCGCCCTTTAGCAGGTTCACCTTGCCGTAGAACTCCAACTGCCGCCAGTTAAAGACCGCCCATCCCAGCCCGGTCAGGAGCATGTCCCAATGGGAGAAGATCCCCTGGTAGAGGAGGTTGTGCACGGTCATGAGGGTGCCGGTCCGCTGCAGGGCGGTCTCGTCCTGGTACAGGGCCTTGAGGTAGACGGCGGCCAGGGCAGATTGCCAATCGTTCAGGTGGAGGACGTCGGGCTGAAGGTCAAGGGCAAGCAGCGCTTCGATGACGCACCGACTAAAGAACACGAAACGCTCGCAGTTGTCGGGGTAAGGGTGAGGGTCGACACCGGTAGTGCCATAGAGACCCTCCCGGCCGTAATACCGGCTCTGGGCCAGGCAGTAGACGGGAATGTCGCTGTCGGGGAGCGTGGTCTGCCAGAGTTCACCGGTGACGGTCTTGTCGCCTATGGGCACCTCCACCCGCAGACCGGTATCCGTGAGGTCGGTGGCCGTCTCCCGGACGCTTCGGTAGAGCGGCATAATCAGTTTCACATCCACGCCCAACCCCGCCAGCGCTCTGGGCAGGGCTCCGGAGACGTCAGCCAAACCCCCGGTCTTGGCAAAGGGTACGACCTCGGAGGTGGCAAAGAACACCTTCATGCCTTCTCCTCTTCTCGAAGCGCACGCCTACCACCAGCACTCCCTGGAGATCGGCTCATCCTATTTTACCCACGTGGCGAAACGAGACAAGGGGAAAGGGCCTCTGACACAATGAAGTTAGAGGCCCTTGGATGTGTCTCAGACAGAGAATCTTCCTCCGGGGGTAACCATCTCCCTTCCGCGTCCCAATCCGTGCCTGGCTTTTCGCTTTACTCCCCCCGGGTGCCTCTGCTTCAATGGAGGCGTGGCTCCGCCGCAGTTGTTCCTGATGAGGAATTCAACCATGCCGTTTCATCGGCGTAAAGTCCGGCCCGTCCGCATCGGCTCGGTCCTCCTGAGTCACGACGAGCCGGTGGTGGTGCAGGCCATGACCAAGACCGACACCTGCGACCTCGAAGCCACCGGGGCCCAGGTGAACCGTTTGGCCGACCTGGGAGCCAGGCTCGTGCGCCTGGCTGTGCCTGATGAGCAGGCGGCAGAGGCCCTGAGAGAAGTCAAGAAGCGCGTTTCCGTGCCCCTCGTGGCCGACATCCACTTCGACCATCGTCTGGCCCTGGCCGCCATCGAAGCAGGGGTGCAGAAGCTACGACTCAACCCCGGCAACCTCCGTGACCCGGAGAAATTCGCCGATGTGATCCGCGCTGCCCGTAAGGCTGGGGTGGCCATCCGCATCGGCCTGAACTCAGGCTCCGTCCGCCGACGGGGCAAGGGCCCAAGTGCTCGAGAGGACGCCGAGCGCGATGTCGTGGAGTTGATGATCGAGAAGGCCCTGGAGGCGGTCCGCCGATGCGAAGCACAGGACTTCCACGACATTGTCCTCTCGCTCAAGACCTCCGACGTCCCCTCCACCCTGGAGGCCTATCGCCGCATCGCCGGCCTGACTGATTATCCCCTCCACCTGGGTGTGACTGCCACCGGCCCGGGCCGGCCAGCCGTCATCAAGAGCGCTATCGGCATCGGGGCACTCCTGGCCGAAGGCATCGGTGACACGCTTCGCGTCTCCCTCACCGGCCCGCCTGAGCGCGAGGTGGAAGTGGCTTACGAAATCCTGGAAGCCCTGGGCCTCTACAGCCGGGGCGGACCTCAGATCATCAGTTGCCCCACCTGTGGACGGACCCAGATCGACCTCGTGGGTATAGTGGAGGAGGTCCAGCGGCGCCTGGCCGAGGAGAAGAAAGACATCAAGATTGCGGTGATGGGTTGTGTGGTCAACGGCCCGGGGGAAGCATCTGAAGCCGACATCGGCATCGCCGGGGCCAAGGGCTACGGCGTCATCTTCAAGAAAGGCCAGCGCTTACGACGAGTGCCCGAGTCTCGCCTGGTGGCCGAACTCCTCAAAGAAATCGAGAAGATGTAAAACCCCCCTACTGCTCAGGAACAGTGACGGTCTGCCAAGGGGATTCATACCGCCCGGCCCAGTAGCGGGTGACGGCGGGATGACTCAGGGCAGCCTCCGGGGTCCCTTCCAGGATGACCCGCATGCGGTAGATCCCAGGCATCGACAGGCGGCAGCGTGTCCAGAAGAACTTTTCTAAGTACGCGGCATCACTCGCCGGGTATGGCTTTCCCGCCGGCAGTACGAGGTAGCGCGGACAGACGAATCGCGGGCCCTCCTCCATCTCAATGGTGACAGTAAAGCACAGTGGCACCGGGTTGCCACCGGGATGGCGAGGTTCAAGCACCAGGCGCCCTCCGCTCCAGTGTGACAGGGTGGCTTGGAAGTTGCGCTGCACCCAGGCGTCGACGCTCGCGTCTTGGACGGGCTGAGGCACCCCAGGACATCGAGACAGCTCGTCAACCACACGCACGTCAGCCTGCGCGACCAACGGCTCACACTCAGGGATGTTGCTGCCTGAGAAATGGAGCCCCACATAGGCTTCCCAACGGAGCGCGTTCCTTGTTTTCAGCAATCGACGCAGCCAAACCCTATAGCCCCCCGATGGGTGCGACGAGTCATCGTCACGTTCCAAGAATTCCACCTCTGGGTACCACGAGTCATCGTCACGTTCCAAGAATTCCACCTCTGGGTACCACGAGTCATCGTC
>CBDVDV010000145.1:0-9473 GCA_965372835.1 uncultured bacterium | reverse complement strand
ACAGGGAGATAGGGTACCGCTTAGGGGAAGCCAGCAACGTGGGCAACATCGGCCTGGTGCTGCGGGACCTGGGCGAACCCGACCAGGCCCTCAAGCACCTCCAGGAAGCGCTCGGAATATTCGAGGCGGTCAAAGCCCATCCGCAGGCGCAAGTGGCTCGCGAGCACATCCAGTCACTCAAAAGGCAAGGCCACTGAGTCGCAGGTAGTTTGACGCCCGCTGTTGCAGCCTCAGCCGGGGCCCCCCTTCGCGAGTTCCAGGTAGTAGGAGAAGTTCTTGAAGGGGACGTCGGGGGGGACGGCGTGGTCGACGAAGGGGACGTAGCCACCACCGGCCAGCAGTTCGGGGACCTTGCTCATCACCTCCCGCTTGACTGTGGCCAAATCCTTGGACAGGGCCCGCTTGTCGATGCCGCCGATGAGGATGAGGTCGCTCCCGTACTGCTTCCGGTAGGCGAGCGGGTCGCAGCCCGCTGCTATCTCCATCGGGTAGATGCCGTTCACACCTCCTTCGAGCCAGAGGGGGTTGAGTTCGTCGGTGTTGCCGTCGCAGTCGACGAGGAAGATGTCGATGCCATGCTCCCGCAGGTAACTGGTGACCCGCTTGTAGTTGGGCAGCATAAAGTCGCGGAAGAGGTCGGGGGAGATGAGGGAGCCGGTCTTCATCGCCATGTCTTCCCAGAAGGTGGCGAAGTCCAAATCCACCTGCTCCACCACCGGGCTGATACAAGCGAGGACGAAGTCGGCGATGTAGTCGGTCATCTCGTGGACCAGGTCGGGGTCGTCGTAGTAGAGGAGAGCCAGGTGCTCCATCCCGATCCAGTTGCGGAGCCAGCCGTAGTAACTGCCTGCGGAGATGCCCAGGGGGTAGTCGCGGTCGCGGTAGGCGCGCTTGAGGTCGTCCCAGTACTCGGGGTGTCGGCAGGGGCTGTCGGGATTGAGGCGTTCTTTGAAGCGCTCCCAGTCGTCGCGGCCCTTGATGGGGTACTCGAGCCACTGGGGCATACCCACGTCCAGGTACTTCCAGACCTTCTTCACGCCACCCAGAGGGTCGCGGACGACCTTGGTCTCGGCCTCCTCCTCGATGACCTCCTCCTTCTCGGTGACCAGTGGTGAGAGGTTGACGGGGACGTGCGCGTAGCGGTCGAAGCCGAAGTAGGTGTTGAAGTGGACGTCCGTGGGAAGGCCTTCGCGGTGCCATCGGCGGATGGTGGCCGGGAAGGTCCACTGGGGAAGCAGGAAGGGCCGGTCCACGGGCTCAAAGTGCATGGTTCGCAGGAAACGCTCCCGAGCGTTCATGGCGGGTGACCTCCTTTGTCTCTGGCTCCCTTGAATCGGCGCGCCGCCGACAGGTGGGCGCGTCCTCTACCATAGGATTATTCTTGTATTCGAGGGCTTCATCAAGTAGGAAGTTCTCTTCGGAGCCGTTCGTAGAGGCGCGCAGTGGAGGACTGAGCATGCCCGAACTGTTCAAGGCAGCCGAGATCGTGGAAATGGCCATCCAGGAGGAGCGTAACGGCGTCGCCTACTACCAGGCCTTCGCCGAGAAGACCTCCGACCCGGCCACAAGAGAGTTCGCCAAGCGGATGGCCGACGAGGAACGTCGACACGAGCAGGAGTTCACTCAGTTGCGTGACCAACTGGGCGCTTATGTGGCCCCGGAAACCTATGCCGGAGAGTACACGGCCTACGTCCAGGCCCTGGTCACCAACCGGTTCCTACCTGACGAGCAGGCGGCGCTCGACTCGGTCAACCAGGCGGCGAGCGACCGAGAGGTGGTGAGCACGGCGCTCCGCTTCGAAAAGGAGACGCTGCTCTTCTTCACTGAGATGAAGCAGTTCGTGCCCGCGCGGCACGGTGAGGTCATCGACACACTCATCGACGAAGAGCGCAAACACATCGCCGACCTCTCCGCGCTGCTCCAGAAGATGGGCTGACCGCGCTCCCTGTCCCTCGTCCTGCCGACGCGGTAGAGCAGCGACGTAGTTGATTGGATGCCCCCTGAGGACGAAGTGGTCGGCAAGCAGGCCTGAGACAGCAGGACAGAGCGCCAGATACATAGCTGAGATAGTGAGCTAACTCAGCTGCCCACCTGAGGTTCGTTTCCAGATCGGCCAAGACATGGACCGGTGCTTGGCCACCGCGGGATGGGTGCCTGAGAAGCTAACAGCCAAGCCTTCGGGGTCCCCTCATATGCCTTGCCGAAAGAATTCTTCGAGGTCAACGTCCGACAGGCCCAGGCTATCGACGGGTCTGACGGGAGGCACCGTCGGAACAGACTTGACGGGCCGAACGCTCTTCACAGACTTAACAGGCCGGACGCTTCTTACCGAAGGGCACCTCTCGGCCAGAAATCCGAGACGCGCCCCGGTCGAGTCACGGACGATGCCAGCGTCGAACCACCCAAGATGCGCGCCATTGAACCCGTAGACATGTTCGCCGTAGAGGTACGCGACAGGCGTTCCATCCCATAGGTAGATTGTGCGACCCTCCTTCACGATGTAGGCCCGCGGCCGGCCATTAGCGTCGTAAACTGCTATTTCCTCTTCGCTGCTACCGCCAAGACTTGCCATCTGACAGCTCCTTTTTTTAACCACCGCCCGAAATGACCAAGTTTCGTTCAGGCTCAGAACGGGGTGCGGTCGCGGGCTTTGAGTTCCTCGATGATGGGCTTCAGGTCGCCCTCAGTGAAGAGGGCCAGGCCCTCGGCGAAGGCGGACTGCCCAGGTTCGAGCGTCCCGAAGTAGGGGTCGGCGTGGATGCAGGGGATGCTGGCATTGGTGATCATGCTCTTTCCGGGAGTCCACCACACGACCAACTTCCGCTTTCCGTCCAGACATTCTACCACCGAGAGGGCCAGGGCCAGGGCCATGTCCCGGTCGATGGACCCGCCCATTTGTCACTCCTTCCGACCGCCCGCAAGCAATCCGCGCCCCTTCTGCCAGACCTGCTCCCCACTCCTTCGTTTCCCGAGCGCGTCTGTTCCCGCTACAACAGCAACTGCCGTGGACAAGGTTAAGCTTCGTCCCACAAGGCTTTTGCCTGAGCCTCCGTCTTTTTCCATCTCACCTCTTCCAATCTGCGGCGCGTCTCTACGAGCGAATCATACAGCTCAGAATAACGCCTGAGAACCTCGAGCATACGCGTCGAAGGCTCGTACGCGTACCTGAATCTCAGGCCCGGAACCCCAATACGCGCTTCCCATTCGCTTTCTTTTTCTCTCCGAGCAAAGCCGCGCTTCGTCAGAAGGTTTCCCGCGAGGCCGAGGAGGCGGCGAACTGGCTCGTCCAGGGAGCCCGGTAGTCTCCGCCTGCTCGCGACGTGATAACCGGCGAAGTGCATTTCAAATTCTGCTGGTTTGTCACTTCGATGCGGCCAGTAACTATCTCGGTCCAAGTGCTCCGCAGCAACTTCAGGAACCTTCTTCAGCAACTCTTGCAGATCCGCCTTCAGAACTCGAAGCCCGTTCACACCGAGCGACTGCGTGACTCCCGCATTCTCCACAACTGTACGCTCCACAGTGTTCTGGTACCAGTCTGCAACGAATTCGCAAGTCGCCCCTAAGAAATCCTTTAAGACTTTCTCCATTTGCTCGCGAATGTTGTTGTCCTGCTCTTCATGCTTGGCAATTGCAAGGTCGAAATCGGAAGTGTCCATTTCTTGCCCTTTCCTGACTGCCAGCCACTCCGTCAGAAGGCGGTGCGGTCGCGGGCTTTGAGTTCCTTGATGATGGGCACCAGGTCGCCTTCGGTGAAGAGGGCCAGGCCCTCGGCGAAGGCGGACTGCCCGGGTTCGAGCGTGCCGAAGTAGGGGTCGGCGTGGATGCAGGGGATGCTGGCATTGGTGATCATGCTCTTTCCGGGAGTCCACCACACGACCAACTTCCGCTTTCCGTCCATGGACTCGACTACCGAGAGCGCTAAGTCCATGTCCTGCTCGATGAGGCCGCCCTGGCGCTCTGCCCGGGTGTCGCGCTGCGGGCAGCCCTTGACGACACAGCCTTTGAACGTGGCATCGGGCTTTTCGGTGGGCAGGTCAGCAATGACCTTCAGTTCCCCATCGAACACGAGAAAGCAGTGCTTGAAGTTATCGATCCACTGGGGGAAACCCGTCAGTTTGCGGTACTGGAAACAGAGGAGCGGACGAATGGTCGGCAGAGTCCTCTCCCCGTTGTTGGTGATGCGCATGGCCAGGTAGACGCCCTTGGCGCCCTCCGGGACTTCCTCCGGGTCGGCGACCCGCGCGAAGGCCTCAACGATTACGCCTTTTTCGTGAGGGCTCTCCACGCGGTAGGAAGCCTGTCTTCCGTCGGGAGAGATGATCCAGAGGGCCGGGTTCCTGTCCCAGTGCCGGAGCATGCTCATCCCCTGAGTGTTGTACTCCAGGTGCTCGGGGAAGTTGATGAAGAGATTGCCGCCGCCCTTCCACGGCGCGCCAATGGAGAGGCCATATTCGCTGTGCTGCTCCCGGTCTTCATCGCTGCGTCTGTCCGGATCGACGAACAGGTAAATCTCACCTTCCTTCCTGTTTTCAGGCATGGGCGTTCCCCTCACAGGTGAGACCTCGGTGCTGGCGGCCTTGGCGCCTTCGTCCTTGGCGGCCGGTGCCTCGGCGATTACGATGTCGTCCACCCAGAGCCCCTGCCCTTCCGTCTCCTTGTCGTCGCTGATGAAGGTCATGCCGCCGATGACGTCACCCACGAGCGACGGGGCCTCGCCGGTGGCAAAGAAGTCACCCCCCGACAACGTCATGGCCACCCACCGGCCATCCGTCCCCGTCAGATTGGAACGGAAGTTGTCTTTGGCCGTTTTCCCCCAGAGCATGAGTTGCAGGCTGGCCATGTTCTTCGTCTTGTACGCAAAGCCGACGGTCGTCGCTTGTTTGACCGGAACATCCAGCCCCCAGAGGCCGACGGGCTTTCGACCGTCGACGGCCGAGAGCGCTGCCACGCTCTCCTGGTGGCCAGGCTTGGCCAGCCGGGCGTTGCCGCCCCACCCCTCGACGGAGCCGTCCTCGAAGTCGGCCCGGAAGCGCTCGACCGTCTGGGGCTCGTTGCTTTGGGTCACTGCAGCCTTGGCCGTCCGGGGAATGTCCACAGGTTCGCTTCCCCTGGGCAGCATGGGGCCGACATACTCGGTGGCGACGACGCGGTTGTCGACCCAGAAGTACGATTCTTTGGGGAACGGCTTGCTCGCGTAGACCTGGTCGAAGGCCCGGCCGACCCGAACCGAACGGTCGAGGCGCCAGCGCATGTCGGTTTTGGCATAGACGAGTCGGCCGTCCACCCAGAGCCGGAGTTCACCGTTTCGGCGGCCGGACGTGTTCATCTTCACCATCATCTCCAGGCAGAACCACGTGTCGCCCGGGAAGACGACATCGATGGGCCAGTTGTCGCCCCACGGTCCCTTCTGGTCGATGTGATACGGGTACCACATGGGGGCCAGTGGGTTGTCCTTGAGTGTGGTCAGGGTGGCGCAGAAGTAGGGGAGTTCGGTGGGACGGACACCCGCGCTCCCCATGGCCTTCCACTGGGGCATCCCCTTGGCCACGCCCGAGATGCCGATGAAGCGGGTGTTCGCGCCCCCACTCTTGAACCGGGCATAGACCCGGTGGTAGAGCACGTCCACCGGCTCCTTGAGGTCGTAGGTCAGGCTGGCGCCGTTGCCGCCCTTGGGCCCGCGTTTCTGGAGACTCCTCCGTCCCGAGAAGACGGTAGCGGGTTCGTCGGTCAGGCTGTAGAGGTCCCAGTTGGAGCAGGTCCAGCCCTCCTTCCAGGACTCGCCCTCGTAGTCGGTGAAGAAGATGACCGCCTCGTCCTTCTCCAGACCCTCATCACCCGGGTATCCAGCGGCAAGGCCCGGTTGGACATCTCCCCGTTCAGCCCCGGCAAGCCCTGCCTCCAGCGTGACAGCCAGGAACAGGGCAATCAGCGTCAACGCGAGCCTCCGTACGCTATTCATCTCTCTGACTCCTTCAGACAGACACCCGCTGTCGCTCCGGCCAGCTTACCGAACAATCTCTTGGGCCAGGTCTTTGTCCACGGCGCGCTCGGGGCGCTTGATGGAGACGTGGCCAGCCGGCGGGCCTGAGGTGGCGAAGGTCACCTCGTAGGTCGTCTCGCCGATGACCACCCGGGCGCCGGGCATGCCCTCCTTCTCGATCCGCTCACAGGACGCGATCGACGGGGTGTCCTTGCCCATAGCGTAGAGCACAGTCAAGAACGCCTGACGCTCCGCCGGCTCAGCCGGTGTGAAGGCGATGTAGTTGTCCTCGCGCCTGCCCGCTTCCTTCGGGTACTGTCGGCTGCTGACCCCGTCGGGGAGGAGCACCTTCACCGAAAGTTCGCCATTCCAGTTGGCGATGAGGGCTTCGTTGTCCTTGAGGTCAGCCGGCTCCAGGGAATGGAGCATCCACTGGCGCTCCAGCGGCCCGGCGCTTTCGGTGCGGTCATAGATGACGAAGAGGTCAGGTCGAAGGTAGACGAACTGCCTGAGGAACAGTTTGACCTTCTCAGGTTCATAGGCCGGCGTGGCGTCTCCACAGACGTAGGTGTAGTCGTCGTTGTGCTCGTAGGCGACCAGGCGACCGGTGTAGCACTTGTGGCCCGGCTCGATGGGCTCGACGTACCGGGTAGGGTCGTTACCGAAGGGGCGCTGGTTCCCACCGATGAGGACGCTGTTGTGAGATTCAGTCGTTTTGGCCCCGTACTCGCCGGCGTCGATCGCTAAGGTCCCCTGCTTGTGGATGACGAACTGGTTCTGGTCGGAGTGCTGATGGCCGGCGAAGTAGCGCCCGCAGATGAACAGCGCAAAGGTAGCGTCCTGGGTCCAGTCGCTGCGCATGGCCACCCAGCCTAAGTTCTCGAAGATTTGGGCCGTGGGCATCTCTTCGAGTGGGGTGGGCACGACCGTGGGGTCGTAGCCGATGACGAAGGGCCAGTTGCGGAAAGTGTACTGGTCGAAGCCCCGCATCCCCCAGTACTGGGCCACACCGTCGCGGTACTCGCGAGCCAGGATGGGCAGATAATAGAAGGTCTCGCCCCAGCCCGGTGTGCGCTGCTCGTTGGGCTCGGTCCCGATGTCAGCTACACCTACAGGCTGGCCGTCGTGCGGGCGGTTGGTGTGCACCATCCACTGCGCATCACCCGCTAAGCCGGTGGCCTGGGGAAACAGGTTCTCGCCGGTGGCCGTCCGCCAGGCTTCCAGTTGATGGACGAAGAAGTGGGTGAAAAGGGAATGGTAACTCCGGCTCTCGTGCCAGCCTCCGTCACGTCCGCCCACCTGGGCCCAGGCCTTGACGGCGTGGTCCTTGAGGAAATCCTCGGCCCAGTCCATGCACTTCTTGGCCGTCTCGGTCTCGTAGCCGTCGTTGGCCAGGGCCAGCGCGGCGTAGACCAGGGGGCCGTACTCGATGTAGACGTGGTTGTTGTAGTCGGAATGGCGATAGTGCGCCCAGATGCGGTTAGCCACTTGGGCGATGCCTTTGGCGTAGCGGGCCCGCTCGGCCTCGGTGAGCTCGTTGTACGCTGCGTCGTAGGCGATGGAGAGGGCTTGGGTGGTGAAGCCGTGAGTCCAACCGTCTGTCTCCGATCCGGGCAGCTCCTCGAGGGCACGCTTGAGCTTGGCCAAGAGCGCGGGGTCCTTGTCCTCCACCAGATAGACCAGGGCGGCCGCTGCCGCCCGGTCGTGGACCGTCCAGGAGGCCTGCCCTATCTCCTCCGAGGAGGCCCGCTCTTTGAGCGCCCGATAGGCCTCGGCTACCAGGGGGACCTCGGCGATGTTCTTCTTGGCCCGGGCGATAGCCTCTTCGGTAAAGAAGATGCGAGGGTGCTCCTTGCGCACCGTGGCCGCTCCAGCAGGTCCGGCGGACTGGACCGACGTCACCAAAAGAAGCACCGCCACCACAGTTGCGACGCCGAGCAGCGTTCCTGGTCTCATCGCTTCTCCCCTTCCCACTCCGTAGACAGGGCCTGTACAAGTGAAGACGTGCACCCAAAACAGCTCTTCGCCGAGAAGTCAGCCCTCAGCGCCGACTGACGGCGCAGCAGTCCAGTGACCCGCACACTCCCCCGAGCGTTCAGCGTGCGGGGACATCCAGGCAAGCCTTCTTTCGGCAGGTCAACACCCACGTCCTGGCCTGGACTTGATGCTGGATTCTCCTAATCAGGGGAAACGAAACTAACGACACCAGGAACGCTGGTCAAGTCTTTTCGAAGGCGGAGGGCGGAGTGCGAATCCCCGATTCTCCCCGCTTTTCCCCTTGACAGCAGGAAACCGATATATCTAATAGGATCGGCGAAAGGAGGACCCGGGAGGTAAGGAATGCCAAGACCGCGTACGACCCAGGTTTGCAGCAAGGAGGTCCGGTGGGTCATTGAAAACGCGATGGCAGAGCAAGGCCTGACGTACAGGGCCCTGGGGCAGCGTCTCCAGCGTGACGAAAGTTCCGTCAGGCAGTTTATCAGAGACGTGGGCACCAAGAAACACCGGCCGACAGCCACGACCAGTATCAGCCGAGCCTTGAGCAAGCCAGGCAACTGGCTTCTGGAAGTTCTGCGAGAAGCAGACCTGCGCTAACGGTGCAGGGGCGCTGGAGGGGGCCGACGAGCAGGGCAGCATCGTGGGGGAAACTCAGCCTGCCCCGTTGCGGTCGGCCCCCTCCCATTTCTGGACCCGGACGGGTCCAACCTTGTCAACTTAGCGTCCCAGCCAGGACTCGAACCCGCCACCGGCTCAGGAAAGCGCAACCTGATGATACCACAATACCACCAACGGTGCTCAGGCCCTCTCCGAAGAGGGAGGTGTCCGGATGGTTTCGGGAAGAAGCCCTGTTTCCCCCGATGATTGTTCCCTTGACTCCCTGAGACCCCAGGTTACCATGGAGGCTACAGGAGGCGGAAGATGGCGAGAAGACTTGCTTTTGTCGAGCCGTTTCACTCCCCCTTCACAGGCTGGTGTACCCGCCCGGTGCGTGAGGCGGTCGAGGAGGAAATGGCGGCTCAGAGGCTTAGCTACGCCGACGTTGCCAAGCGTCGAGGGATGGACGAGTCCAGCGCCCGGCAGTTTTTCCAGAACATCGGCGCCAGGAACCACAACATGGCAGCGCTGGCCAAGTGGTCCACTGCCCTGAACAAGCCGGGCGACTGGCTCCTGAAACTCCTGCGGGAACACGGACTGCGATAAAGGGACTGAGATGAGCGAGCAAGCGGAGGGCCAGTCGGTAGTAACGTGCCCATTTCTGGCAATGGGGGTACTCGCCAGAGAACAGGGCACTTCACGGCCCACGGCACCGGGGACAACAAATGCTGACTGTGCGTGTCAGCGGAGGCGGTGCGAGTGGTGGGTCCGCGAACCGAGCGACCGTTTCGGACGGTGTGCCGTTGCGAAGATTGCAGAATGGCTACCCCTCTTGCAAGGTAGCATTGAGCAGGTCCGCTGAAGGAACCCAAGAAATGGGCGAACCCCGCCGGCCGGC
>CBDVDV010000144.1:0-9510 GCA_965372835.1 uncultured bacterium | reverse complement strand
GGGCCACGGCAAACCGGACTGGACTCCAGGTCGCGGGGGAGGTGGGAAGAAGGAAGAAGAGGGCTATTACGCCTACATCTCCAGGGGTGCGCGTTGGCGGGATATCGAACCCTTCGTCGTGAACCCGACCAACAGTCAGGGCTTGAAGAAAGGGTTCATCCTGACCGCCGTCAGCGATGCCCTGGAGGAATGGGAGAGTTACGCCGGGGAGGTCTTTGGCCCGGTCGAGGTGGACTACGACGCCAACTACAACGATGGAGAACTCGACTACGCCAACACCTTCTCCTTCGGCTCCTACGGCAACCCCAACGTCATCGCCGTCACCACCGTGTGGGGGTTCTTTGGCGGCCCGCCCAAGCAGCGCAAGATCGTCGAAGCCGACGTGATGTTCAACGAGGACTTCGACTGGGGTGATGCCGACCTGGACGACACGGTGATGGACCTGCTCAACATCGCCACCCACGAAGGGGGGCATTGTGGGGGCATGGGCGACCTCTACGAGCCGGCCGCCAACGAGGAAACCATGTACGGCTACTCCGACTATGGGGAGATCATCAAGCGCGACCTCTTCATCGGCGACATCACCGGCATCACCAAACTCTATAAGTAAGAGCGTGGCCGTCCTAACGACTGCGAATCGGCGACAGCAGCGCATCCGCTGAGCGCGCGCACCGACAGCCCCGCCGCCACCCTCACGGCCAAGCAACCAGCAACGGCACCGGCGCCGCGGGGATCCTGAAACCGCTCTGCTTAGACAGGAACACCACCAGAGAGGAGGGGTGGCCCCCGGACCACCCCTCCTCTCTCTTAACGCCCCAACTCACTCCTTGAACCGGTTGGGGTGGAGGGGGGAGAGGCGACGGATGAGGTCGTCGGCGAACTCCCCTCGGCCGGTCTTCCTCAGACGCTCGATGTAGGGCTCGGGCTTGCAGTAGAGGAAGGGCCCTACCTTCACCATTTCCTCCAGCGGGTCGGGAGATGCGCCCTTACGCATCTGCTCGTGCCGCCATTCAGCGAGGTAGGTATTCAGTTCAGCCACCACCTCGGGGCGCTCTGCCGCTAAGTTCACCTCCTGGTGCGGATCGTTGGTCATGTCGTGGAGCATCACGGGATCGTCGTAGGGGTAGCAGCCCGGATGGAGCACGTGCATCAGCATCCACTCGGGCGTCCGCACCGTGCGGGTGAAGGTGTAGATGCCATGGTCGTAGACCAGGTAGGGCCAGCCCGCAAACTCTTCGCCCCTGAGGGCCGGTGCAAATGAGCGCGCATCCCAGCCTTCAGGCACCGGGAAGCCCATCAGTTCGCACACCGTGGGCGCTACGTCCATGATGTAGATGAGTTCTTCGCGTCGGCCTCGGACCGGGAGCCCGGGCCACTTCACGATCATGGGCACCTTGTGTATCGCCTCGTTGGCGATGCCATGGTCGGTGTACTGGCCATGCTCGCCGAAGGAGTCGCCATGGTCGCCGGTGACGATGACGGCGGTGTCATCCAGGACCCCCGCTTCGGCCAAGGCGTCGAAGAGTTGGCCCAGGTGGTGGTCGGTGTAGGCGATGGCCCCGTCGTAGCCGTCGATGAGTTTCTTGAAGTCGGCCACGTTGCGCACAGCGTCGGGCATGACGGGTGTGGGCGACTTGTCGTGCAGGGTGAAGAGGTCGAGGGCCGTCTTGGGGCCGTAGATGGACTGGTGGCGGTCGATGGCGGCCTGGTCGGGCCAGTCGGGAGGCGGGTCGTCCCGGAATCGGTCGGCCCACTCCTGGGTGATGCGGTAGGTGGTGTGGATGTCCCAGTAGTGGACGTGGAGGAACCAGTTGTCTTCCCGGGCGTGGGCCTTGAGCCAGGGGAGGGCGGCGGCGTTCACTTCGTCGGCGGTTTCCTGCCCGCGCTTGCGGGTGAAGGTGTGGAGTTCCTGCCAACCGGCTGAGAACCACCAGGCGTTGTGGCGGTCGTGGAAGCAACTGAAGGAGACCGTCTTCATCCCCCGGCTCCAGAGGTGGTGCTGGAAGAAGGGCTTTCCCGGGTCGCGCCAGTGGCCATCGCTCGTCCAGCGGAGCCGCTCGCCGACGCCGTGGTGGGCCACGATACCGTTGTTGATGCCGAACCGGCCGGTGAACAGGCTGGCCCGGGCGGGCAGGCAGGGCGAGTTGGCGCAGTAGGCCCGGGTAAAGGTCACCCCATCGGCGGCGAGCGCATCGATGTTGGGGGTGGTGTCGCGGTGGTAGCCATTGGCCCCGATGTGGTCGGAACGACAGCAGTCCAGGTCAATCATCAGAATACGCATCGCCGAATTCCTTTCTTTTCCGTGCGCCCGTTCTACCGACTCACCCAAATGGGACTGGACCAGGCCCACTGGCCGTTCTCCTGGGCCACGCGCAGGTAGTAGTAGTCCGTCTCCCGCTCGGGCTCGTCTTCCAACCTGACCGCCATCGTATACTGCGCTTCGGGCACCGCCCGATGGACGAGCACCGCTTCGTAGTGCCAACCCCGCAGGAACTCCCGCCTGGAGCCCACCAGCAGGTCGGCCAAGGTGTATGAGTACTGCTGGCCGTTGACGTCCAGCGCGACCTTGCCCGACCGGGGCATTTCCACCTCCAGGATGAGGGCGTTGGTGGTGGGGAGCATCGGGGCCGGGTTCCCGCGGGTGTACCCCACCCAGCGAACGGAGCGCTCGTCCTGCTCGGTGATAGCATTGGTGAGTCTTTCCTCTTCCTCGGGGAGGTCGCGACCGCCCATGTCACCTTTGGGGGCCAGGACCGGTGCGCCTCCGAAGCAGGGCTCGGCAGAGAGGAGCCGACCCACCGATAGGGCCGCCCTTCCCTCCCACGACACTATCCTCTCCCGGTCGCCCCAGCCATACTCGATGCGCACCTTGGCCCGCACCGGCTCGGACAACTCCTGGGGTGGCAGCGGTCCCAAAGAACGCCAGAACGGACGACCGTTCCTGATGACCTCAACCTTGTCGATGACGTCCGATGCGGATACTGAGAAACGAATCACGCGCCTCCCCGCGTCGGTCACCTCCTCCCCCATCCGCGCGTCATTGACGTGGAAGCCGAGTTCGATGCGGTCACCGGTGACGGCGTAGCATCGCCGGGCCCCGAGTGCATTCCACAGTGCCTCGCGGGTGAGTTGCTCAGCGTAGATGGCGGTGCGTCCGTGGCGGTAGTGGCCGGGATAGCCGGCGTGGTGGTCGGTACCGGCAATGAAGCCGAAGCGCTTTCCCAGTCCGAGGCCATAGGCAGCGGTGCCTTCATAGCAGCGCGGGCCCATGACGTGGTACATGGGATAGGGTGCGCCGTCGCTCTCCGAGCAGCCATGGCCGGAGAAGACCTCGACCACGGGCGACCGGCCCTCGTCAAACTCCTCCCAGTTGATGCCCCGGTAGCCGGGGCCGTAGCCGATGTGGTGGGGGATGACGAGAGCGCCGAAAGGACCAACGGCCTGGGTGAGTTCGTCCAGGTCATCTCCGGTGACGAGTTCCGCCTGGTCACCGGGGAAGTAGACGTTGTGGTCGCCGAACTCGAAGGAATGCCACTCGTAACTGAGAAAGGGGACGAAGCGGCCGGGCTCGTGGTGGCGAGCGGTGGTGCGGAGCACCTCGGGCCAGCGCTCCTCGAGACGGGCGAAGCCTCGCCGGTGGAAGTCGATGATGTGGCCGTAGCGCTCGCGGTCCGTGGGGAGGCGCAGCCTCTTTCGACTGGCCCGCCGGGCACTCGCAGTCAGCCTGGTTTCGAAGGCCCGGCCGTCAGGCAGCAAAGACAGGGTCTCCATGTCGGGCCAGAAGGCATGACCGGTGACCGAGCAGAAGTCCAGGTGCTCCCGGGCCAGGCGGAGGGCCCGCTCCAGGCTCCCGTAGCCGTAACTGATGCCGCAGTGGCAGTGCAGGTCACCCCAGTAGAGGTTGTAGGTCATCGACGTCCCACTCGACGAGTCGGAGTAGAAAAGCACGACCGTCTTCACGTGGTGTGATGGTACTGTGGTCGGCGTCCGGGGGCAAGGGCTCGGTGCCTGGGTGTGATGAGGCGGTCGGAACGGGGCTTGCGTTCGGAGGTTGAGCGCGTTTGAATGGCAGGTGAGATCAGTTCACAGAATACTGACCAGAGGTGGCTTTGCGTACGGAGGTACAACCGTGAAGATAGCGAGGTGGCTCCGGGGTGCGCCCGTGCTCTTTCTTGCCGGTCTGGTCCTTGCAGGCTCGAGCGCCCTGTGGCCCCAGGCGTACGCGCAGACGGCGGAACTGAAGCGCCTGTCCGACCGGGTGCAGTCCTGGGACCTGGAGCCGGCGGTCTACGAGGAGGTGCTTCAGGAACTCGAGGCCATCAAGAAGGCCGACGCCGAGTTGCCCGGCAACTGGGAGTTCCACCTTCACTATAGGCTGGGGAAGTGTGCGGTGCTCTCCGGGCATCCAGCCAGAGGCGTTGAGAGCCTCAGACGCGCCGAGGAGTTGAAGCCCGACGACCTCATGACCAAGGTGCTCCTGGCCAAAGCGGGGGTCTACACCGCGCAACTCAATGTCGCCTTACCTCCTCTGCAGTGGCTCGCTGCTCGCAAGAACGTGCGGAACTGGGACGGTTGGGCCCAACGCAAGATGAAGACCCTGGTCGAACTCGGGCATCGGGCGCCCGCCTTCTACATGCGGGCCAGCGACGGCCAGACCATCTCCAATCAGACCCTCGCCGGGAAGGTGGTGCTCATCGACTTCTGGGCTACCTGGTGTGGGCCGTGCGTCCGCGCCCTTCCCAAGATCAAAGAGGTCTACCAGCGCTGGAAGGGCAATGAGGATTTCTTCATGCTCGGTGCCAGCCTGGACACCAGCCGGGGGGCAATGGCCAAGTTCGTCCGCGCCAAGAGACTGCCCTGGCCCCAGACCTTCGACGGACAGGGCTGGAAGATGCGCCTGGCCCAGGCCTTTGACGTCCACAGCATCCCCACCCTCATCGTCCTGGACGGCGAGGGCTGCATCCGCTACCGCGGACACGTGCACAAGGACCTGAACGCTACCATTCTCGTCTGCGCGAACGAACTCGCCGAGAAACGAGCCCGGCAAGAGGCGCCTTCCCCCGCAACTGAAGAAGACGACGACGCCGAGCCGCAGGCTTCGGCATCAACGTCTGAATAGAAGCCATCCGAGCCAGGGGCTTAATCGATGCCTCAGGACGAGCGGGAACCCGTCGAGCCCAGCGACGAGGCCGTTGCCCGCTACTGGGACGCAAATGCCGACCTCTGGACTGAGCACGTCCGGCGAGGCTGGGACGCCTACCGCGAGCACTACAACAACCCAGCCTTCTTCGCCTTCCTCGGCGAGGTGAAGGGCAAACGGGTGCTCGATGCGGGCTGTGGCGAGGGCTACAACACCCGCATCTTAGCGCGGATGGACGCGGAGGTGGTGGGAGTCGACGTGTCACCCAAACTCATTGAGCACGCGCGCCAGGCAGAGGCCCAGGAGCCGCTGGGCATCCGCTACGAAGTCGCCTCCTTTTCCGATCTCACGGGAATCTTCCAGGATGAAACCTTCGATCTGGTGGTCTCGTTCATGGCCCTGATGGACGGGCCGGACTACGAAAGCGCGTGCCGGGAACTTTTGCGGGTGCTTCGACCCGGAGGCGAACTGGTCTTCAGCCTGACCCATCCGTGCTTCATGACTCCGGGCTTCGGGTGGCTCCGCGATGAGGGAACCGAACCGGATGGCCTGACCGTCGCCCACTACTTTGACACCAGACCCCGCCTGGAACACTGGCGCTTTTCCAAGGGGCCCATTCCGCAAGAGACGCCGAAGTTCGAGGTGCCCCGCTTCCCGAGAACACTCTCTCAGTACATCAACGGGCTCATCGAAGCGGGGCTCATTCTGCGCCGGTTAGAGGAGCCACGCCCCAGTGAAGAAGCATGCCGAGAGCACCCCTGGCTTCGGCGCTGGCGGGACCACGCGAGCCTCTTCCTCTACTTCCGCGCGGAACGGCCGACGCGCTAAAACCCCAGTTCAAGCTGCTTCACCGGCGTGTCAGCCTCACCAGACGCCCATTCGCGCGCGAGTTCACCAACACCCTCGCCGACGAGGAACAGATGCTCGGTGTTCTGGAGGTGTGAGACCTCGCCCACGCGCTCGCCGTTCGGGTTGTAAATACCTATCTGCGCGCCGACGTAACGCTTGTGGGGAATGTCGAGCCGAACAACCTCCCCGCGCTCGCCGAGGAGCGCCTCCAGGTCTTCACTCGCTACGAAGCCCTCGTCGCTGAAAGAGACAAGGATATACCTGGCCCGAGCGGCGCCGATCACATCAGCAAGTGCTTCGAAGCACGTCCTTCGGGAGTTGTAGCGGGACTTGGTCGTCCTGCAGTCGATGCGCTTACAGGCTTTGCCGTAGACCTCGGGCTCATCGTTTCTGACCAGTGTTTCCCAGATGTGGTAGTTGGAAAAGTAGGAATGCTGGTTGTAGGGCGGATCCAGGTAGAGCAGGTCCACTTCGGGCAGTTCGCCGATCAATTCGTTGGCGTCCCGGCGATGGACCTCGCCCGTGCCGGGTATCAGTTCGGGCACGCGAAGTTCAAGCGGATTGTGGGAGCGCGGAGCCCACTGCTTGAGGTAGGCCATCTGCAGACCCGTCGTGGAATCAACCCTGTCCGCAGCCTCGATGAGGCTGGTCAGGACGATGGAGCGCAGGGGCTCATCAGGAGCCATGTCCTCGATGCCGGCACGGATGGCGTCGATGCGCTCGCCGTTGTCAGGCTGAAAGAAACGGGAGCGCACGCAGAAGGTCTCGGTGAAGTAGCCCGCCTTCGGCGGCAGCGAGGTGAGTTGGTCGAGGACCTCCTGGACCTCTGATAGGTCAATGCGGTCGGCATCGGCCTCGATGTAGCAGCGTCCGAAGACTTGGCTGTAGGCAGCGGTGTCGTTGGAGATGACGTGGAGACCCGTCCGCTTGAGTGCCTGCCCGACCCTGGTGGTCCCGGCAAAGAGGTCACACACCGAACCGACCGTCGGCAAGTCCGCCACGATGCTTTCGATGCAGGGGAGCAGAAGTCGCTTTGAACCCAGATACTTGATCATGCGTGGTCCGAAGTCGCCTACCTTCTACCAGGCTGGGGCATCCGGGGGCCAGACCGGTTCATGCTTCCAGTCGTAGGTGAACTGGTGGTCGGCGTTGAAGTAGAACTCGTGCGAATGGCGGACGTTGTTGAAGTTCATGCGATAGGAGAGCCCGCGGTCCCGGCGAAGTTCGCCCAGGGTGGCGAACCGGGTATTGTCCCGGGTGAAGTAGAACAGGCCCACGTCCGGGTCCAGGACCCAGTGGTCAGCGGGGCCTTCCGGCTCCGCGACCGCTGCCACGGCGCAGACCACGTGTCCTTTAAGTCCCAGGTGCTGACAGCGGTACGGCTCTCCCGTTTCCTGGCGAGTCATCTGTGAGAGGATGCCAGCCAGGCTCCGCGCTCGGCTGTCACACAACCCCCCACCCCGACGAACCACCGACAGCGGGCCCATCGGACCCATGTGGGAGAGGGAACTGGAATGGCAGGTTACGGGGCGCTGGTGCACAAAGAAGGTCGCCCCCAACATGCGGTCGATGTCGTTGTCGAACAGGCCGGTAAGCCAATCGGCCATTTCCCGCAGAACGCCCTCTTCCATCAGGTTGAAGCGCACCGAGCCGTCGAGAGCGGCCAGCACGAAGTCCGATTCCGCGCCGTCGGCCGTGCCCAGTCGGCGGAACTCGGGGATTCGGCCGATGATGAAGTCCCGCTTCCTGGTGAGGAAGTCAGGGTCGTCGGGTGCGGGGTTGGGTGCCTCGCGGGTCTGCCCGTAGCGCTCGCTGGGCTTGACGCCCATGTCGAAGGCCACCGGGTAACTGGCCGCGTAGAGCGATTCCCCAGTCCCGGCGTCCTCCACCCGCAGGCTCAAGCGCTGGCAGTACTCAGGATATACGGGCCACTTCCCCCGCCAGGAGAGTCTGTAGGGCACCTCGACCTCCTCGGTCCGGCCGCCGACCAACACGGTCACACCTTCGTAGCGGTCGTAGACCACTTCATCCACGGGCATGTAGACCTCGGACAACAGACGCAGTTTTCGCTCCGAGTGTAGCCGATTGACAAGCGTCACCCTGACCGAGTTCTCACCCCAGTAGGGCTTACCCAGGTCGATTCTCGTCACCACGATGCTCCGATCCCCGAAAAGGAGGTCGCCGAACTCGATGGGCAAGACCTTGGAACGCCCGGGGTCACAAGACCAGGCGGAGACCTCAGCGGGTGCCGGCACGCGCACCCGGACCACGTCGAAACCCCAGACCTGACCGGTCAGGTCGCCCCGGAGGTCGAGGGCGGAGACGGGGAGAGCGACCTCACCCGTCCAGGCGTCCACCTGGTCGGCAACTTCGCAGGCGAAGGATGGGCCCCGGAAAAGTTCATACTCCTTGCCCATCCGATCTTCCGGGAACTCACCTCGAAGCGCATGGCCGACGAAGAGGCGGGTGCGGCCCTGGATGTCGATGAGGAGCCGATAGTAGCGGTTATGATCGTTGGCGGTCGAGAAGAAGAGTTGCAGGTTGTCGGCGGGCGCTTCCGCATCACCGCCGGCGCCTTTCGCCTCCTTCGCAGCCCGGCGTTCGGCCATCGCCGACTCGTAGCAGCGAAAGCCTGCGTACAGCACACCCCCGAAATGACACAGGAAGACCTCGGTCTTCTGGCTGGGGGATCCGCCTGATTCAGTGAGCACGAAGCGGGTTACGGGTTCCAGGCCCCGCCAGCAGGCATCGTCGAGTCGGCCATCGACCACGGGCGGCTCCGCCGCCGCCACGCTGGTCGCCTGTCTGGGGGAAAAGGCATAGTATTCCCGCGCTGCTGACTGCCGTAACCGCAGGACATCCTCTACGGCCAACCGATCACCCTCCACAAGTGCCACAAGAGAAAACACAAGCACTGCCGTCAGTCCCCGCATCTCAAGACCTTCCCTCGGCCATTGCCTCCCGCCCCCAAACACACTCGTTCAGGCCAGGATAGCCACAACCCGCGCGCTGTCAAGGGCTAAGCAAAGCAACTGGGTTGGTGGTCACTGCAATGCCGGCGTTGTCGCTGGAGAACCTTTTTTGCGAGGAATTTCGAGCGTTCGCCGGATCGGGAGCCTTGACACGACGGGTTCCGGGGGTATAATGAGGCCGTTAGCCACGGCTGGCTGGCGGCGACCACCTTCCCCCAGGGAGCAGGGGGCATGACCATGAGCACGGACCGGTAACTTTCCTTACGCTTTGCACTAATGAGTTGCCCGCGGGGCAGATTCGCACGCTCCCGACCGTCAGCCCGTCGTACGGCGGGTTCGCCAACTCCTGAGTTCCCCAAGTGGGGGAACTTTTTCACAACCGTAACACCGAGGCGGTCCCGATGAACCTCAAGGACGCACTGCCAGAAAGCCTCCAGGAAGAGGTGCGCACCAGGTTCGGCGACCAGGACGACATCCAGATCGCCGTGGCCGCCGACCTCTCCCCAGGGGGGAGTTTCGGGGAGACCTGGCTGGTGGCCTCGGCCGAGC
>CBDVDV010000143.1:0-9713 GCA_965372835.1 uncultured bacterium | reverse complement strand
GCAACCTGCGGCCCCCGCTTTGCCCCAGTTCAGTGGCCCTGGGTCACATGGCTGGACGTGATATTCTGAGGATACTCGCCTCGATGACCGCCAGCGGACCGGCCCTTCGTCTACCAGGGCGATGACTACTGAACCGACCAAGGACGACAAATCGCCACCCGCCACGTCGCCGAAGCCATTCGCTGCTTCTCCCTCAGCCATTGCGTTCGAGCACAACAGAGACGGACCGGTCAGTCCCTTGGGGAGCGGGAAGTGGTTTTCCGGGAACCGGGCAGGGGGAGCAGCCGTCTAAGAGAGCGGTAGGGGTGAGCGGTGCGCGCTGCACTACCCGCTAGCCGACGCCGAGCACACGGAGGCTCGTGGGGGGACAGCGGACCCGATTGCTCCGAGAAACGGTACCTGGACTCAGGAAGGGAGGGGGAGCGATGCGACGTTGCAGGGCTATGCTGGTGGCGGTTGTGTGCGGGTCGATCGTGGGGTGGACGGTCGCGGTTTGCGAGGCCGCAGACCTCTCGGAGGTGAGCACGCAGGCCACGCAAGTGGCGCTCTTCAAGAACGGCGTGGGCTACTTCGTTCGGACAGGTGAACTGCCCAAGGAACCGGGCGCGTTCGTCATCCGCTCTTTGCCGGCCTCATCCCACGGGACCCTTTGGCTCACCTACGACAAAGAGGCACAGTTGCATGACCTTGTCGCGCGGGAGGCCACCCATCTCGAGTCGGTCGAAGCGACCAGCCTCGCTGACCTCCTGCGCACGAGAGTAGGCAAGGAGGTGCAACTGCATCTCAGGGACACCGACAAGCCCATTGAAGGGACCGTACTGGCCCTGCCCGAGCCGAAGTACACAAGCCAGGCTGACCCCTACGCCAGTGGCCGAAGTGCCCGCTCCATAGAACCACGCTACACCAGGCCCTCCTCGCAACGACTTCTTCTGGTCAAAACGGACTGGGGTGTTGTGGGCGTCAGGCTCGACCTGGTCGAGCGGGTCGACATCTACGACGAGGATGCCGACTTTTCAGTGACACGGGAGGTCCGTTCCGTTGAATTGGCGGGCAGGTTGGCCGCTGCGCCCAAGCAACGAGCCTTCACCCTCAGTTACCTGGCCAAAGGCATCACCTGGGCGCCCTCATACAAGATAGACATCTCCGAGGCCGACGCTGCGGTTATCTCCGGAAAGGCAGCCGTCATCAACGAAGTGGAGGACCTCGAAGACGTGAACCTGCACCTGGTGACCGGCTTCCCCAACCTCCAGTTCGCTGACATCCCCAGCCCCCTGTCACTCAAACTCGACCTGGCCCAATTCTTCCAGCATCTGACGCGCCCGCCACAGCAGAGAGCCGATATAGCCTCGAACATCATGCGTCAGACGGCTATACGATACCGGCCTGGAGACCTGGCCGCCGCGCTTCCCGCGTACGCTGCCTCACAGGTCGGAGAGGCAGCGGAGGACCTCTTCTTGTACCCTATCGAGAAAGTCAGCCTGGCCAAGGGCGAGGTCGGCTACTACCCGCTTTTCACCGGATCGGTCCCGTACAAGCACATCTACCAGTGGACCATCCCCGACTACACCAGCGAAACCAGTCGCAGCGACCGCCGCCGGGAAGAGGAGGAGCGCCAGGTGGTCTGGCACAGCATCAGGCTCCAGAACCAGACCGCCCTCCCCTGGACCACCGCCCCGGCGATGACCGTGGCTGGCAACCAGATCTTAGGTCAGGACACGCTCACTTACACCCCCGTGGGCGGCTCGGTCACCGTGAAACTGACCCGGGCCGTCGCGGTGGCGGCCCAGCAGCAGGAGGTTGAGGTCGAGCGCGACCCCGAGGCGGTCAGCCTCTTCGGTCGTTCCTATCAGCGGGTGACCGTCGAAGGCACACTTCGCGTACACAACTTCAAAGGTGAGCCCATCGACCTGGAGATCGTCAAGTCGTTCTCGGGCGAGCTCAAATCGGCCACTCCCGAGGCCGAGGTCCGCCAACTGGCCTGGGGGTTGAGACAGGTCAACACCGTCAACGTGCTGACCTGGAGCCTAACCGTTCAGGCCGGCGAAGGAACCGAACTCACCTACCGCTACATGGTCCTGGTCCACCGGTAGAACTTGCCCGTAGCAGCCCGGCGCGCTATCTTAGGGACGGTGAACCCGCGCCAGCGAGACACTCCCACCACCCAAGGGAGGGACTGCCCTTATGCGCGCTATCGGTTTGCGGAAGGGGGCGACGAAGGCGGAAGAGTTCGAGTTGCCTGAGCCTGCTATCGAGTCGCCCAAGCAGGTGCTCGTCCAGGCGCTGCAAACGGGCATCTGCGGATCCGACCGGTCCATGATCGCCAACGGCTTAGCCGATCCGCCTCCTGGAGAGGACTTCATCGTCATGGGCCACGAGGGCTTCGGCCAGGTGCTGGAGGTAGGTGATGAAGTCGAGGGGCTGGAGCCCGGGAACCTGGTTGTCCCGACGGTCCGCCGAGGCTGTGGCGAATGCCCCGGGTGCGAGTCGGGCCAGAGCGATTTCTGCTTCACCGGCCGATACACCGAGCGTGGGCTGCACAAGATTCACGGCTTCTTCACCGAACGCTACTTGGAGGAGACCCAGTACCTGGTCAAGGTGCCTCCGGCACTGGCAGACGTGGCCGTGCTCATCGAGCCCATGAGCATCATGGAGAAGGCGGTGCAGCAAGCCACCTTCATCCAGGACCGTATGCCCTGGGCGTGCCCGGCGCCGGCGAAGGAAATGCCTGAAGAGGCCTGGGGGTTCTGCAAGACGGCGCTGGTAGTTGGAGCTGGGCCCGTGGGCCTGTTGGGGCTGGCTTTGCTTCGACTGGCCGGGATGAACGCCTGGCTCATCGAACGCAAAGACCCCGACCATCCCAAGGTGAAACTGGCCAGGAGCCTCGAGACCAACTACATCGACCACCGTGGCCTCACGACCGAGGAGATCGGGAAGCAGATCGGACCCGTTGACCTCATCGTCGAAGCGACGGGGGCCTCCGACCTGGCCCTCAGCCTTATCTTTCTCCTGGGCCGAAACGCCATCTACGTCCTGACCGGCATCCCCCGAGGCAGCGCCGAGGTCTGTGTGGACGGCAACCGCATACTGAACCAGACGGTGCGGATGAACCAGGTCGTCGTTGGGGTGGTCAACGCCAACCGGCGCCACTTCGAGGCGGTCCTCAGAGACATGGTCAAGATACAGGAACGGTTTCCGCAGTTCCTCTCTTCGCTGATTACCCACCGTTTCGGATTGGACGAGTACGAACAGGCGCTGGCCGCGCGCACCCCTGACCAGGTCAAGGTCATCTTCGACATCGCCGAGGTGTCGTCGCGACCGGGGGCGAGTTGACCCGGGCTAAGGGCTGCGCCCGTCGCCCTTCCAACGGTGGGTTCCCCTCACGAGTGGCCCCGCCAAACATTCGCTTGACAGAGCACCCAACCTTGGTACCATGACCCCCGCAGGTGCATCGTCAGGGGAGGACAGCAGTAGGGGAGCAGAGCAATGGCGGATCCGGTACCCGCGCTGCGCTGCGAATGTGGCGAACTTCTCAAGCTTCCTGAGGAGTACACGGCCACCCACTTTCGATGTCCGGCCTGTGGCAGACGCATCATCCTCAGGTTCGAAGCGCCGGAAAAGCCCTCACAAACTCCCCCCCCGGCAACGGTCTCAGAGCCTACGGCAGCGCAGACAGGAGAGGCGGAGCCCGCAGATGCGGGCGCTGGCGGCGAAGGCGAGTCGGGGCAGGGGGAGGAAGAGCAGGCGCCTGAGGTAACTCCGTCCTCAGCCTTTGCCAAGGCCGAACGTATCCTCCTCCAGGAGGCGCGTTTCCTGCGCGAGTTGGGTTATGTGCCCTCTGAGGGCTGGACCATGACCTTCCAGCGGCCGGACTTGCCTCCCGAGCAGGAACCGCCCACCAAGCCTGAAGAACTGGCCCTCTGCGTCGGCCGACAGATGCAGAGCGACCACTTCGTCCCGGTGATCCTCGTGGTGCCGGTGGTGGAGTCGGACCCCAGGTCACGACACGCCCTTCGGCGGGCGCTCAACTGGGCCCGCGGCGTACAGCCCCTTCCAGTGCCGCTCTGCCTGCTCAGCCGGGGTGACCGTCGGCGCATGTTCCAGACCCAAGGCGAACGGCCCTACGACACTATGGTGAAGGCGGAAGACGCTTTTGGCTACCTGCGCGGCCGCTCTCAACGCATCGCACCCCAACTCCGGTTCGCGGATTATCCCTTGCTGCTACGTGAGATCACCGCCGTCCTGAAGGAGAGGGCCTCGGAGACAGATTTCGAGCGAGGCACGTTCGCCGAGGAACTCAAGGAGCGGTTCGGCACCGACGACCCGGAGCAGCTGACACTGGCCCAGGCCCAGGAGGTGACAGCCGAATTGCTCGAACGCTACGGCTCCCGGGCGCCGTACCAACTGCTCGACATCAGGTTCCTGACCGACCAGCCAGCGCCTGAGTTCGAAATGTTGGGCGACATCGTGCGGGAAAAGTTGACCCTCGAGGACTACCAGGAGCAGCGGCGCAGTCACACCAAACGGATATTCAACATCTTCGCCCTGGGGTGCTTTGTGGCCATATTCCTGTGTGTGGCCGAACAGAAACTCCTCGCGCAAGGCGCCCTGGTGCTTTCCGTGGCCCTGGTCCTTGCCCAGGAGCGTGCCCGGCCCATCCCGCCCCAAATCTCTCGTTACGTCCCTACCCACACGCTGCTTTGGGACCGCGCGGTGGTCGAGCGTGCCGCGCTCGCCGCCCTCTTCTTCGTGGTGCTGATGATCATGCTGCTGACCTCCTGACCGTCGCCCCACCGTGCCCGGCCGCCACCCCGTCAACGGGGCACCGTCTCCCGCTTGAGTGCGCAGTGAGAGGTCTCTATACTGCCAGGCTGTGATTCCCGTCACCCGACGACAGAGGAGTGGGCAACAATGTCCAAGAGTGACGCATCAGTGAGCGTCAGTGCGTGTGGAGCGGTGCGGCCCGGCGAGCCCAACACGTTGGTCTTCACACTTCGCTGCGGTCAAAAGCCCATCGGCCGGGGAGGCGGTTTGGAGATCGTCTTCCGGAGCGACAAAACCGAAGTCTGCTGGACACCACCCCAATCAGCCGACCCTACCGCTCCTGGCTACGTCAGCGCCGGCGGGCCGGCAGGGGTCGACCTGCGGGTGGTCGTCAACCCCATGCCCCCCTTCGCCGAACGCTTTTCCTTCCGCTTCCACGTGGTCAGTTGCTACGTCACTTCAGGCGAACTCCAGCGCGGTCAGGAACTGACCCTCGCCTATGGCGACACCGGTGGAGGCAGTTACGGTGCTCTGGCGCCTATCGTAGCCATCCAGTCCCGTTTCCCCGTGCTGGTCTACGACGGCGCCCGGCGACGGGTTTCCGAGTTCTACTCCCGCAAGTACCGAGCCATGGGCGCTCGAGCACTTCGATGCTATGAGGAAGCCGACGCGGTACTCGTCGCCCAGCCAGGAGCAGGCAGACCCACTGGGCTTTTTGCGGTCGTCCCAAGCATCGTCCGCACCGGGCACAACGCCTCGCTCAAGACCGTGGCCCTCGATGCCTACGCCAATATCGCCCCCCACGAGAGCAGGGCCGCCGACGTGCTGCTCCTGGACGGTCACCGGCGGATCCGTCGTCGGCTCGACGTACTGAGGCTTCGGCGGGGCCGGGGAGCCCTGCGCTTCGACCCGCCCGCTCCGGGCGTCTATTACCTGAGGGTCGAAGACCGCCGAGGCGACCTCTGGGGGGTGTCGAATCCCTTCCTCGTTACCCGACGAGCCGCGGAGCCCACCTTCTGGGGTGACCCGCACTGCCATTCGCTGTTGTCGGACGGAGCCACGTCGAGCCAGGAGCACTACCAGTACGCTCGGGACGTCGCTCTGCTGGACTTCGCCTCGGTGACCGACCACGGCCCACGGTCCCAGGAGACCTGGGAGAAAACCTGCCGGTGGGCTGACAGCGCTAACCGGCCCGGCCGCTTCGTTGCCCTGCTCGGGCACGAGCGGGCCTTCCGCGACGACCAGGGCGGCACGTGCCATGTCAACTACTACTACCTCACCCGCAACTCCTTCGCCGAGGTGCCCGACCCCGTCAGCGGCCCCAAAAGCCCCGAACTGCTGGCTCGCCTTCGCGAACTCCGGGGCATGGTCGTCCCCCATCACGCCGCCTACGCCGTGGACAGTATGGGACTCAGCGACTGGTCTCTCTTCGAGGGCGTCCCCATCACCACTTGTGAAATCTACTCCACTCACGGCAACTCCGAGAGCTATGACGGTCCCCGGCCGGTCATCGCCCGCCGAGCGGGCATCTACTACCAGGACGCCCTGGCCCGGGGGTTCAAACTGGGCGCCATCGCCGGGAGCGACCACCACGGCGTGCCCTGTGGCAGCCTGCTCAAACTCCAGGATTTCCCCAAGAACTCGACCGACGAGCACATGGCGCTCCGGGGCGGGCTGACCGCGGTCCGGGCCGGGCGACTTACACGGCGGGCGCTCTTCGGGGCCGTCGCCGATCGGCGCACCTACGCCACCACCGGCGACCACATCCTGATGGATTTCAGCGTGTCCGGCCATCCTCTGGGAAGTGTGGTTTCGCAGGGGCGGAGCGGCCCCCGGCGGATTAGGTTGCTCGTTGCCGGCACCACGCTGCTCGAACGGGTCGAGGTGCTCAAGAACAACGAGGTGCTCGCAACCTTTGAACCGGGAGAGTTCGTCCTCCGCACCACAGTGACCGACCGACGCGCAGGTAGCACCCCGGCGGAGTGGTACTACCTGCGCGTGCTCCAGGCCGATGGTGAAATGGCCTGGTCCAGCCCCATCTGGTTCGAGCGCTCGTCATCGTGACCACAGGGCCGGGCTACGAGGCTTGCGGCTCGCACGCCGAATGATACAATCCAGTTAGCGCAGGAGTAGCACATCGGAGCAGCCAACTTGAGGTCCGACAATGTGCCGTAACTCCATAAGACTGAGCCTCGTCCTGGCGCTCCTGCTCGGGAGCGTGGCGGCCGGGGAGATTCTGACCGGACGAGTGCTTGAGAAAGAAACACTCAAGCCCCTGACTGACTGCGTCGTATGTGCGACCCGCCTTGGCGTGGCTCAGCGCGACGGCAACGCTTACGAGATCCCCGTGGAGCGGCGCGTCAGGACGGACACCCGGGGCAGGTTCGAGATCGACGTCCCCGAGGACGTTCCCGGGGCCGACACCGTCATCGTGTTCACTGCCTCCGACACCCACAAGAACTTCATCTGGCCGCAAGTAGGTTTCGAAGGCCGGATCCCTTCGGGCGCCGACGTGCTTTCCCCCGAGGTAAAGCCCATCGTCCTCGGTCACTGGCGCAAGACTCTGGATTTCGCACTGGAGCCGGCGTCCCGGGCCAGACGGACGGTGATGGTTCCCATGCGCGACGGGACGCACTTGGCGACTGACCTCTATCTGCCCACGGGCGAGGGGTCCTGGCCCGTGATTCTCATGCGCACGCCTTACAACAAAGAAGGCTTCGACAGCAAAGGCAGAATGCTCACAGCCTTCAACCTCCATGGGTACGCCGTCGCCGTGCAGGACATGCGCGGACGATTTGCCTCCGAGGGGAAGGATCTGGCGTTTGTGGATTGTGGCTGGGGAGCCAACCAGGATGGCTACGACACGGTGGAATGGCTCGCCCGTCAGCCCTGGTGCGACGGCCCGGTAGGTACCATGGGCGGCTCGGCCTTGGGCATCACCCAGAACCTGATGGCCGGCGCTCGCCCGCCACACCTGGCGGCGCAGCACATCGGCGTCGCCGCCTTCAGCCTCTACCACCACACCGCCTACCCCGGCGGAGTCTTTCGCAAGTCGCAGGTGGAGGGCTGGCTCAAGAATCACGCATTCCACCCGGACAACCTGGCGCTGATGCGGGAGCACCGTCTCTACGACGACTTCTGGCGCCAACTGGATGCGGACACGCGCGCTGACCAGATAACGGCCCCGGCAGTCCACGTTGGGGGGTGGTTTGACACCTTCTGTCAAGGCACCATCGACGCCTACCTCAGCAGGCAACGTCGTGGCGGACCCGGAGCCCGGGGAAATCAGAAACTCATCATCGGGCCGTGGACGCACGGCGGGCAGTCCCGTCGAGAGCAGGGAGAACTGGTCTTCCCAGCCGACGCCAGCCGCCCTCCCGCCATTGCCGAGATGCGTCGCTGGTTCGACTACTGGCTCAAGGGAAAGCCCAGCGGGGTGAACGAGACCCCAGCCGTCGCCTTCTACGTCATGGGCGACGTGGATGACCCAGATGCGCCCGGAAACCACTGGCGAACCGCATCGGACTGGCCGCCCGCCGCGGAGTCCACCCGCTTCTACTTTCACCCCGACGGGCTTCTGAGCAGGCAGGACCCAGGCGAGTCGGAACTGAGCCTGTCCTTCACCTTTGACCCGGCCGACCCGGTTCCCACGCGCGGGGGCCGAAACCTGAACCTGCCCGCTGGACCCATGGATCAGCGGCCGGTGGAGGACCGGGACGACGTGCTCCTTTTCACGACGGAGCCGCTGGCCGAGCCCCTGGAAGTCACCGGTCGCCTGAAGGCGGTACTATGGGTGCGCTCTTCTGCGCCGGACACTGACTTCACCGTGAAGCTGACCGACGTCTACCCCGACGGCCGGTCGATGCTCATCGCCGACGGCATCCGTCGCTGCCGACTCCGTGAGGGCTTCGAACAGGAGCAACTGATGACGCCGGGCGAGGTCTACCGGATCGAGGTGGACCTCTGGTCGACGAGCATCCTCTTCAACCGAGGGCACCGTGTGCGGGTGGTCATATCCGGCAGCAACTATCCCCGCTTCGACGTCAACAACAACCAGGCCGACCCTGAAGCCCCACCCGTCGCAGCCACCAATACCCTCTGCCTCGATGCCGAACATCCCTCTCACATCGCGCTGCCGGTCCCGAAGCAGCCGCTTTCTGAAGACGCAGGAAAGGACACTGACTGATGGAACTGCTGGAAGCCATCCGCACCCGTCGAAGCGCGAAACAGTTCGCTGACACGCCTGTTCCCAAGGGCCTCATCGAACAGGTTCTGGAGGCAGGCCTCTGGGCCCCCTCCGGACAGAACCTTCAGCCCGCTCGCTTCTGGGTCATTACCGACCGAGATGTCTTGGGGGAGTTGGAGAGAGCGCTCCACGAATATGGCCTGAAACTCAAGAAGTTCCTGCCTATCCTCAGACTCTTCGTCGCCAGGTTCAAAGGGGAAAAGGGCCCGAGGGTGTTTCGCAGCCTGCGCCCCGCCCTTTTCAACGGCGCCACGGCCCTGGTGCTCACGGGCGCTGACACAAGCTCGTCCACGACTTACGCCAAGGACTGCACCCTGGCAGCGATGAACCTGATGCTCGCTGCGCATGGCTTGGGGCTGGGGAGTTGCTACTTCGGATGGGTGACGCTGCTCAACCGCCTCTCAGGCTGGAAGAAGAGACTCGACATCCCCAGCGGGGTCGAAATAGTGGATGGCATCGGGCTGGGCTATCCGTCCGGAGAACGCCAGGCACCACCACGCAAGTCTGCCGCCGAGGTGACAACGTGGATAGGTGAATCGGGTGGGCGAACCGTGTAGTTATCCGTATAGTCGAACGGCGGAGCCTGGGGCACATCGCTGGCAGGGGGCCGCGGGCCATGAAACTGAGGTGCCCGGACTGCGGGTCGGAAATCCCGGCTGAGAACGTGTCGCTCGAGGGCGGGCAAGCGCTCTGTCTGCGCTGTGAC
>CBDVDV010000142.1:0-9832 GCA_965372835.1 uncultured bacterium | reverse complement strand
TCGGGACTGGGGAGGACTAAGTCGGGCTCCCGAACCCGTCGGCCGACGTCCTTCTTTCGGGTGAGCCAGCGCAGGAACCAGGCATACATGTGCTCGCGCGTGCCCCTGTTGTAGTTGTGAGGCGCATCGAAGTGGACGTTCGCCACTCTCTCCTGAGCGCCGTAGAGGGCGTAGATTGCGCGCACGGCGGGGAACTCGTACTCCGGGTTCTGGTTGGTCCAGTCCTGAGTGACGGAAGGCAGAAGAACCGGACGCGGAGCCAGTGCGGCCACCACGTCAACCGTGGTCAGGTCGCCGAGGTGCAGCAACGGTGCCTCCTCGCACGCACACCCGCCCTGGTAGTGAGCCGACATCATGCACACAGGCACAGCGACTCGAATGCGGTCGTCCACGAGGGCCAGGTAGTAGGTCTGCGTGGCCCCGCCTGAGGCCCCCGTGCAGCCGATGCGCTCGGGGTCAACGTCGGGCAGACTGCTGACGAAGTCCACGGCCCGGATGCTGTTCCACAACTGAAGTCCGAAGGGGCCGATGCCGTACAGAAGCGGTCGCCGAAGGACCTCGGGTGGCCAGCGATGCTCAGTCTGGCAACTGTCGTTGTAGCCGACCATGTCGTAACTGAAAACGACGAAGCCCAGCCTCGCCAACATGGCACAGCGCGCCGGGACGCTCCCCGTGTCGCCGTGCTCCAGGCGGCCGTGTTGCCAGTGGCCGTGGGGACAGAGGATCGCCGGTCGTCTCCCCCGGCTCCTCAGCGGACGATAGAGGTTCCCGGTGACCAGGAACCCCGGTCGGCTCTCGAAGTGGACCTTTTCGACGCTGTAGCCGTCGAAGTCGGTACGGTCGAACACGCGCGGTTTGAGTGGGGTGCGTCCTGGCTCCGGCAGCAGTCCGGCCGCGGTGAGCACACGCTGACGCAGCCAGCAGGCGCGTTCCTCCCACTTCCTGCGTGTAGCAGCGGTCGGCGCAGCGTAGGCGTACTGGACGTGGCGGGCGTTAGCCAGCCGGGCGTCGAGGAGCTTCCGAGCCGCACCCAATACCTCAGTATTCACTTTCGCCATTTCTCAGTCCTCGTGAGGAGCCGACTTCGCCATAGTGGCCGCTCCGTCGCCAAAGCTTTGGAGCGTCGGCGACTTGGCTACGACGGCTGAAAACGTTCTCCCAGGTGGGAACAATCCCTGTGCATTCGCGCCTCTTGCCTCAGCACTGTACCGGGGTACACACGGGGCTGGAAGTGTTTTTCCACCTCTGCCGGCGTGAGAGCGTGGGGGCGAGGGACCTCAGCCTTTCGTCTCAGTGCCCGAGAGCCATTGCCACAGGCGAGGCCAATCGTGTACCATCCCCTCTCCGTAGGGGCGCTGCTTGCTGCGCCCGCTTCCAGGGCCCGTACGGGCCCCTACCGGAGTTTGAGAGAGGCTCGACATGTTCGGCATTCTCTTTTCCCTCGCCGCAGGAATGTGCTGCGGTTTTGTCCTGCGCAGGAGGCGGCGGTTCATCCGCGGGGCCGACCGACTCATGCCCTGGTGCGTGTACGGACTCCTTTTCGTCCTGGGCATCTCTGTCGGCGTGAACGAGACGGTCGTCAGCCAACTGGGCACCTTCGGGGTTCAAGGTCTGATCCTTGCTCTGGGTGGCATTGCTGGGAGCGTGGGCGCGGTTTACGTGCTGGAGGTGTGGTCGTTTCGGGGAGCGGGTTGTGAAGAGTAGTCTCATCATACTGGGCTTCTTCGTTGCCGGGCTCCTTGGTGGTTGGTTCTCGCTCCTCCCCGGTTTCTTGCTCAGCGAGGGCCTGAGTCGTTACGCCCTCTACGCGCTCCTCTTGCTGGTTGGCATCGGTCTGGGAAGCGACACGAAAGCCTGGACCGTCCTCCGAGACCAGCACCTCAAGGTGCTTCTGGTCCCGGTCTGTGTGATCGTGGGGACCCTGGTGGGAGCGGGCGTGTGCTCCCTGGTCTTGCCCGGGATATCGATACACGAATCGCTCGCCGTCGGCGCTGGGTTCGGTTACTACAGCGTGTCCAGCATCCTCATCAAGGACATCAGCGGGCCCGCGCTCAGTGTGGTCGCGCTCCTCTCCAACATCAGCCGGGAGGTGCTCACCTTGGTCCTCACGCCCATTCTGGTGAAGTACGTGGGCAGACTCGCGCCCATCGGGTCCGGGGGAGCCACCGCCATGGACGTAACGCTGCCGGTCATTACCGAGTTTTCGGGCAAAGACTTTGCCATGATCGCGGTGGTCAGTGGAATGTTGCTGACGCTCTTAGTGCCGCTCCTCGTACCTGCGCTCGCCCCCGGTTGAGTACCCGCTGCAACCGTCGCCAGAACGATCTCTTGGAAGCGTTAACAGGAAAGGAGCGACCGGCCATGAGTCTCAAGATCCGCACCATCTTGGGTGATGTCCACCCGGGCGAGATCCAGGCCGTGCTCCCCCACGAGCACGCGTTGCTCTGGCAGGACAAGTCGGTCGCGAAAGCCGACTACGTCGCTGGGGCCTTACCTGCATTTGCTCGACGGATGCGGGCTGAGTTCCGGAAACTCGTCTCCCGGGGGTGCAACTGCTTCGTCGACTGCAACACGGTCACGGGCATTCAGATTCCGGACGAGTTGCGCTCCTACTGTCAGGCCACGGGGATGCACCTGGTGGCGGCCACCGGATTCTACGTCGAGCGGACGCTCCCGGGCTGGATCAAGCAGGCCTCCGTCGATGACCTGAGCGAAGTGCTGATGAAGAGCGTGACCCAGGGCATCGAGGGCTCACAGGCGCGAGCCGGCGTCCTCAAGGTCTCAAGCGACGACTACCACCTCCAGCCCATTGAGGAGAAGACCTTCCTCGCCGCAGCCTCTGTGCACCGGCAGACGGGCGCGCCCATCACCACCCACACCACCAAGGGCGCGCACACACACATCGAGTTCTTCAAGGCGCAGGGGGTCGAGCCGCGACGGGTGGCCCTGGGCCATATCGAGGTGGATCCCTGGCAGGACATCCTGGAGGTCGCCCGCAAGGGGGCGATGCTCCTCTTCACCAACTTCGGCGGCAAAGACATCCTCCCTGAGGACATGGTCATCGCCCAGATTGTCGATTTGGTCCGCCGGGGTTTCGTCAAACAGATCATGATTTCGGTGGACATGTATCTCTACTACGAGAAGGGAAGGCTTCGGCAGCGCTGGCCGGGCGGCTACGTCCAGATCTTCGACCGCATCATCCCCAGACTCAAGGCCGCCGGCCTGAAGGCGCGTGACATCGACCGCATCATCCACGACAATCCGCTCTGCCACCTGGCTTTCTGATCGGGGCTGGCTTCCAGGGGAACACAGCTCTCGGCGGTGAGCGAAGAGACCGATCCACTTTCTGGAGGGACACTCATGGGCCATCAAGCACGCGGGAAGGGGGCGGCTGGGGGAAACACTCCGGCGTCCGCCCCACGGTTCGACAACTGGACGATCATCGGCCCTGGCGGTGGAGGGGGGCAGTTCTTCCCCGCCATCAGCCCGCATGACCCCAACGTCGTCCTCGAACACTGCGACATGACGGGCGCCTACATCACCACCGACGGCGGACTCTCCTGGCGGATGTTCAACCTGCGGACCGTGGTGCAGACCTTCGCCTTTGACCCACAGGCCCCCAACGTCATCTACGCCGGCAACGCTGCGCTCTGGCGAAGCGAGGACACGGGGAAGACCTGGCAGATGATCTTCCCCGACCCCACCAAAAACACGGCGGAGCACATGTGTGGCGACCACGCCGACTGGCGCTTGACCACAGGCGATACCTCCTATCCCGGCCCCGGTCGGCGCATCGTCGCCATTGCCGTCGACCCCAGTTCCTCTGACCGGCTCTGCGTGGTCTTCGGGGGCGACCCGGTGCTGGTCCTAGCGTCGCTGGACCGGGGAAGGAGTTGGCAGAGGGCGTCCGAACTTGCCGGTGGCCAGGTCCACGCCATCCACGTTCAGCCGGGCCGGTCACTGGAAGAGACGCAGCTCTACGTTGTGACCGAGGTCGGCGTCCACGCGGGTGGTGTCTCAGGTTGGGAGCATCTGCCCGGACCTCCCGGCGGCGAGATCAAGGCGGCCAGCATCGGCATCCAGGAGCACCGGCTCCTCATCTACGCAACGACGGGGTCAGCCTGGGACGGCCGCTCGCTGGTTGGCGGAGTTTCCGTCTCCGAGGACGGGGGGCAGAACTGGCGCGGTTGTGGGGAGGGCATCGTGCCGCTGATTGGTGAACCTGGGGTTAGCGGGCCGCCCGATTTCAGGGCGGTTGGCTGTTCGGCTCGGGAGGCCTCGACGGCCTACGTTGGCGTCCGGGGCCTGCAACTCGGCGAGGGTGAGGACAGCCGAATCTATGGCATCCTCAAGACCACCGATGCCGGTCGCACCTGGAACGCCGTGTGGAAGGAGACGAACACCGGCCCTTCTGAGAACATGGAAGTGTCGTGGCTCGAAGCCCGGATGCCCGACAGCCAACCCCACGTCTTCTTCGTTCAGCCGCTGAGCCTGGCAGTCGCACCGACGGACGCCGACATCTGCTACGTCACCGACATCTTCCGCACCTATCGTACGCTCGACGGCGGCCGATCGTGGCAGCAGGTGACCTCAGTCCAGGTGAGCGAGGACTCATGGACGACCCGGGGGCTCGACGTCACCACGTGCTACGGCGTCCACTTCGACCCCTTCGACCCGAAGCACATGTTCATCACCTACACGGACATCGGCCTGTCTCAGAGCGAAGACGGCGGGGAGTCGTGGATGAGCGCGGTGGCGGGAATCCCCCAGCGCTGGAAGAACACGACCTACTGGCTTGAGTTCGACCCGGAGGTGAAAGGCCTGATGTGGGGGGCGTTCGCCTACCACCACGATCTCCCTCGGCCCAAGATGTGGCGGGCCACCAGCCCGGCCGACTTCGAAGGCGGCGTGGCCACCTCCACCGACGGAGGGAAGACCTGGACGGTCACCAACGAGGGGATGCCCGAGACGTCGGTAACCCACATCCTGCTCGACCCCACAAGCCCCGTGGGCAAGCGGGTGTTCTATGCCTGCGGGTTCGGCCGGGGCCCGTACAAGTCAACGGACAACGGCCGAAGTTGGACGCTCAGGAACGAAGGGATCGAAGGTGAGCAGCCCTTCGCCTGGCGCATCGTCCGTGCCGGTGACGGGACGCTCTACCTCATCGTGGCCCGCCGAAGCGACGACGGAAGCATCCGTACGGACGAGGACGGCGCCCTCTACAAGTCCACCGATGGCGCGGAGCACTGGGCGAAGATGAGAGTGCCCGAAGGCTGTAACGGTCCGACCGACCTCGCCCTTGACCCGACGGAGGGGCAGCGTATGTACCTGGCGGCCTGGGGAGTGTATTCACGCGACGGTGACACCGGTGGCGGAGTGTTCCTCTCGACCGACGGCGGCGAGACCTGGAGGAACGTTTTCAACAAATCGCAGCACGTTTATGCGGTCACCATCGACCCTAAGGCCCCGGAGGTCCTCTACATCTGCGGGTTCGACTCAGGGGCGTATCGTTCCGTGGATCGGGGGAAGACCTGGACCCGAATCAAGGGGTTCACCTTCAAGTGGGGGCACCGGGTCATCTGCGACCCCGTGGACCCGGAGAAGATCTACATCACTACCTTCGGCGGGAGCGTCTGGCACGGACCGGCCGCCGGTGACCCCGACGCGGTCGAGGATATCGTGACTCCGCCTTGAGCGTAGGGGCGCTGCTCGCTGCGCCCTCGCCTTTGGGCGGGGCAAGCCCCACCCCTACGTGGTCGCCCGTTGAACCGTCGAACCCCGCTTTCGGACTACGCCTGGCTCAGGCGGACGGGGAGGGGGTCCTTGGAGGTGTAGAGGTGGTCGAGGAGGTCCTTGGTGAGTTCCTCGCGCGCCTCCCGGGCACTCTCGGCGAAGTAGAGGTTGTTGAGCTCACCAGGGTCATCGAGGAGGTTGAAGAGCATCCCGGTGCGGGCCACGGGAAAGTAAATGAGTTTCCGGTCTTCGCTCCGGATAGCGTAGACGGCGACGTATTGCCGGTCGGGGAGGTCATCGAGTTCGCAGGTCACGCGGTCGTAGCCCTCTTCAGGGCCGCCTTTGAGCATTCCTGAGATGTCCTTGCCCTGCACGCCGGCATGGTTGGGAAGGTCGAGAAGCGACATCACCGTGGGGTAGACGTCGATGGACTGCACCATGGCCTTCACCCGCCGACCGCGCTGAAGCCTGCCACCCCAGGCAAACATCAGTGGCACCCGCATGAGCCCGTCGAAGATGAGTGACCCCTTGTAGAGCAGCCGGTGGTCGCCCACGTACTCTCCGTGGTCGGAGATGAAGACAATGAGGGTGTCCTGAGTCAGGCCGAGTTCGTCCAGACCGTCCAGGAGTCGGCCGACGCAGGCGTCGATGTTGGAGATCATGCCGTAGTAGTTGGCCAGCACCCATTGGAAGAACTCGGGCGGGCAGGCCGACCTTTTCTCGATGGCCTTCACCACCCCCTCGGGCAAGCCCGCAGCGAAGCACCGTTCCCGGTCGAACTCGGCTGGAACGGGCATCTCTTTCGGAGGATACATGCGGTTGTAGGGGAGGGGGGCGTTAAAAGGGTGGTGAGGATCGACAAAGGAGACGTGGGCGAAGAAGGGCTGCTCACGGTTGTCCCTGATGAAGTCCAGCGTCTTCTCTACGATGAACGCAGAGGGATGCACCTCGGCCGGCAGGTTCGAGTCGAAGAAGTCGGTCACCGTGGACGAAAACATCCGTTTGGCGGGAGCCCGACCGAAGCCGGTTCCCTCCTGAGGACGCCCCCAGTTCTCCGAGACGAAGTGCTTCACGTGCTCCGGGGCGACCTGGCGGAGCCAGTCGAGGTAATGGCCCCATACCGAGTCGGCGATGCCGACGCAGGTGTCAAAGCCGTAGTTCTTCTTGTCCGGGTCTTGGGCTGCGGCCTTGGTCGCTGACGAAAGGATGCGAGCCGGCTCGAGGAACGGGGTGACGTCGTCGATAGCGTACTCACTTTTCAACTCGTGCAGGGTGTAGCCCTCGGGGGTGAGGTGGAGTTTGCCGAAGAGGCCGGTGGCGTAGCCCGCTCGCTTGAGCGACTCGGCCAGTGTGGTCTCCTCAGGTGGAAGGATACCCATACTGGGCACCCGAAGCGCCCGTGGGTAGCGGCCCGTGTGGATGGCGGCCCGCGATGCCATGCACACCGGACACTGAACGAAGGCCTGCTCAAAGACCACGCCACCGGCAGCCAGGCGGTCGAAGTTGGGGGTCCGGACAATGGGGTTGCCCATGCACCCCAGGGCGTCGGCCCGGTGCTGGTCGGTCATGAGCAGGATGACGTTGGGTCTGCGACCTCTGCGATCCGCCTTCTCGGCCACTGCTTGCACCTCGCTTAGTGTTCTGTTGGTGGTACTTCCCTCGCCGAAGCGCTCGTCTGACTCAGGTCTCGTTGAACCAGACGTCGATGTGGCGCTCGGGCAGGTAGGGCTTGCCGACAATGTCAGGGCGCCCGTCGCCGGTCAGGTCGCCGACCTTGGCCTCGTGAGTGGGTACCCCTCGCTCGATGGTGACTTCTTCGAATCGGCCTCCCCCCTGATTCAGGTAGATGAACATCTTGGGCTCGGGGTTCTTGCCTAACCCCATCTCGGCCACGAAGATGTCCGCCAGTCCGTTGCCGTTGAAATCGGCGATCTCCAGGCTGTGAGGGTGAAAGAGGTCATCTCGCAGCAGGTGCGGTTCCCAGTCGGGTCCTTTGAACCAGGCCAGCCGACCCGGATGGCTCTCCCCCTCGCAGAGAACCACGTCCAGGTGACCGTCGCCGTCGAGGTCGGCCACAGCGAGGCGAGTCTTGACCCAGTCGGCTACAATAGGGTCTCGTTGCCAGGGCGAGTCCGGGGACGCACCGGGGCGAAAGATGTTGGGCCCGGCGAGGACCTCGGTCCGTCCGTCGCCGTCGATATCGACGATGGCCAGCCCTTCAATGTCGTAGAGTTCCTCGGCCATGATGACCAGGTTCTCCGTCGGCCAGGGGGAGACGCGCGGGTCCGCGGGGATATTGTAGTAGGCAAGGACGCCGGTCTTCTGCGAGGCGAAGAGTATCTCGGGCTCACCGTCGCCGTCGATGTCTCCCACCGCCTGGTCGTGGTACTTTTCGAAGCGGTCGGTGATGACGTGTATCGTCCAGGGCTGGGTGGGATCGGGCGGACACTCGAACCAGTAGAGGCACTGGCCGCCGATTTGCTGCCCGGCCACCACGTCGAGCCGGCCGTTACCGGTGAGGTCCAGCACCACGCCTCCGGCTTCGAGGTTCGGTGCGCTTGCTAGGTCATGGCGCGTCCAAGACGGGTTCTCGTACCAGAAGAGGTTGATGTCGCCCTCTTTCCCGCCGATGATGACGTCGTTCCGCCCGTTGCCGGTGACGTCGGCGATGAGGGTGATGTCGTGGAGTGCCCCGGGTGGGTCCGGGTCGATTACGGCGTGACGGAACTTCAAAGCCTGACTCCTCATACACAGTTCTCCTCTGTTTGCCGACTTCGCCATAGTCCGTACGGACGACGGCCGAACCGGATCGTCCGGGTCGCTCACCTTTTACCGGCCGGCCGGCCCCTCCGTCAAGGAAGGAACCGGCGACCCTTGAGTGAGGCCGCCCCTGATTTGTCTCTCAGTTGGGTTCGGTTGAGATGCGGGTCAGAGCCGCTGGGCGAGAGTTTGGGACAACCGGTCCCCCTGCTGAGCAATGAACTGCTCGAAAGAAAGGTCGCCAGCGGATGAGGCAGTCGCATACTCGGCCAGGAGCCAGGCAACCACGCTGCTGACTTCCCGGGCAGGAACGAAGGGGTGCAGCGCCCGGGCTAAGGCAGGGGAGGCGCCTTTGCCGCCTCCGGCAACCAGGGCGAAGCCTTCGGTGCGGGTGCCGTCGACGTTTTTCACCCGGCCGGTGAGGCCGATGTCGGCGACGGCGGCGTGAGTGCAGTTGTTCGGACAGCCCGAGATGGCGAGGCGCAGTTCGGGGCCGTCCTGAAGGACCCGGCGGAGCCGCCTTTCGGCCTCTCGGGAATCGACGATGCCTCGGGCGCACCAGGTGGAACCCGGGCAGGAGACCACCGAGGGCCCGGCGGCGAGTGCCTCAAGTTCTGCAGTCAAGACGATGGACCGTTCTCCGAACAGGAACAGGTCGTGTTCGAGGCCGAGGCCCATTGTCGCTCCTGCTTCTTCGGCCGCGTCCGCAAGCTCGATGGCAGTTGGGGGTGCGATATCGCCAAAAGGGAGATACAGCCGGGCGAGCAGTCTGGCGCTCCCTTGAGCCGACGGGAACAAAGGCGAAGGAGGTGTCCCCTGGCGGACCTCTTGGCGAAAAAGCCCGTGGAGCGAACGCCGGAACCCCTCGTCCCCCAGGCGTTCTCTCACGTGTCGGAACCTGGCCCGGGAGCGGATCTCCCGGTCGCCCTCAGCGTTGAACAGGCGAAGGGCGGCCCGCACCAAAGGCACCACCTCCCCGGGTTGCAGGTTTTCGTAGACCGGGATGCCCGTTGCCGGTCGGCGACCCAAGGACCCTCCGGCGATGGCTCTGAGTGTTCCGTGGCTGCCAGCCACGAAGCCCAGGCAGTTGACCCAGGGCCGGGCGCATGCCTGCTTACAGCCCGAGACGCTGATCTTGAACTTCCTGGGAAGCTCACGGATCCAGGGAAGCGCCTCCGCCTCGGCTTCTATGGCAGCGGCCAAGGTGGAGACCTCCCAGGAGTTCGGGCAGATGCCGTTGCCGGGGCAGGTGGTGACGTTCCTGAGTGTGTCACCGCCGGCCCCCAGTGTGGTCAGACCGGCCTCGGCCAGGGCCTGCTGCACGGTCGGGATGTCCTCC
>CBDVDV010000141.1:0-9990 GCA_965372835.1 uncultured bacterium | reverse complement strand
CTCCCGCTCGCCTTGCTCGACGCGCAGCCGACCCAGCAACTCAATTCGACACCGTGCGTCCATGGCACGCCCCTGCTCCAGACCACGATGATTCTACCTCGAAGTCCAGGAGATTCAACGAACAAGGGCAGAATGAGTCTCACGGATGGTAGACGCACGCCGAACCGACCGAGCCTGGCTGCTTCGAGCATCGACAGACGGTCAATGGCCGTCCCGAACGGCGGCTCCAGGCCCAGATCGCCCTGTGGCTCGTCAACCCTCGTCTCGCGCATCCCCGCGTTCGGGTTTCAAACGGATACATGCCTGCCATAGGTCCTGCCCAAACAGTTCTTTTTGGGAAACGTTCGCAGGTAGGTGAGGGTCCTCTGGTAGAATACTGGAGCGCTGTTCGTCGTTCAGTGGAGTAGACGCACACATCCGAAGGGAATGGGAGACCGAGGAATGAAGAAGCCACGGATGCACGGACGTGTATCACGACGGGAGTTCCTAAAGGGATCGCTGGCGGGAGCGGCCGCTCTGGGCCTGGGGCCCATCATCCTGACCCCGCGTCGACTCGAAGCCTACGCCCCCGGGGAGCCCCCACACCCCAACATCAGTCCACTTCGAGTAGTTGGTGTGCACGACCCCAGAATGACCACGGACGTGTTGAAGCAGTGCACCTGGAAGCAGCAGGAGCAACTGCTGCGGGCCGACGTGGTGGCTGAGAACCTGGACCGCATGGCCTGCACCTTGGCCGAGGAGACGAAGGTCACCGACGCCTGGCGGAAGATCTTCGTCAAACCACCGGGCAAATCCTGGACCGACTGCGTCGTGGCCATCAAGACCAACCTCGCCGGCAAGCAGCGGACCCGCAGTGCCGTCCTCTACCATGTCATCCGAGCGCTCACCGATGTCGTGGGCGTCAAGGGCGAGAACGTCTGTGTGTACGACGCCTGCAGCAGGGGCAACATGGCTAAGTGGACTCCGGCCCAGGACCTCCCCAATGGTGCCCGGGCGGTGGGCGGCTGGGAGGGCTCCCAGGTGGAGACCGTGGTTCCTGCGCCCTGGTTCGACGGCAGTCACAAGGCCAAATGCCTGGGTCCGCTGGTCAAGGATGAGGTGGACATCCTCGTCAACATCGCCCTCTGCAAGGGCCACGGCCAGAACTTCGGTGGCTTCACCCTGGCCATGAAGAACCACTTCGGCACCTTCTCCCCACGTCCCTCGCACCAGGACGGCGGCGGCGCCGACTACCTCATCGCCATCAACAAGACCCCTGAGATTCTGGGCCGCATGGACCCCAAGACAGGCAAGGTGCTCTTCCCCAGGCAGCAACTGTGCCTCATCGACTGCCTGTGGGCCAGTGAGCCCGGCCCGGGTGGTGAGTCCACTCACCAGCCCAACCGGCTCTTCATGGGGACACTGCCGGCGGTGCTCGACTACCAGGTGGCCACCAAGTTCCGTCGCGATACCATGGGTTGGAAGACGAACGACGAGGTGGCCGGCCGATTCCTGAGCGAGTTCGGCTACCAGCCCAGCGACCTGCCCAACGGCGGGTCAACGAACGGGCTGGTAGGGTGAAGCTCGCCGGGAGAGGCAACAGGTCGGCCATCGCGGGGTTCAGGCGCGCAATACATCAAGCGAATCAAACCTGCCGCCGAGCACGGCCTGGCTGTCGAAGCCAAGCCACCGGTCCAGCGCTGTGGCGTAGACCTGCCGAAAGTCGGTGTGGAGCTTCAGCGCGCCGTTGTCCAGGTCAACGAGGCTCGGGTGCGACCCGACCAGGCCACCCTTGAGCTTGCCCCCAACCAGGAACATGGGAGCTGCGGCACCGTGGCCGGTACCCCGGCGACCATTCTCCGCGACAGTGCGGCCGAATTCCGAGAAAGTCATCAACAAGACCCGATCGAGTAACTTGTCTCTCTTCAGATCATCCGCGAACGCAGCCACGGACTCCGAAAGCTCACGGAGCAACGCGCCGTGGTTGCCACGCTGGTTCGCGTGATTATCGAACCCACCGAAGCCCGAGCCGCCAAGTTCAGTGAAATAGATCCGAATGCCAAGATCGGCGCGGATGAGCTGGGCCACGGTTTTGAGCATCTGTGAGAGCTGGAGACCGGGGTATTGGACGCCTCTGGCCGAAGCCGCAGAGCGGATCACCGCCTCGACCCGCTGGCTGCCCGCATAGGCGTCGGTGGCGACGCCCTGCAAGAAGCCCAGTAGCGGGTCCCCGTCAGTAGACCGCCGGGCAGCGGCCGCCCGGACAAGAAGCCGACGATGAGTTTGTGCACTTCCGGGGCGCGGCGCCGGGCGCAGAATGCACTCCTCCAGGGAGCGGACCGAGGGAACGACCGCCTTCTCGGCGTTGAGGGCCAGAGGCTGGCCGATGTGTCCCACGAAGACCCCGGGCACGTTCGCGTCGTCGGGACGGTAGGCGTCGTCTATGGCGCGGCCCAGCCACCCGGTCTGGCAGTGGGGCTGCTCGGGTGCGGCCGTCTGCCAGCTCCGCATGGCCTCGGCGTGGTCGCGACTCGAATTCGGATACCCGACGCCCTGCACGATGCTCAGGTGTCCTTCCTCGTACAGCCTCATGAACGCCTTCATCCGGGGATGGAACCCGAGTAGTTCATTGATCTTGTGGACTTCGCTCCCCGTCATTCGCAACGTAGGACGGCTTCGCGCGTAATCGTCGTCGGCATACGGGATCACGGTGTTCAGCCCGTCGTTGCCCCCCGCAAGCTGAACCACGACCAGGACCGTATCCCGTTGGTTCTGCCTTACGGCTCCGGCCGACACCAGGCGGGCAAGGAAAGCGGGCACAGGCGGACCCAACAATAGCAGGACTGACGCGCCGAAGGACGCCTTTAGGAAGTCGCGCCGTGAATGGGCCATGTTCCTCTCCAGAACTCAAGCCAACTGAAACTCGGGCAATGTAACCACGCAGTGACTGAACTGACGGAGCCATCTGGAAGGGCCGCTGCCTGCCGCAGCAGCGGTCCGCAGCAAGCCCTCAGCAACGGTTCCTTCCAGGTCTCCTTGCAGGAATAGATCGAGCAGGAACCGACCGGCGCCCTCGGGGTCACCATAGCCGTGCCTGCCGGCCAGCCCGAACGGGTCCAGCTTGTCGCCATATGGTTTTGAGCCGGCAAGCAGCGCCAACGCCAGATTGTTGCGACCCAGAACCGTGGAGTTGTTGATCCAGTTGCGCCCGCCGTGCCACCCTTTGACGGTCGGCGGACGATATAGGTCCTGGCCCAGGGCCGCCAGGTCGCGGCCCAGTCGCGAGGTGGAGACCATCCCCTCAAGCCCGTGGACGATCCCCACAGCGAACTCGACCGGGCTTTTCACCCGCTTGCGATACGCGACTGGCGAAAAGAACAGGTTGGAACGAAGCATCGTCTCCACCACTCGCGCCACGTCAGAGCCCCTGGCAAAGGACTCAGCGAGGGGTGCGATGAGGGCGTCGCTCGGCCCGTCAGTCTCGGAGATCAGCCAGCGGTACAGCTTCCGGACTACGAACCGCGCTGCGGCGGGTCGCTCCAGCACGATCCGCACCACGTCCTCGCTTCCCCAATTGCCCTTATGGCCCAGGATTTCCTTCACGCCTGAGTCGTGCTCGCGGGGGATGTAGCGGAGTTCGTTCCGCACAACGAACCAGCCCGTGAACGCCCTGGCGGCTTCGCTGATGTCTTTGCCAGAACACTGACCTGCACCCAGGCTGAACTGCTCCACCAGTTCCCGGACGTAGTTCTCATTGGGTCGAGCCTTGCGGTTGGCATCGCCGCCGAGCGAGACAAGCACGGCCGGATCGTGCGAGATCGCCTGCAACAGCGGCTCGAAGCTTCCCAGGGCATGGCCGCGCAGCAGTTGCACGTGCTGACGCATCAACGAGGAACTCCGCACCTTCGCGTTACTGGTCGCGAAGTAGCTGTGCCAGAACAGTGTCATCTTCTCCAGCAGCGGATGGGGGGTTCCGATCATCCGCCGCAGCCACCAGGCACGCAAGGCGTCGGTTGACTCGGAGTCTCCGGTCGAGGCTTCGTATTCGTCGTAGGCGCGGTTGGACGCGTCCACGTCAGCGTCCGGGCGCAGCAGTTTGCTGACAGCCTGTTGGGGTCCGTCGGCCAGCGCCTGCTGGAGTTCGTCCCAACTGGCGCCGAAGGCCGCGCGTCTGTACAAGTGTCCCGCCCAGCGCAAGTTCCAGGCGCGCTCGGCGTCCGGCTCATACGGTGCCCAGGCCCAGGCAGGATCGGTCAGCTTGTGAGACGCCGCGGCAGTAGCCTCGTCGGCTTCGCCTCCTGTCGCCAACATCGCGCTGTCGTTGGACATGAACGATCACCTTTCGCCGAGTGTGCCGCGCCCGCCTGCCGTGCCGCTCTGGCTCCGAGAGCGGCTCCACACTGAACCGCTCTCGGGCAGGCATGGCCTCAGCTCCAGAACCGCGTGGGCCCGTCCATCCCGGATCTGCCCTTCCAGCTTCGCCTGGCCGAGGTATTCCAGCGCGGTCATTACGGAGTCCATCTGTATCTCCGCCTGCTCCCGCGTGTTCCCGTCGTTGACCATGTTCTGGCGCACGAGGTTCTCGCGGTTGGCACGCAAGATGGAGGCCAATTGGACGGCATCCAGCTCAACAAGAGTGTGAACCTGGGCCAACGGCTTGACGGGCTCCGCGCTCTCCCTTTTTAGAGCGTCCATCAAGTCCCTCGCCAGGCCATCAGTCGAACTCAGGATCAGATAGTCGCCCGACCTGGCCAGCGCCGGACGGAAGTTGTAGCGCTGATGCGCCGCCGTCTTGTCCTCCTCCTCGGCGGATGAGTAGTAGGCCACGGTGTATTTGACGCCATCGTAGGACGGCCGGTCTATGATCAACCCGGGCGCCGCCCGCTGACCGCTGGTGAAGCTGACCATGCCGATGGCCTTCTGCCATGCCTCCTCCATCACCTGGGCGAACTTGTCGGGATTGCGAAGGCGCAGGATCAGCGCGAAGGCAGGGATTTGCACGCGCGGCGTGCCGATGGAGGGGTCGTATTCCTGCTCAGCCACCACGAGCCGGATCTCGGGCCTGATCTCGGCCATCACCTCGTCGCTGAGATCCCGCCCGGTGAAGTAAATGCCCATCATGTTCTCGAAGAAGATGAGGCCGGAGGTCCTTGCCGGAAACAGCTCGTCCTTGGCGGCATAGAACGCATGGAGGTCGCGGTAGAAGCTGAAGGCCGCAATGCGGCGTGGGACCGACAGGTTCGGCAGGACGCCCTCGTCAGGTTGACTGGGGTACGCGAAACTCGCAGACCCTGATTGGCCTGTCACCTTGCCGTCCGCCATCACCTTCGCCGTGAGCGTATCTTCGTTAACGTCAACCGCGATGACGGACCACTGGGACCCGCGCAGCGCCTCTTGCATCCCCCCAAACAGCAACGACACCATTGGGTTCTGGCCCGGATCCAGCGCCCGCTGCACGGCCGGAATCTGTTTCACGATCGCCAGGTTCACAAAGACCGTAGCGACGGCGTCGGGGCCTGCGGCCTGTTTGGCAGCTTGGTAGGTGGACAGCGAGGCGAGGCTGCCGCCTTCCGGCTGCGCGCGAACGTCCAGTGCCGCCTTGAGCGCCGCCGGCCCTTTGGCCAGCAGCAGTCGGTTGCCGACGATGGCGTGCGCTTCCTCCTCGCTGAAGGCCCATCCCGTGACGCCTCGGTACTCCTGGGACACGACGCGCCCGGGTTGGCCGAGTTCAGCGTCCTGGACCCTGGCAATACCGAGGAATACCCCATGCAGTTGCTGCAGCATCTGCTCGTCTTTGCTGTCAACGATCAGCATGGCATCATTGCCGCGTACGGCCAGCGTCACCCCGCCGCCGAGGAGCGTGCGGACACCCGTCTGCCAGTCAGTAGCGAGCACAGTCTCCAGATGCTGGATGAAGTTCACGAACTCCTGGTAGCCAGGCTGAAGCGTCCACGCCTGGTACGCAGGCAACGACGTGACCGCCTCCACCACGCCCGGGTCGAAAGCCAGGTCGAGAAGGGCCTGGGGTTGGCGCAGCTCCACGAATACGATCGTGTCCTGGGGGATCCATCCGCTGGCTGGAGGCAACTGTTCGGCCCCCATGGCAGTCTCGAGCGCCAGGAACGGCCAAGCCAACCCCAGGACAAGTGCCAAAGCTATTCTGCGGAACATTCAGCTTCTCCTCTCACTACTCCCTGGATGACCCACTGCCTGACCAGTTAGACGGAACAGAGCCGCCCTCTATTATCTACTGCGCAAGTATGTACTACTAAGTACTACGCAAGAGTCGGCAAAAGGTTCCAGCGAACTCAGCAGTTGGAGGGAGTTGTGCCCAGGCCGGTCTTGCCCGGCCTGGGGTGTGCAGCCTCCGGGCGGGGCAAGACCCGCCCGGGCACGCACACTCAGTACCAGCCATCTTCCCAGGCCGTGTCGTAGCGGGCGACGACGTTCTCCGGTGGGCTGACGACCTGTACCCGAGATTCTCCAGATCAACGTCGCCGGGAGCCTTCATCGGCTCTTCCCGCGCGATTCTGCCTCCTCCGGCCCAGTCTGTCAAGGTCTATCCACCTGCCAGCAGTCCTCCCTGCCCCGTAATGCGCGTTCCAGGGCCTCCCGGTGGCTTTCCGACCGCTCCGAGCGAGACCGTCCTCCTCAATGTTGAGCACGGCACGTAGTTTAGGCGTTCCGCTGGTCATCCGGGCACTGGTACCAGCAAACGAAGCCGCCGGATGCGCTCAAGGATGGTGGCAAACAACCGCCTGGGAATCGGCACCTCGGCTACCTGGAAGACCCCGTAGCGAGCGGGCCTCACGCTGAGAACGCTTCATCCCGGGACTTCGACAGGCTGAGCCTGGCGACGGCTTGGCGGAGCCTGGGCTGCTGTGCATGGGCGTAGACGTTGAACGTCGTCCCGATGTCTTTGTGTCTCGCCAGCCGTTGCACCGTCTTGGGGTCGTTTTCCGGGTCTGAGGCCAGGGCCGTAACGAACGTATGTCGCAGGTCGTGCAGCGTCGCGTCGATGCCAAGAAACCGGATAGCCTTCGCAGCCTCCCGGCTCAACTGGTAGACCAGCCAGGGCTTTCCGTTCTTCGTGCAGACGCATTCCCCGGCTCCGTTCCGGGCAAGGGTCTGGGTCAAGCCGTCCGCCAGGTCCGCACAGAGCGGGAGTGTCGCCGTCTCCCTGTTCTTGGGGGACCAGTCCTCCCTCGCCGCCACGGTGAGTTCCTTGCGTTCCAGGTCCACGTCCTGCCAACGCAGAGCGCAGATTTCCCCAGCCCTGAGTCCGGTCAGGAGAGCCAAGGTCACCGGCAACTCTAACTCGGTTCCCTTCACAGCACCCACGAGCCGTCCGACCTCATCCCCGGACAGCGCCCGGCGCGGCTTCGACACAGCCTTGACCTTCTCGGCGTGTTCCAGGGGACTGCGCGGAATGTACCGTTGAGGCGCTGAGGCACACCAAGCCCAGAACCGCTTGAGCATCCGCAGGTCGTTCGGCCTCTGCTTGGGCTCCCGCATCCGCAGGAAGTCCAGGGCCTCGCGCTCGGTGATCGTGCGTAGGTGGCGGTCCGCCCCGAAGTGCTCTTTGAGCGCTCGCAGCCTCGACGGGTAATTACGATAGGCACCGGGCTTGTAGTGCTCGGCCATGTATTGCTCGAACGCCCAGCACGCCTGCCTCAGCGTGATGGGGCCGTGCAAGGCAGCCGTCGTGTCCTGGCCGGTCTGCTGTCACCCCACGACACCCGGCATCCGTTTAGACTCCGCACAACGCGAACGGGCGCCTGGGCGCGTACCGTCAGAGCATACACCCGGCTTCTACGTCCTGGAGGACTGCCCGCAGGTTGTTCCGGTGCTTCTGTACCAAGGCAACGTAAGCATCCAGGGGCTTACCGTCCAGTCCCTCAGCGTCAGCGATTTCCTTGGCCTTGGCTGCAAACCCTTTCGCCAAGTTGCGATGCGCCAAGGGCAGACATACGCATCGGCTCAGTAGCGGGCCTGCATCTTCATTGTCGGCGAAGAGGCCCTTCTGTCCCTCTTCCCCCGCAGACGCCGTTGTCGTGAACACCACCAAAACGTGCTTCGGTAGGCGTTCCAGAAGCACCAGCAGTTGCCGGATAGTGTCACGCCTCAGCCCATGCGCCTCATTCACGATATAGGCCCGCCCGCCCTTGCCACCCCAGCCGAAATATCGCATTCGGCGTTCCATGTCTTTCAGGTAGCGGGGCGTGAGATCAGAAGCGTCTACCTCTTCGACATCGTCAACCCCAGCCACCTCAGCCGCCAGGATGCGTGCTATGGTGGTCTTGCCCGTACCTGACTGCCCACTGATCCAGAACGCTCGACCAGCCAGCCCACGACGAGCAAGCGTGCTCACTTGCCGTTCGTCCTTGGCTTGCCCGACGACCTCACTCCACGCCTTTGGCCGATACTGCTCAAAGAGCGCTGGCATTGCTGACCCCTTCCCGAAAAAGAGAGCCGCCTGCGCGATTGCGAAGGGAGTAGGACGACGTTGAGGCTTGCGCCCCGACGTGTCGCATACTTCCAGATCGCACAGACGGCTCAAGATAGACCACTGACATCGCCCTACTCCTTCGCTACCTATACCAGTAGCCCAGAGTGGTAGGCGTGTCAAGCCGATCCGAGAGATTTATTTTGCCTCTTCCCGGAAACGGCGTCCGTACCGAGCAGAATAGTTGTGACATTCCAGGTCACATAGTAAACTTTCTGCATAAGGTAGCCCTTCCCCGATGCGCTCTGCTCCTGGACGGTGACAGGCGCCGAGCGCTCGGATAGCATTCCTTGGGGAGTGAAGGACGTTGACGCCTGCGCCTGAGCGGTTGGACAGGTGGCCCTTGCTCAGTAGGACAAAACAGGACAGAACGATACACTTTTGTGTCCTGTTCTGTGCGCCTATTCTGAGACGGCTCCCCCCTGCAAGTGAGCAAAACAGACGCTAAATAGGCATGGACCAAGGTAAGGGCGCGGCATGGGGGTGTCCGATAATCGTAGACCTGTGTGACTATCGGCGTAGTTAGTGCGTGAAGATGCCCCTTGTGGCCGCCCACGTTTCGGGCCGGTCACCCCGGCCAGCCGCCCGCTTGCCGGTGGTGATCCCCCTGGACAGCCCTGGACACGCCCGCGGGGGGACATTCTGCCTTGCTTCGGTACGCTGGTGACACGCTACGCCCGCGCGTAGCGTCTGTATGCCGTTTGCAACGGTACTCTGGGGCGTGACACATAACGGGACACTTTTCTCGTTGTCCTGTTTGCCCCCTATTCTGCCCCTGTTTCAGACCCGTCGAGGGGGTATGGAGCCTTTCCGCCAGCGTTCAACGTCCCCCTTGCTCTGCGCAAAAACAGGCAGTTTTGACCTCAGAAACGGTGTCAGAATGCCATATTTCTGACCAGAACCGACCATCTCGAACGTCCTGGCGGTGTACTCCATGCGCATTTCCCTACGTAGGTGGAGTGATCCGCCGAAGTGTCCTGAAGTGTATGGGTAAAGTGTATCCCCATCTCTTGAGTGTCCTGGTATTTCTGGGCTTCGAGGGATGTCTGAAAATCGGACGCCGTGGACCACTCCAGGGGCCCCCTATGTCCGTCTCGATAGGGGTCCCACCTTTCCGATCAAGTCCCGGGCCTTCGCAACTGCTACCGGGAGGCAGCCAGGGAGCCGCAAGTGGCAGCGTGGGTGCGTGTGGGGGTGTTCATTCTGAAGGTGTGCCCTCCGACACTCATTTGGCGCCACGACCCCCGTTCCTGGCCTCTGGTGATGCTTATACGCCGTCCTGGTGTCCCTATGCCTCTCTCCAGGGGGCGGGGGGTCGGGTTGACCCCTATCTTTTCGTTCTTGAGGCTCCATAGGGGGGTGTTCTGACCCTTAGCGGCGATGTTTGGGGGCCGTCTCTCGTTCGCGGTGTCCAGGGCACGCCTTTCTCGGCCCCCTTGTCTGCTTCCTGACAAGAGGACTTGCACCCCGTGTACAAGGTTCTCCAGGCGCACATGCAGAAAGGG
>CBDVDV010000140.1:0-10020 GCA_965372835.1 uncultured bacterium | reverse complement strand
CGGCGCCCTCGAGTGCCTCCTCCCAGTCCCCGACCAGCAACCTCTCCCCCCCACCTCCCCCAACACAGCCGACTGACCCCGTCCGACACACCTCTCCGCCAGCGGGATGGTGGTCGTCCCCACTCCACCGCTGCCCCTTCCCCGTCCCCATCCTCCCCAAACTGAAAGAGGCGGCGGAGCTTTTCGACATCAAAAACACCGGTCGACGCGTATACTGTAAGTCATGCGATTCCGTCGGGCCCGGAGGCTGGCGAAGGGTCGCGAGTCGTCGCGTGAAAGCCTTGGGCCGCCCTAAGCTCGCTTATGAGGCATTGGTAGCCCTCCGTGGGCTCACTTGCCGAAGGATGAGTGCGTGGCCATCGACTTCTTCTTCGCCGATGATGCTCGGCAGCGGCGCCCCTCGAGAAACGGGATGGGGCCGCTGGTCGCAATAGGGGGTGTGAAGGTTCCCGGTGAAGCTGTCGGAGAACTCGAGGACAAGCTGGAGGCGTTGTGTACCGAGCGTGGGTTCCCTCCTCGGCAGGAGTTCAAATGGTCTCCTGGGCGGGAACTGTGGATGCACGACAACTTGACGCTCGAAGCCAGAGCGCTGTTCTTCGAAAGCGCCTTGGCCCTTGTCCGGCGCAGCGCGGGCATTGCGCATGCCGTCATAGAAGACTCAAACAGGAGAACTGCCACAGGCGTCGCGAGTCCTGAGTTAGACGTCACGCGTCTTTTCCTCGAACGGGTGAATAACCACCTGCAAAGGGTCGGCGACACGGGCGTCGTGATCGTCGACAGGCCCGGGGGTGGCAGGGCCCAAGAGAACAACTTCCTTGCCGCATGCCTTGAGACGTTGCAGAGCGGCACAGATTACGTGAAACCTGACAGGATCGTGCTTAACGTCCTCTCGACATCTTCAAAGTTCATCCGCGTTCTCCAAGCCGCCGACGTCGTTGTAGGTTGCGCGCTGGCCTTCGTTGCAGGTGAGTCGCACTTCTCTCCGCGCCTCTTTCCACACGTGAAGGCGTTGCTGGAAGCTGACAAGGACAGGATCGGAGGTGTTGGACTGAAGATACACCCAGACGGCCGGTACGCGAACCTTTACCATTGGCTGCTAGGCGACTCGCATTTCTGGAGGGGCGGCGTTGGTCATCCGTTCCCCCTGAAAGGTCGAGCGTACCGGGACGACCCAAGAACTCCCTAGGCAGCGACGCTCCTGCTCCGAAGCGCGTTAGCAGGTTCCTCCTCAGCGATCGGTCAACACTGTCCCGAACCTGCAATCAGCTACAGGGCCCGGCGGTATTCCTATTGAAAAGTGTGCTGGATGATGGATTGTCGGTGGAGGAGGGTTTGGAGGAGGTAGTCGCGGTCGGCAGCGCGGGAGTAGTGGCCGGCGGCTACGGCAGCGCGGAGTTGCTCGCGTGTGAAGGCAGCGATCTTCTCTGCTATCCATCGGCCGTCGGCTTCGGTCATCTCCCAGAAGGCCATGTTGGGCATCAGGGGCTTCCAGCGCTCGGGGTCGTAGTTGTCGTCGAAGACTCCCACAGCGGGGCTATACGGCTGAGCGTCCCGGTCGTAGGGCTCCTCATCCAGTCCGAGGGTGAAGAAGTCGGTCACCTGCTCGAAGACGTCCCAGGTGTACTCCCACCCCTGCTTCGGCCGTTTTGGGCCGTGGTCGCTGGCTCCCAGCGCGGAACTGAAGTCCAGCAGCCAGTACCGAGCCACTCCCTCCTCCGGATGCCAGGTCACCAGCGTGTTCGTGTAGGTGCAGTCGACGTTGTTGATCCACCCCTGAGCCAGTCTGAGGGAGCGCATCTCCCGCCTTTCGGATACGCCGAAGAACTTGAAGGGACCGACGATCTCCCCCGGCAGGAATCGGCTGGCCATGGCCCGTTTCCCGTCGAAGCGTGGGTCCCCCGTCCCCTCGACGGTGACGACGTACATCTCGGGGACGTTATAGCCCAGGGCCCAGAGCAGCCGACTGGCCACCACCTCGGCCCCGGTGGTGAGTTCGGGGTAGCTGGGAAGGTCCAGTTTGAAGAGGAACTTGGCGCCGGTGGCGTCCTTCCCGAAGAATCCCGCGGCAGCACCCGTCGTCTTGACCTTGGTGATGGTGAAGGGTGGTGTGGGGGCGGGTTCGGTCGTGGCTCCCCGGAAGATGTCCTCGGGCGTGAGGCGGGCGATGTCGCGGTTGGTGTAGAAGGAGGAATCCGGCACGGAGCCGTCCGCGAGGACGTCGGCGGCTTCGTAGGTCTCGCCGAGCAGGTGACCCAGATGCCGGTCGAGGGCGAAGAGTCGGCCGATGGGGTGGAAGTAGTTGTTTTTGAGCCAAAGGATGAGGAAGGGCTCCTCAGCGCTCTTGGGACGCGGGTGCACCCAGTCGGGTCCGGGGGCACTTCGGCAGCCCGCCAGCACACAGAGGGCGAGGGCGGCGAGGGTGACGGTCGAGCTGACCGGGCGTTCTGACACCAGCACCTCCGTGTAGGTGGCGATCGCCCCGAGCGTAGGGTGGCGGCGGCTTGCTGTCAAGGCCGCCCTGCGTGGGCCCGTCGTAGGTGGAGGCGTTGCCGACGGCGGCAGAAGTGGGGGGGCGACATTTTTTGGGAAAAAGTCTTGACGGAAGTCAGCCTTTTGGGTAGCGTCAAACAGCCATTCATGTGCGCACAGGCGTTGGCTGAACTCCACAAGGGGAACTGACGACTGCTGCTCGACGACAGCAGGGGCTCACAAGAGAGGAGCGGACCATGAGTCAACATCCGGCCTCCGGCATGATCCCGCGACCAGCGAGCGTACTCCGGTCCTGCATGTTGGCGCTGTTGTGCTGCGTGGTGGCCGCGCCCATCTATGGTCAGGCACTGACCGGGGCAAAGGCCCCGATCAGTGCATGCACATGCTGGAGTGAGTCCCAGAGGCAAACCTACGTGGATGCCAAGGCTGTCCTGGACCGGGGGGAAGCGCTCACCAGCCGACTGCGGCGGGCGTTGGAGGATGTGTGCGAGCAGTTGGCCCTGAGCCTGCGCAGCGAGGAATACGCTTCCCAGCGGGGCACCATCCGTGATCTGCTGGTCTACGTGGATGTTCTGGCCGTCAGAGGCGTCACGAAGCATCTGCTGGCGGCCGGTGCCCCCGACGAGGTCCGCCTGTACGGCGTCGTCATCCTGGTCAGCATTCCGGAGGCGGTCAAGACCAAGGAAGGTATCGTCAACGCGCTGAACGACCCCAGCCCGGCGGTGAGGTTGTGGGCGGCCCGTGGGGTCGTCAAGAAGGGGTACGTGGAGGCTGGTGAAGGCCTCGTTGCCCTGCTGCTGGACGATAGCCCGGAGGTGCGACTCGTTGTCACCCAAGCTGTGGCGGATTTGAAGGTCGCCGGGGCCGAAGGGCACCTGGTTTCCATGGTGGAGCGGGAGTCGGTCCGGCGAGCGCCCTTGACCCAGCAGTTGACACAACTGCAGGAGCAACTCAAGGCTCTTGAGGCCAGGACCGAGCCGACCGAAGATGACAAGCAGCAAATCAACCTGCTCAACCAGCGCATCGAGGAACTTTCAGGCCGGGTCGCCTTCATCAACCTGCTCATCTACCGGGCGGGGGAGACCCTCTCCACCCTGAGCAACGGCGCCGACGGGCTGGAACTCAAGGGCGCCCTCTCTGACGAGGACCTGCAAAAGGTTATCAACGACCTCCGCCAGAAGTACGGCTCGGCCGTCTCCTGAAGCCCCCGCCGGGCCGAACCCGAACCGGCGACACCCGTACCCCCGCGCCTATTGGCGGGCCGTCCCTCGGCGCCTCGCGCAGGCCGGCTCGCCCCCCGCTACGAACCTGCTCGGCCCGACCTCCAACCGGTGGCCCGGCGGACGCCCCTGGCGTTGCAACGGTGGTGCGCCTTGACTTGTCGGTCTGGGAGTCGTATGGTGCACATGTACCTGCGACTTGGAAGAGTCGGCATGGGTGGGAGCCTGCTCCGGAACTGCTCTGAGGTGTGGTGTGTGGGTTCGTCGAGGGCTTTTATTGGCTCCGCTGCTTGTGGGGCTGCTGTTTCTGGGGGCCTTTCTGGTCGCCCGGCAGCATTTCGACGAGCGGCTGAGCAGTCGGGCCCAGCGCATGGAGCTGGTGCAGATGATGAGCGGCGATGCCAGTTACCTCAACCCCGTCCTCTCCACCGACACGGCCAGCGGCAGCATCAACGATCTCGTCTTCAACGGCCTGATGAAATACAGCGAGAACCTGGAACTGGTCGGCGACCTGGCCGAACGCTGGGACATCGAACAGACCTCGATTTGCTATCTCGACATCTCCGACGACGAACTTACGGAGTTGGCAAGGGGGCTTGCCAGCGCGCTGGGTGAGGCGCGAGTTTCGGAGCTGGGCATCGACCGGATAGAGGCGCACCCACCGCAGGCCCTCCATCTGCACCTGCTGACGGCCGGCCGGGCCTTTGAGGAATCGGTGCTGCCTCATCTGCCTGAAGGGAAGGTCATTTCCGTCAGGCTGGTGACCGTGGCCCTCAAGCCCGCCACGGAGTCTGACGACGAGGCCACAATCGACAGCGAAGGAGCGGTGAAGAGAGTGCTGGCGGCCGCGAGGCAAGATCCCGGCCTCGCCGACCGGGTGATCGAGCACTGGCTGACCTCGAGCGTGCTTTTCAGCATCAAGGTTCGGGGCGAGGAGACTCCCCTTGTTGCCATCGTCAATCGTCTGCTCACCGCCCAAGAGCTGGGCTCGGTGGCCGACGTGCGCGAGTTTCCCTTTGACAACACCCCGGCCGTCACCTTCCACATTCGTCCCGGGGTCCGCTTCCACGACGGTCATCCGCTCACGGCCGCTGACGTGCTCTTCACCTACGACACGATAATGGACGAGTCGACCAAGACGGTCCGCCGACCGGCCTACGAACCGGTCAAGCGGGTTGAGGTGGTCGACGAGTCGACCGTGCGGGTGGTCTACAAGGAGCCCTTCTCACCCGCCCTTGAATCCTGGGGCATGGGCATCCTGCCGAAACATCTGCTTGAAGGCAAGCAGATCAACACGGCAAGTTTCAACCGAGACCCCATAGGCACCGGGCCCTACCGCTTCGACGAATGGCAGACCGATGAGTACATCAGGCTGGCGGCCAACGACAGCTACTTTGAAGGCCGGCCCCACCTGGACACCATCACCTATCGTATTGTTCCTGAACCTCCCCTTCGCGAGCAGGAGTTCCACGTTGGCGAGGCCGACCTCTACGGCCCCGAGCCGTATCAGCGTAAACGCTTTGTCGGCAACGAAGGCTATGAGACGTACCAACGGCTGAGCAACTCCTACACCTACATCGGCTACAACCTCCGTAACCCGCTCTTTGAGGATGTCCGCGTCCGTCGGGCCCTGACCCACGCCATCAACCGCCAGCAGATCGTTGAGCACGTCCTCTACGGTCACGGCGTGATCGCCACCGGACACTTCCGTCCTCAGATGTGGTACTACCCCCCCGACGTCAAGCCACTGGCCTACGACCCGGGGCTGTCCCGAAAACTCCTGGCCGAGGCCGGGTGGGAAGATAGCGACGGTGACGGCATCCTGGACAGAGACGGCCGGCCCTTCCGCTTCACCCTCATCACCAACAACGGCAACCAGTTGCGCGCCGATGTGCAGATCCTGGTCCAGGAGCAACTCAAGCGCATCGGTATCGACGTGGAGTTGACCCTCTATGAGTGGTCGGTCTTCCTGAGCGAGAAGATCGATACCCGTAACTTCGATGCGTGTGTTCTGGGGTGGGCGGGGGGTATCGACCCGGACTGTTACGAGATCTGGCATTCCAGCCAGGTGGAAAAGGGGTTTAACTTCGTGGGGTACGTCAACCCGGAAGCCGATCGCCTGCTGGAACTCGGGCGCACTGAGTTTGACCAGAGCAAGCGTCAGGCCATCTACCGTGAGTTTCACTGCATCCTGAACGAAGATCAGCCCTATACCTTCCTCTACGTTCCCCAGGGCATGACCGCCGTGCGACGGGGCGAGTTCATGCTCGCCGGGCGGGGTGAGGACCGGGACAAACTCAGCCCCATCACCATGACCCCCGCCGGGGTCACCTACTTCTTGAAGGACTGGGTGCGGGTGAGTCAATGGCGACCCGAGGTGACGCCGTAGCCTCTGTACTGACCGCGAACATGAATCCACTCACCGGTGTGCTGCAGGAAGCGGAGCGGCGATGAGGTCCTACATCGTCCGCCGGCTGCTCTGGTGTGTGCCGACCCTCTTCGGCATCACCGTCATCAGCTTCCTGATGATTCACATCGCTCCCGGCACCCCCATCGGCATGCAGCTCAACCCCAAGGTCACCCCGGAGGTGAAAGCGCGATGGGAGAAGGCCTTTAACCTGGACAAGCCCTACTACGTCCAGTACGGGCTTTGGATGCGCGATCTCGTCACTGGCGAGTTGACCAGTTTCAAAGACGGTCAGCCCGTCATCGAGAAGATCCTCGAAAGGCTGCCAGCCACCATCCTGCTCAACGTGGTCGCCACCATCATCATCTTTTCCGTGGCCATCCCTTTAGGCATCTTCTCAGCAACACACCGCTACTCAGCCGCCGACCACGCCACCACGTTCCTTGCCTTCCTGGGCATCTCCGTGCCCAGTTTCTGGCTGGCCTATCTGCTCATCCTGCTCTTTGTGAAGGTGTTCGGGGTGCCCGTGCTGGGGCTTCGGACCTTCGGGCTCGAGGACCTGGGCGCGTTCCAAACCATGTGCGACCGTGTCTGGCACCTCTTCCTGCCGGCGCTGGTGGCGGCCATCGGCGGCATCGCCGCCATCAGCCGATACATGCGGGGGAGCTTCCTCGAGGTCATCGACCAGGACTACGTGCGCACGGCCCGGGCCAAAGGTCTGCCCGAAGTGGACGTGCGCTACAAGCACGCCCTGAGGAACGCCCTGCTTCCCATCGCCACCATTCTGGGTTTCCTGATCCCGGGTCTGATTGGCGGCTCGGTCATCATCGAAAGCATCTTTGCCTGGCCGGGCATCGGTCGGCTGAGCTACCAGGCGGTGCTCGCCCGCGACTACCCAACGGTCATGACCATCAACACCATCGGCGCCGTGCTGGTGCTGCTGGGGAACCTGGCCGCCGACATGCTCTACGGCATCGTCGATCCGAGGATTTCCTATGAGTGAGCCTGAGAGGAGCGCTCCGGACACCGGTCTGAGTTCGGCCCCGAGCGCGACCGGACTTCCGCTCAAGCCCTATCGGCCCGTGCGTGACTTTGTTCGGCGGGTGACCCGCAACTACCTCGCCGTAGGTGGCGCGGTCATCGTCGTTCTTTTCTTTGCCGTCGCCGTTGCCTTTTTGCTTCTGCAGGTTGCCCAGGTAAACTGGCCCCAAGACCCGCGGGCCACCAACGTCGAGGTGAAACTGTCGCCGCCCTCGCGGGCCCATCCCCTGGGGACCGACCATGTGGGTCGGGATGTCCTCAGCCGGATGCTCTACGGCGCCCATATCTCGCTTTCCGTCGGCTTTGTGGCCGTGGGGGTCTCGATGGTGATCGGAGTGCTCGTCGGGAGCATGGCTGGCTACTTCGGCAGTTGGGTGGACATGCTGCTCATGCGTCTGGTGGACGTGGTGATGTGCTTCCCGCGCTTTTTCCTGGTGTTGACGGTGGTGGCGCTCTTGAAACCGAACTTCTGGAACGTCATTCTGGTCATCGGCTTCACCGGCTGGACGGGGACGTCCCGACTGGTGCGGGCCGAGATGCTCAGCCTCAAACAACGGGATTTCGTGGTGGCGGCCGAAGCCCTGGGTGCGTCGCGTCGGCGGGTGATGTTCCTTCACATGCTGCCCAGCGCCCTGGCGCCGGTGCTGGTCTCAGCGACCCTGGGGGTGGCCGGGGCCATCCTGCTGGAATCGGGTTTGAGCTTCCTGGGTTTCGGGGTGCAGCCACCCCGGCCTACCTGGGGGAACATCCTGGCCGACGGCCGGCTCTATATCTTTGACGCCTGGTGGATGACGCTTTTCCCGGGGCTGGCCATTCTGATTACGGTCCTGGCCTTCAATCTTTTCGGTGAGGGACTTCGCGACGCCCTGAGCGCCCGGCGGGGGCCCAGATCACGGTGATATGAGGTGACCATGACGGAGAGGGACGAGACGCTCCTTTCCATCGAAGAACTGAGCACCCACTTCTTCACCGAAGACGGCGTGGCCCGGGCGGTGGACGGGGTGAGTTTCCGCCTCCGCCGGGGGGCGACCTTCGGCCTGGTGGGAGAGAGCGGCTGTGGCAAATCGGTCACGGCCCTGAGCATCCTCCGCCTGGTGGCCTCACCTCCGGGGCGTATCGTCTCCGGGCGAATCGTCTTCGACGGCCGCGATCTGCTCACACTACCGGAGGAAGAGGTCCGCCGGGTGCGAGGCAACCGCATCGCCATGATCTTCCAGGAACCCATGACCAGCCTCAACCCCGTCTTCACCATCGGCAGCCAAATCATCGAAGCCATCGTGCTGCACCAGCACGCCAGCAAGGCCGAGGCCCGAGAGAGAACCATCGAACTGCTGCGCCGGGTGCGCATCCCCGCCGCCGAGGAGCGTGTGGACGCCTACCCTCACCAACTCTCAGGCGGGATGAAGCAGCGGGCCATGATCGCCATGGCCCTGGCCTGCAACCCCGACCTGCTCATCGCCGATGAGCCCACCACCGCCCTCGACGTCACCGTCGAGGCCCAGATCCTCGACCTCCTCAAAGAACTCCAGGCCGACCTGGGGATGTCGGTGCTCCTCATCACCCACGACATGGGGGTGGTGGCCGAGACCACTGAAGAGGTGGCCGTGATGTACGCCGGGCAGATCGTGGAGAGCGCGGCCACCCGCGCGCTCTTTGCTCGGCCGCACCATCCCTACACCATCGGCCTCTTCCGCTCGCTCCCCCGCCTGGGTGGAGAGAGGCATCGACTGGCTGTTATTCCCGGCACCGTGCCCAGCCCGCTGCGCTTCCCCCCGGGCTGCCGATTTCATCCCCGCTGCTTCCTCTCCCGGGGACGGGAGCGCTGCCGGGAGCAGGAGCCTGAACTCCGCCAGGTCGTCCCCCCGCGCGCCGAGCGGCCCGGCCACTGCTCGCGCTGCCACTTTGCCGAAGAAGCCGCGCAAGTGGAGGTGGAACCATGAGTGAAACTCCCACCCGCAACGGTTACCTGCTGGAGGTGCGGGGGCTGCGCAAGTATTTCCCGGTGCGGGCGGGGGTTTTTGCCCGGGTCAGCGGGTGGGTGCGGGCGGTGGATGGGGTGAGCCTGGGCGTCTCGCCGCAGGAGACGCTGGGGCTGGTGGGCGAATCAGGCTGCGGCAAGACCACCTTAGGGCGGACCATCATCAGGCTGCTCGAGCCGACCGACGGTGACATCCTCTTTGAGGGTCAGAGCATCCTGGCGCTGCGGGGAAAGGACCTGCGGAGCCTTCGCCGACACATGCAGTTCATCTTCCAGGACCCCTACGGGTCGCTGAACCCGCGGATGACCGTGTCCCGCATCGTCGGGGAGCCCTTCGCCGTGCACGGCACGGCCCGTGGGCGCGAGCGCCGTCGGCTGGTGAGCGCACTCCTGGAGCGGGTGGGGATGGGTGCCGAAGCCCTTGACCGCTACCCCCACGAGTTCAGTGGCGGGCAGCGTCAGCGCATCGGCATCGCCCGCGCCCTGGCGCTCAATCCCAAGTTCATCGTCTGCGACGAGCCGGTCAGTTCGCTGGACGTCTCCATCCAGGCCCAGATCCTCAACCTCTTAGAGGACCTCCAGGGGGAGTTCGGCCTCTCCTACCTTTTCATCGCCCACGACCTGCGGGTGGTGGCCCACATCAGCCGACGGGTGGCGGTGATGTACTTAGGGCGCATCGTCGAACTGGCCCCCACAGACCAACTCTACCAGCAGCCCCTCCACCCCTACACCCGAGCGCTCTTGGCCGCCATCCCCGTGCTGGACCCCGAGACGAAGCAGAAAAAGATCCGCCTGGCCGGCGACGTCCCCAGCCCCATCAATCCGCCGACGGGCTGCTCCTTCCACCCCCGCTGCCCCCTCGGCGACCAGACCTGCCGAGAGCA
>CBDVDV010000139.1:0-10035 GCA_965372835.1 uncultured bacterium | reverse complement strand
AGCGGACGTATCCTACGCCCCACGCCCCCGACTGTCAATTGCGCAGGTCGAAGCCCCCCGGCCGTCCATGCGCATTCGATCCGTACGGACCCGCCCTCGTCCCCCAGGCGGACGGACCGGCGGACGGTGACGTCGGTCGCCGAGCCTTGCCCTGCTCCCACGGGTGCGATTCTCTCAAGGCCTGCATCCGCGCGGCCGATAGCAATAAGCAGAGCACCGGGGCGCGCCGGCCTCCGTTCCATACGGATCTGTACGGACCCGACGGCCCGGCAAACGGAACGGAGGGCAGGACCGCTGGGAAGCGGTCGGCAGCCCGACCGGCGCGCAGGGCAGAGGGAACCGAAGGGGAGAAGCAGGAGCAAAGCCATGTCGCGACAGGACCTCATCGACATTATCAACTTCCTCAGACCGGAGTTGAGTCGGTCGTACCTGGAAGGACTGGCCGACTACCATCTGCAGGCCTACTACGTGCACCTGCGGGCGATGCGGATGATGAAGCTCATGGACCGGGCCAGCATCTGAGTGGTGCACGAACCGGGCGCGAGACCCCGGTCCGTCCGGATCCGTATGGAGCGGTGAGTGTAGGAGACACGGTGCGACACGATCGGGCTCCCGGCGGCTGACCCCTCTTCTCCCGCCCGACGGCGGGCCAATCCCTCTCGCTCTGAAAAGAGCCCATGGTGGGCAAGATGGGTCGCTGGGAGCCCGACCTTTTGACCGCTAAAGCCTGAGCGTGCTCATCCTGAGTTCATGGCTGCCGTCGGCCCGGGCGTACTCGTAGTAGCAGCGCACCTCCTCCCCAACCACCACCGCATCCAGGTAACGAAGCGATCCGGAGCCATGCGGCGAGGTGAGGAAGGGACCGGCGACCGAAACCCGGTGAAACTGCCTGAGGTCGAAGGTCACCGCCAGCCCACACTTCTCTTCGTAGTTCTCCTCGACGCTCGCGCCCCCGTCGTAAAACGCCAGGAAGCCCACCCCCGCCGGCACCACCGTGCCGATGCGTGCCGCATAGGCGTCCCAGCGGCCGGGGACGGGTGAGAAGACGTCCCCCAGCCAGTCGAAGGTGAGGCCGTCGCCGCTGGTGGCCAGTCCGGTGTGGGAGGTGGTCTTGCCGGTCGCGTAGGCGTCGCCGGTGGCGTGGAGCCCCGGCTCCTCGTCACCACCAGGAAGCGGGGCGTAACTCAGGAGCGCCCAGTACAGCCCACCCACCAGGACGATGTAGGGGTCCTTGACTCCGGCCACCCCCACTGCATCGGGGTCGAGCACCCGCTGGCGGTCACCCGGGCGAAGGTCGCCCGGCCGATCAGCCTCCATCACCTCCACCTTCCACTTGCCGTCGGCCCCGTCCACCAGGCTGAGGTAAAGCCGAATGCGCCCTTGGGGAGTCCTGAGCAGGGCTGCCCGCTCGACCGAGGGCGAGTCGAACTGCTCTCTCGTCGCCTCCCAGACCGTCTCGAACTCCACCCCGTCAGCGCTGCGGGCCACCCGGCACATGTAGCCACGACCCTCACCGCGGGGCTTCCGCAGGCGGTAATAGAGGTAGAACGTGCCACCGGCCTCCCGAGCATCGTAGAGGATGCTGGGCGCCCCGACCCAGTAGCCACTCCCACTGCCCGGCGGCTCCAGCACCGTCACTCCCCGCCTCGGGTCGAACCACGGTACGGGAATCAACACCCGTTCCCCCAGGTCCATCTTCAGCACACTTTCCTCCATGGAAAGCACCTCCGCTCCATACCGCTCCGAACGGACGGGCCTGCGGCTGCGCACCAACGCAAGACCACATCCACCCTTCGATCCGCCGACCGGCGAGCTCAGTCGAGCCGTGAGCCTGTCGGACCGCCGGAATACTATCCGCTGAGGACGCCGCTCGCCAGGCCCAAGGCGAGCCGACGTGCGTATCCGCCCGGGGTGAGTCAGGCAGGAATGCCTGACCTACAGATACGGGCCCAAGGCAAACTTTTGACCAAAGGCGTCGTCTTCTGGTATACTGCAGCAAAGTTGGTAGGACGCGTTTCAATCGATTTCCCGGCAGATGCGTGCAAGCGGGAACCGTCTATGGTCACTCGCGGTTCGACAGGTTCACCGCCCCGAGCAGGACGGAGGGGCCGATACGCTCTCTGGGCGCTGGTGGTGCTGTTGGTGACCGCGGTCGGTGCCGTGGCCGCGGTCCGGTGGAGCGCCAGCCGAAGCCGCCAGGCCCTGGCCAGGCTGTTTGCGGGGCCCTTCCAAGAGGTGGTGCCCGGCGAGCCCTCCTACGTTCCCCGACCCAGCCCCGACATGAGTTCCTACGAAGGTGTCGATACCCTCACCAGCGCCTCGCTCATCGCCCGGCTGACCACCCCCAGCACCTACCTCGAGCGCCGACCCTACGAGGTCCTCACCATCACCTACCCACCCGACGGCGCCGTCTTCCCGCCCAACCTCTGTCGGCCCCGGGTGGAGTGGGAGGACCCCAGCAACGACGTCTGGCAGGTGTCGGTGGGGCTCGAGGGTGAAGACTCCCGCCACCGGGAGATCACCGAGCAGCGTCACTGGTGGTTCCCCCGTCGACTGTGGGAGGACCTGCGCGCGGAGGCCGGCCAGCAGGGCCTCTGGCTGCGGGTCAAGGGGCTGAAGCGGGACGAAGCCCGGCGGCCCCTTGCTGCCTCGGCGACGGTCCAGGCCTCCCAGCCCGTGCGCTTTCGCTGGTCCCGCCACCCGGCCGATAACTACGTGGTCTATCGCCTGGTGGGTGTGCCCTTCGACATCCAGCGGGCACCGGACACCTTCATCCGTGACATCCGCTCCTTCCAGGAGAGCCCCTTTCTGCTGGCCCGGGAGAAGTACTGCTTCAACTGCCATACCTTCTCCTCCAAGACACTCACGGGGGGCAAGGTGGCTTACCAGTGCCGCTACCTGGGTCCCGAACAGTTCGACCTCCGCACCTACTTCGCCATCTACGACCTTGAAGCCCGTGAGGGCTGGCGCGTGAAACTCCCCTTTGACGTGCAGATGACTACCTTTGTGGCCTGGTCCCCCGACGGCACCAAACTGGTCATCTCAGCCAACCAGTACATCATCGCCGCCCAGCCCATCACCCTGGAGACGCAGATGGCCGGTGAGAACACCTCCGACCTGGCCATCTACGACCTCGTCCGCCAAGCGACCTGGCTCCTCCCCGGAGCCGACCGACCCGACCGATTGGAAATCCACCCCCAGTGGACCCCGGACGGCAGTTCCATCGTCTTCTGCACCGCCGCCCCCGGCCGCCACCCGGCGCTCCTCCCCTTCGACCTGGCCGTCATCCCCTATAACGACGGCAAGGGAGGCGAGCCCGTCCTCATCCCCGGGGCCTCGGACAACGGCCGCAGCAACTACTACCCCCGTTTCTCTCCCGACGGCCGATGGTTCAGTTTCTGCCAGTGTGACGGCGGCGACCTCATCCGGCCCTCAAGCGACATCTTCCTGCTCCCCGCCGACCTGACGGGCGAGCCCCACCACCTGGAGTCCAACGTCCCCTTCGCCGCCGACTCCTGGCACAGTTGGTCCTCCAACAGCCGCTGGCTCCTCTTCGCCTCCAAGCGGGAGGACGGCATCTACGCCCGGCTCTACTTCACCGAGATCGACGATGAGGGGCACGCCTCCCCGGCCGTGCGCCTGCCGACGCGCCACGACCAACTGAAGTCCTTCAACATCCCTGAGTTCGCGGCGACGGAGCCCTCTGTCTCCGAGCGACAACTGTACGAGGCAATCCGCGTTGAACAACCACCCGTCACCGTCTCCCATGTCGTCACTCCCCCGTCCTGAGCAACTCGGCAGATCGGCCCAAGCCGACGCCGAAGTCCTCGCTCAGGGTGGAGGAAACAGCGCCCGTCTGCAGCCGTGGGCGCTGGCGGCGGTGGCCGCCGCTCTGGCCCTGGTGTTAGTGCTAACCTACGTCCCTGCGCTCAGGGGTCCACTTTCGCCCAGTGACCGCGACTCGGCTTTGAGGATTCCCCTGGTTTCCTCCTACCGCAACATCCCCTTCTTCTTCACTCGCGACTTCCTGATGTTCAGCGATGGACAGTTCCGACCCCTGTCCTACGCCGTGTTAGCGGCGATGCGCACGGTGGTGCCGGCTGACCGCCCGCTCTTCTGGCACCTCTGGCTGCTGGGGTTTCACTGGTTGGCGGCGGTGCTAATGTTCGTGGTGGCTCGTCGGCTGCTGGGGCGGTGGCTCCCGGCCGCCCTGGGCGCTGGGGTCTATGCGCTGCACCCGCTGGGGTCGGTGGTGGTCACGGACGTCAACCAGTTCCACCTCCTTCTGGGCCTGGTCTTTTACCTGGGCGCCCTGGCCTGCTACCTCCGCCCGGTCGGCGAGGAGGGCCCCGACCGCAAGGCGCGGTTGGCGACCTTCGTGCTCTTCCTGGCCGGCATCTTCACCTCCAAGGTCGTGTTCACGCTGCCGGTGCTGCTCCTATGTTATGAACTTCTCTATCGACGAAGTGGCCTGCGAAGGTCCATCTGGCGTCTGTTGCCATACGCGGCCGTGGTGGCTGTCGTCTGGCCGCTCTGGTGGGCCTGGCGAGCCCACCCGCTGCACTACCGTTACCACCCCTATCCCGAGGGGTCGGGCTGGACGAGCATCGTCCACACGCTCAGCGGCCTGGCCTCCTACGGCAGAGGGCTTCTGGGAACGGGCATACCGGCGGTGCTGACGGAACTGGTGGGGGAGCCGTCAGGCTGGAGCGATCCGCCGGTGCTTTTAGGAGCGGCGGTCTTGGTGCTGGTAGTGGCTGGTGGGCTCTGGGCGCTGGGCCGGCGAAGCCTGCTCGGGCTGGGGTTGCTGCTCCTTGTGCTGGGCCTGGTCCCGTTCGCTTCGGTGGCCTGGCACCAGGTAGCCTACCCTCTGACCTGGAGCAACCTCTATGTGTCGGTGGCCGGGCTGGGCCTGGTGGTGGCGGGAGCCTTGGGGTCGCGGGCCCGCCCTACGGCGGGCCGTGGTCGCCGACTGGCCGTAACGGGGCTGGTCGGCCTGGCGGTCGTGGGTTTCGCCGTCAAGACGATGGTGCTTGCCCGTGACTGGGCCGACCCGGCGCGCTACTGGGCGCGCGCGCTCCGCCTCAACCCCGACAGCGCCCGGGCCTCGGTTGCCTTGGGCAAGGTGTACCTGGAACGGGGCGACGTCGAGCAAGCCCTGAGCCATCTCTTCTGCGCTCCGGTCATTGACCTGAGCGAGTCGGCCTCGGCGATGGCCCTCTACTACGCTCGCCACGAGGAACCTCTGGCCGCGCTCATCCAGCTGGAGGCGGTTTCCTCGAAGGTCTCGGGCATCGTCTACGGTCGCACCGCCGTCGACGCTCAGGTGATGGAACTGTTGGGCGCCCCGGACTACGCAGAGGCCTCCTGGGGAAGACTCCTGGTCGGAAACCCCTTCAACACGGAAGGCATGAAACAGGTGGCCCGGATCCTCAACCTCAAGGGCTTCCCCCGCGCCGCCCGCCGACTCCTGCGCCACGCCCTCGCCATCGACCCCAAGGACGCCGATGCCCACGCCCTGCTCGAACGGGTCAAGGAGCGGGAACGGAGCCTGACCCCGCCGACCTTCCCGGAACCTCCGCCACCGGACTGGTTGATGTTCTCCCTGTCCGGGGAGGCCTCCGTGCCGCTGCGCAAGCAGATGGTTCGCCTGAGCCAGCGCCTGCACAACGACCCCCTGGTCCAGGGCCAAGCCGGCACCATTTTACTGCACGAAGGCCACCCACAGGCGGCCCTCGTCGCCATGGACCGGGCGCTCGAACGCCTGCCCCGCATGGGCACCTTCTGGGCGCTGAAGGCCCTGGCCCTTGACCTCACCGGCGACTACCGGGGTGCAGCCCTGGCGGTAAACGAAGCCATCGAGTTGGCCCCCCTCACCACCGACCTGCCCACCCTCTACAACCTGCTGGGTGTGGTGCTGCTGAGCCGGGCCGGGAACCCGGCCCTGAATGACCCCACGGCGCTGGACCAAGCCATCGAGCTCTTCGGGGCCGCTCTGAAAGCTGGTCGTGAACTCTCCCTGGCCCACGCCAACCTGGGCGTGGCCCTGGCCCAGAAAGGCCGCACTGAAGAGGCGCTGCGCCACCTCCACCGGGCCATCGTCGTAGCTCCGACAGACACCCAAAGCCTGGTCATGCTGGCCAGCGTGCTGGCCCACACAGGCGACGTCGACGGCGCGCGTGACATGTACAACCGAGCCCTCGCCATCGACCCCACCTCCGTTCGCGCCCACCTCAGCCTGGGGGACCTGCTGGCTCAGACGGGCGACCCAGAGGGGGCCGCCCGACACTACCTGCAGATGCTGCGCCTTCGGCCCGGAAACCCCGAGGCCCTGAACAGGCTCGGCCTGCTGAGGGCCCGCCAGGGCCTTCTCCAGGAAGCCATCGACTACTTCCGCCAGGCCCTCCAGCAAGCCCCCCTCAGCAATGAGGTCCGTTTCAACCTGGTCCAGGCCCTCCAGCAGCAGGGCCGCTACGCCGAGGCCGTAGGGGAACTGCGCGACTACCTGGCCCGCACCGGCAACCCCTCCGCCCAGACCGCCCTGGTCTGGCTCCTGGCCACCTGTCCGGAAGGAAGCGTCCGACGAGGCCAGGAAGCGGTCACCCTTGGAGAGGACCTCTGTCAGCGTACGCGCTACCAGGCCCCGGTGGCTCTGCAAGTACTGGCCGCAGCGTACGCTGAGGTCGGCCGATTCGATGAGGCCACGCGCTTAGTCGGCCAGGCCTTGGCACTGGCCCGAGCCGACGGGCAGGAGCAGTTGGCGACCAGCCTGGCTAAGCAGTTGGAACACCACCAGGCCGAACGACCCTTCCGGAGTTCCGGCCCCCCCGGCGCCGGCCCGCCCCCGGCCAGACGGCTGCTGCCGCCGGGCTGAAACCAGCGCCGGCCGTCGGAGGGCTAAGTTGCGAAAGCGTGGTCTCAGGCTTTGCCCCTGCTTCTCGGCGAGGTCACCGTCACCGTCAGCCTTTCTCCCGCGCGCACGGTCACCGGCTCTTTCAGCACGACGCGCTGTGCGCCGGCGCGACCTGCGAGCCTGGCCGCGCGCGGCCGACCCGCCGCTGACACAACCACCTTGCCGCCCGTCGCAGGCACGGCCACTTCCCTGAGGGCCAGTTCACCATAGTCCACCTGCACCGTCAGGGTCGTCCGCCCGCCGAGTCGCCGGAGCCTCGCCCGGCCCCATCCACTCCCAACAGAGAAGAAACTCTGGAACTCGCTGCCGGGAAGTCGGGGCCGAAGGCTCAACCGACCTGCGGGGCCGTGGTAGTGGAAGCCAGCCAGCGCGCCGAGCAGCGCGTAGGAGGCCAGCGAGCGGGCGTAGTGGTGACCGCACTCGATCTCGTCCCAGGGATTTCGGCGGTCGCCCCGGTAGCGCTCCCGCACCCCCTTGACCATAGCCAACCCCTCCTCTACGAACCCCTCGGCAATGAGGTGCGCCGCCACCTGGTACTCGATGCCCGGCCAGACCTCACTGGAGAAGTAGAAGGGGTAGCCCGGCTCGCCGCCACGGGGCCAGGTGGCGATGATGAGCCCGGCTTCCTCTCCGACGGCGTAGACGCGCAGCGTGCACGGATGGTCCGAGAGGTCGGGCTTCCAGTTGTACTTGAAGATGCTCTGGAGTGCCTTTCGCACGTGTCGGCGGTCGTAGAGGTAACCCAGTCCGAGCATCTGCGCGTACCACTGGCCGATGAGTTGGTCGGACAGGCACCCCCTGCCGAACTGCCAACGGGGCCAGGGGAAGCGGTCGTCACGACCCCGGTTCTCAGCCATCTGCCGAAGGTCCTTCGGCCAAGGCTCATGAGCGCGGGGCTTGACCTTCTGCTCGTAGTACTCACCGTTCCAGAGATGCTTCTCGGTCCAGCGAGAGCCCCGCTCAAAGAGTGCCCGGTAGCGCTCGGCCGACTCCCCGTCGCCCACGGCGCGGGCCATCTCCTCGGCTGCGCGCAGGGCCCCCAGGTAGAGGCTCCCGCACATGGTATTGGGGCCGTAGAACTCGATGTCGTAGGTGTTGTGCTGCATCCCCTCCATGACGCCGTCCTCGTCGGCGTCCCAGTACTTGTGGGCGAACTCCAGGGCTCGCTTGGCCAGCGGCCAGATTGAGCGAAGCCAGTCGTCATCACGCGAGATGAGCCATTCGCGGTAGACCTGCATCACCTGGCCCATCTGCCCGTCGGCAGCGGGGAAGAAGCGCCGGTCGGGCTTGGCTCCCAGTGGCAGAGGCGTACGAAAGTGGACGAAGCCGTCGCGCTGCATGGCCGTGCGCAAACTTGCTTCCAGCATCGAGCGCTGGAGGTTCGGGAAGAGGTACGGCAGTGCCTGGGCATAGTTCCAGACGTGGGTGCAGGACCCCTCACAGCAGCCACTGGTATCGTGGCACCCCTCGAAGCCGTAGAAGGTCCCGTCCTCCAGACGGATCACGGTGGGGCTGCGGAGGATGGAGAGTTGGGAACTCACCGCATCTAACACATAGTCGGGCACCGTCGAACTGAAGAGGGCGTCGTGAAACAGACGGGTCTCGTCGTGGAGGCGTTGGAAGTTTCTGGCTACGTAGCGGGCTACGTCCCAAGCGTCCCGCCACTGAGTTGCGTAGTAGTTTCGCCAGGTGGGCGCTAGCTCACCTTCGGATCGCTGCCCCCAGTACTTCTCAAAGATGGGAAAGTGCCAGGTGATGAAAACGGGGATGGTCGTCGTTTCGCCGGGACGGAGCCTGGTCCGGACAATGATGCTGCCGGTATCGGAGTTCCCCCGGCCGCCAGGCGGAAGCTCGCCCTGCTCGACCGCTTCCCAGAACTTCCACAACTCATTGTGCTGCCAGCGTGGCCACACCCGGACGTCGGGCGCCGAGGTAGCTAGACACATCGAACCGAAGCGCGGGTCGTCGGACGGGAACTTCTCCGTGGTGAGGTACAAGCCGGTCAGAGCGCGCGCCCGACGGGCGCGATTGATGCGCCCCCGGCGCTCCCGGCCGCCGATGACGTTGGTCAGGTTGCCGAGGAGGGTGACGGAGACCGGTCGCTTTCCCGTGTTGGTGAGATGGTAGAGCAGGCACGCTACTGGGATGCTGGAGTCTTTGTCGTTGAGTGGGATGAAGGGGCTCCAGGCTTCGAGAGTGACCTCCACGGGCACGTCAGGGTCAGACAGGTTCACCTCTGCAAAGGGGAAGTGCCCGGTGAAGGAGACCTTCCGGAAATGGGGGAGCCCCTCACCCGTCGCCCGGGGAGCGGAGTGTCCGCTTCGAGCCAGCGGCCCACCGACCGGCCCCTGAAGCACCCGACAGACGGGTGCCTTACGCCCCTCCTGCACCCGGAGTGTAAAGAAGGCCTGGGGAACGGTGAAGCCCTTGGCCGGGCGGTTCATCACCTCCCAGTCGCGCAGTTGTCCCCAGCCGCCCAGGCTCACGCAGCCGGTGCCGATGCCGCCCAGCGGAAAGGCGATCTCGTCGAGGTGCCGACCTCGGTACGTAGGCTGCGGGCCCTGCCGAAGCAGTTCGGCGCGTGAGTACGGTATGGCACGTCCAGCCATGATGCTTCCTCCCACATCTTCCTTGTGTGCACCAGTGAGGCGCTTGACCTTCGCCGGAGGGCATCATACAAGAGGGCCACGGGAATGACAAACCGACTCAGCAGGAAACCCCCATGCGCGGGCGGACAGTCGTGGCTGCGCTGGCCTGCGCGGGCCTCGTGCTCAACCAGGCCAGCGGCGGCACCTCAGCGAAAGGAGAACCGAAGACGATGCCCGAAGCAGAAGCCCGACCAGGCCGAACCCGCATCGCCCTTGAAGGCACCCAGTGGACCATCAACGGACAGGTCACCTACCCGGGCACGTTAGCCGAGGGACTGCTGATGAACGTCCGGATGGTCAACTCCATCTTCGAGGACCGAAACCCCGAGACCTGCCCCGAAGGCTTCGACCCCGAGGCCAACGCCCAGCGCTTCATCGCTCGTCTCCCCGACTACGTGGACGAGGGCGTGCGCGCCTTTACCATCTGCGCGCAGGGCGGGATGCCCGGGTACGAAGAGGCCCTGAACTCGGCCT
>CBDVDV010000138.1:0-10059 GCA_965372835.1 uncultured bacterium | reverse complement strand
TCAAGGTGTGGGCGAAGCCCCGGAAATCGCAAGGTGTTTAGTAGGCAACTCTTACCGTATCGCTGGTGGGAAACTCAAACAATGTTTCCCGCACTCCGCACCCACCCCAGCCGCCGTAGGTCAGGCATTCCTGCCTGACTCACCCCGGGCGGACACCCATGTCCACCCACCCGGCAACGGAGAGGGAGTTGCGCGTGGCCGAGCGCCGGGTACAATGCCCACCGACTGCTTGCAGAAGCCCAGAGGGAGGTTTCGGTGCTGGAGGGGTTCGGACAGATCGGAGTGCGTCGCTTCGGCGCGCGTGACGCCCTGGCCCTGGCCGGGCTGTTGGTGCTGGCGCTTGCTCTGGTCGGGTCGTCGCTTCCGACGCGTGAATTCTGGCACCGGGACGAGGCCCGCTTCGCCACCATCGCCCGCACCATGCACGAGCGGGGCGACCTCCTGGTCCCCCACCTGGGGAGTGAACTCTACAAAGACAAGCCCCCGATGCTCTTTTGGCTGATGAACCTGTCGGCGTGGGCGCTGGGGGGCTTCAGCGACGTAGCCGCGCGCCTGCCCTCGTTGCTGGCTTCGGTGCTAACCGTGCTTGGAGCCTACTTAGTCGGCAGTCTCTTTTTTGACCGCCGGGCTGCACTCCTGGCTGGTGTCGTACTCGTGACCAGTGTGCTCTATATGATGACCTCCCAGTTTGCGCTGACCGACCCGCTGCTCATCTGCTTTCAGACCTGGGCCCTGTATTGTTTCATCCGAGGGGAATACTCCCCGGGCCGGGGACGGGGCCGGGGCTGGTACCTGATGTTCTATGTGCTGGCGGCTCTGGCCACCCTCACCAAGGGTCCCATCGGCCTGCTGGTGCCGGGCGCGGTTCTGGGGGTGTGGGTCGTGCTTCGGCGCGGGTTCCGCGACCTGGGCCGGGTGGGTCTCCACTGGGGCCTGCCGGTGTATCTGGTCATAGTGGCGGCCTGGCTGCTTCCGGCGGGATTACAAGCCGGGTGGCCCTACGTCAAGCATCTGCTGATGAACCAGACGCTCTTGCGGGCCACCGGCTCCGGCTACTCCCGGCGGCCCTGGTACGCTTACCTGTGGAGTTTCTTCCCCATGTTCTGGCCCTGGGCCTTTTTCGTACCTGAGGCCCTGGTGAGGATCGCTCGCCGGTGGTGGAACGACCGAAAGGAGCCCGAGCAGGCGCGAGTCCGTCAGGGGTTGCTGCTGGTGGCCGTCTGGTTCGCAGTGGTGCTGGCCGGCTGGAGTGTGGCCGGGGTCAAGCGCACGCGCTACGTGCTCTTTGCCTACCCGGCAGCGGCGTTGGCGGTGGGCTGGCTGTGGGAAGCACTGCTTTCCAAGCGGGAGCGTTGGGTCTGGACCACGAGCCTGGCCACCATCCTGTGCATCGCAACGGTACTGGTCGGAGCGCTTGCCACCGCGCTGGCGGCCGTGCCCTGGCTGGATGAGTGGGTCATCGAACACGTGCCCGGAAAGAGTTCGGTGCCCGCCGTCGACCGGGCCGCTGCGCTGGCGGAGTGGCGTGTGAGCTTTGGCGTCCTCGCCGGAAGTCTCCTGGTAGTGGCCGTTGGGCTGGCTTGGCTGCTGCGGCGGGGCAGGCGGTCCAACGGATCCGTCCATACGGGCGTCCGTACGAACGCAGGATGGGTGGGTCCCTGGGTGGCTCTGGTCTCGGTCGTGCTCCAGGTTCACGGCGCGATTTGGCTGATGCCGATGATGAACCATTACTGCTCCATGCGCCCGGTGGCCGAAATCTACCAGGAACTCCGCAGCCAGAACCCGAAGGCCACCATCGCCACCCACCACCTCTTCTGGACGGCTATCGCCTGGTACGCCCAGACCACCGAGATCGCCCGCGCGGACGCGCCGGACCAGGTACTGGCGCTGCTGGAGTCGGAGCAGTCGGCCTTCGTCCTGGTCGAAGCCTCCCGCTTGGAAAGACTCAAGGCCCACGACCAGCGCTTCGGCCACTACCCCGCCGACCAACGCAAAGCGGGCGTCCGCCGAATCGCTATCCTCGCCAACCAACCCCGGCCCGACGTCACTACAGCAACTGAAGGTACGGCTCCCAACACCAGCGATAGGACTGGCTCCCCAGAGTAAACTCAACACCGGGTCCTGCCAGAGGCAGGGGCGGCTGCGGCGAGCGCATGGAGCAGCAGTCAAATCCGGCTAAGACTGGAACCCGCAGGGCGGTTGCGCTACACTGGAGGGGGGATAGGCAGATGGGCAAGAGCGCTCGGCACTGAAGCCCTTTGCGCTCCATTCCGCGGGCCGAAAGCGAGGTGACCGGCGTGGTGTGGCAGGTACTGAAACGGGCGCTCGGGCGTTGCTGGCGCGTGCTGGCGCGTTGTTGTCGGGCGCTGTTGGGGCGAGGTCGGTTGGAGACCAGAAGCCGACTGTGGACGGCTCTGGTGCTGTTCCTGGTCATCGGCAGCAGTTCCTACTGGGTGGCCCGGCGAACCAGGCAACATCTCATGGAGCAGATGGAGAAGAGGGCCAAACTGGTGGCCGACGGCGTGCTGGCCCGGCGGGCCGACGACGCCAAGACCCTCGAGACCCTCGACCGCCGTCCCGACCAGTTCCCCCATCCCCTGCACCAGAGTTCACTTGAGCAACGGGGTTTCCGTTGGCGCCACATTTACCAGGCGGGTACGTTCGAGCCCTCCCAGCCTCCAGGCAAGGTCGAGCAGTTCATCCCGCCCTATCAGGCTCGAGACGAGTGGGAGCAGTACTTTCTGGACTCCTGGGCTAAGCCGGAGACCCGCAAGCCGGTGGACAGGCGCACCAGAGACCCGAAGACCGACCAGCGCCTGTACCAGTGGCTGACTCCGGTCACTACGGAAGAAAGTTGTCTGACTTGCCACCCCGACTTCGCTGCCGGCTCGTTCCAGGGAATGCTCAGCGTCGAACTGCCCTTTGACGAGGAACGGCGGGAGCTGCGCGACACGAGGCTGCTCATGATTGCCACCGCCGTCGTCACCTGGGTGGTAGCCTTCGCCACACTTTATCTGCTAATGCGCCTCCTCATCATCAAGCCTCTCCACCGTCTCAAGGAGACGACCGACGCCGTGGCCACCGGTGACCTCGAGGCCCGGGCGGAGGTGAGCACGGGCGACGAACTGGAAGAGTTCGCCAACGCGATCAATCACATGATCGAGAGCGTTCAGGAGAGCCATCAGGCCCAAGCCGAACTCAACCGCAGCCGGGACGCCCAGCTGGACGCCCTGGGACGGGCCAACCTGGAACTCCACGAGAAAAACCAAGTCCGCACCGAGTTCCTGGCCAACATGAGCCACGAGCTGCGCAGTCCCCTCCACTCCGTCCTGGGTTTCGCCCAGATACTGCTGGAGGAGACCTTCGGCCCACTCACCCCCCGACAGCGCCGCTACGTCCAGAACATGGTCTCCAGCGGTCGTGACCTCCTGCACCTCATCAACAACCTCCTGGACATGAGCCGCATCGAGGCCGGTCGCATGCAGAAGAACCTGGAGCGGGTCCCCCTGGCCGAACTGGTCAGGTCGGTGGTGGCCGAGTTCGAGCCACTGCTAAGCCACCAGCGCAGCGTCACCGTGGAGGTGCCAGAAGCGCTGCCTCCGGCCCTCCTCGACCGCCGCAAGACCAGTCAAATCCTCCGCAACCTGCTCTCCAACGCCCACAAGTTCACCCCGGAGGGGGGCCGGGTCGAAGTCTCGGCGCAGGTGGAGGGCGACCGACTGGTCCTCTCGGTCAGCGACACGGGCATCGGCATCAGCGAGGACGACCTGCCCAGGATCTTTGACAAGTTTCGCCAGGTCGACTCGGGAGGGGGCCGTCGGTTCGAGGGGTCCGGCCTGGGGTTGGCCATCGTCCGGGAGTTGGCCCGGTTCCTCGGAGGAGAGGTAACCGTCCAGAGCGCCCCGGAGAAGGGCTCCACCTTCACCGTCGTCCTGCCCCTGGTGGTGGGCGAGCCCGAGGAGCGCCCGGCGGCGAGCCAGCCGGTGGAAGCGCCGGCTGAGCCCACGGGTGAATAGAAGGCGGACAGGGACGTCTACTTCTGGGACCAACAAAATGGACCATCGTGGTGCAGGATGACGAGCAGTTGGTCCTCAGGACGCGCCAAGGCGATCAGGAGGCGGCCCGGGCGCTCTTCCAGCGCTACCGGGAGTCGGCCTACCGAATCGCCTACCACCGTCTGGGCCGTGCCGAGGACGCTCTGGACGTCGTCCAGGAGGCCTTCATCAAAGCCCTGACCGGGCTGGACCGACTGCGAGAACCGAAGCGGTTCCGCTCGTGGCTCCTGCGCATCGTCACCAACCAGGCCCGCGACCTGGGACGCCGACACCGTCGCCAGGACCGCCTGGGCCTGCGGGCCCCGGGCACCGACGAGGAGGTCCAAGATGCCCGGGCCGAGGGCGTCGAGCACAGGACCCCGGCCCAAGAGGCTGAGGCGCGGGAACTGGCCGAAGGCGTCCATCTGGCCCTGGAGGCCTTGGACGAGCATCACCGCGACGTACTGCTGCTGGTGAGCCAGGGAGGACTGAGTTACCGGGAAGCCGCCCAGGCCCTGGATATCCCCATGGGCACCGTGATGAGCCGACTGCATTACGCCCGCCGGGCGATGCGCGAGTGGCTCTCGGAGCACGGCTACCTGTAAGTTGGAGGCCCGCCACGGAGTTGGCTATGAACAGTTGCGACAACGAAGCCTTGCTCAGCAGATCGCTCGACGGCGAACTGACGCAAGACGAGCAGCGTCGATTGCACACTCACCTCCAGGAGTGCCCCGGCTGCCGGAAGATGCTTTCGGACCTGGAAACGATGGAGGAGGCGCTGGGCTGGGCTCCCGCGCCTTCCTCCGGCCAATGGCAGGCGCGCTGGCAGGCCGTTGCCCGGGCTCTGACCGTAGAGCAGAGACAGCCAGGCGAGGCGCCTTTGCCGGCCGAAGTCCTCCCTTTGCGGCTCCCTCGGTGGCTCTTTGACAGTCGGAGCCGGTGGGCCCTCGCTATCGCCGCCTGCTTGCTTGCGCTGCTTGTGGGTCTATGGGCGCTTGAGTCCATGCTCCCCGTAGGCCCCTCACCCGACTGGTCGGCTGTGGAACTGGCCTCGGCTGATTCCGTGGAGGTCGAGATCGAGCAGGGCGAGGGGGGTCCCGCGGCGGTGCTCCTGGTCTCCGGTGACGGTGAGGTGGCCGCCGTGTGGGTGGCGAGTGAGCAGCCCACTTCGGACGCTCCAGAGAGTTGAGCAAAAAGGGGGCCGGGCGAGCCCCCCCAGCGCGGAGGTCACCTGGGCGAGAATGGGCTTGGCAGGCAGGGGGTCGCTCCGGTATAAGGGCTCCGGAGGCAGCAGGGGCATGAAAGGAGCCGCCGTGGTGCGATCCATTTGTAGTGCCGGGCTGACGGTGGGGTTGCTTCTGGCGCTCGCTGCGGGCGTGGCCGCCGCGGAGAAAGCGACGGTGACCGTGTTGGCCATCCAGGCCAGTGACACGGAAGGTCCCACCGACCCCAAACTCAAAGACATCGCCAAAAAACTCAAGGGGGTGGTGGCCTTCAAGAGCCTGAAACTTCTGAGCCAACAGTCGCGCACCGGCCTCTACAATAAGAAGCAGACTTTCCCTTTGCCCGAGAAGATGGAACTGGCGGTGACGCCACTGGAGGAGCGTGACGGTTCCATCCGTTTGAGCATACTTCTGCTCCGGCTCCGTAAGGAAGGCTCGCGCACCGTCAAGAAGCCCATCTCGCCCCCAATGAAAGTCACCGTTCCCCGCAAACAGGGCTTTCCCATCGTCGGCCCGTCTCTGAAGGAAGGCCGCCTGGTCCTGGTCGTCTCGGCCGAATAACTCAATACCCCTCCACCACGGCATCGAACTCACCCGGCGAGGGGGGCGCCCGCGCAGCCGAACGCATCGCCGCCCTCAGCCCCTCCTACGGACCCGTATGGGCTTTCCCCTTGCCCGGAGCCGACGCCACCTCGTATCATGCGTTCCTGAGACACAAGACGAAGTATCGCGTCTGACCCCGAGCCTGGGGGGTGATAAATGAGCGAGGCCAAGAAGAGAACCGTCCTGGTGACGGGCGGTTGTGGCTTCATCGGCAGCAACTTCGTCCGCCTGCTGCTCGCCGAGCGGCCCGACTGGAGCATCATCAACCTCGACCTCCTCACCTACGCCGGCAACCCCGAGAACCTGGCCGACGTGGAGAAGGATCCCCGCTACCGCTTCGTCCACGGCGACATCGGCGACCGGGCCCTGGTCGATGAGTTGCTCGCCGAGGACGTCTGGGCCGTCGTCAACTTCGCCGCCGAGACCCACGTGGACCGCAGCATCCTGGACTCAGGCGAGTTCATCCGCACCAACATCCAGGGCACCGAGACGCTCCTGGCCGCCGCCCTGGAGCGCGAACTGCCCCGCTTCGTGCAGATATCCACCGACGAGGTCTACGGCTCCCTCGGCGAGCGGGGGGCATCCTCCGAGGACGACCGCCTGTTCCCCTCCAGCCCCTACGCCGCCTCCAAGGCCGCCGCCGATCTTCTCTGCCTGGCCTTTTTCACCACCTTCGGCCTCCCGGTACTAATCACCCGCAGTTCCAACAACTACGGGCCCTACCAGTTCCCCGAGAAACTTGTCCCCCTGTTCATCACCAACGCCATGGAGGATCAGTCGCTGCCGCTCTACGGAGACGGCCTCAACGTCCGCGACTGGCTCTACGTCGAGGATAACTGCCGGGGCATCCTGCGGGTGTTGGAGCGCGGGGCGCCGGGCAGCATCTACAACATCGGTGGGGGCCACGAACTGACCAACCTGGCCCTGACCGAGGCCCTTCTGGCGGAACTGGGCAAACCCCGGTCACTCATCACCTTCGTGCCTGACCGCCCCGGTCACGACCGTCGCTACGGCCTGGACTGCCAAAAGATCTTCCTGGAACTGGACTGGCGACCCCTGATGGACTTCCAGACGGGCCTTCGGCGGACCCTGCAATGGTACCAGGAAAACCGGGTCTGGTGGGAACGCGTGAAGTCGGGCGCGTTCCGCGACTACTACCAGGAGCAGTACGGCAGGCGACTGGCTGAGGCCGACCCAGGGGCTGTCGAGGGCCAGGATTCCGGTGACAATGCGTGAACTGTCCGCTCCCATCCTCATCACCGGCGCCCAGGGCATGTTGGGTTCGGACCTGGTGCCTCGGCTGCGTGAGCACGTGGCACCCGCTGAGCTGATTGCCGTCGACATCGACGGGCTGGACATCACCGTCGAAGACCAGGTGCGCGAGAAGGTCAACGCCATCCGCCCGGCCGTCATCATCAACTGCGCCGCCTACACCGACGTGGATGGCTGCGAGAGCGAGCGGGACCTGGCTTTTCGTGTCAACGCCCATGGTCCCGGGCTCCTGGCCCGGGCGGCGGCCGAGTGCCGCTCGCTACTGGTCCACATCAGCACCGACTTCGTCTTCGACGGCACCAAGGACACCCCCTACACCGAGGAGGACGAACCCAACCCCGTCAGCGCCTACGGTGAAAGCAAACTGGCCGGTGAGCAGGCCGTGCGCGCCCTCGGCCCTGAGCACCTCATCGTGCGCACCGCCTGGCTCTATGGCCGCCACGGACGCAACTTTGTCGAGACCATCCTTCGGCTGGCCGAGGAGCGCGACGAACTGTCCGCCGTCACTGACCAGACCGGCTCCCCCACCTGGACGGTCCAGTTGGCCTCGGCCATAGTGGCACTGTTGAGGAGCGGAGCGCGGGGCACCTACCACGCCGTCAACCGAGGCGAGTGCACCCGGTACGAGTGGGCAGGCGAGATCCTCCGCCTGGGAGGGAAACCGAGGAGGCTGGTGCCGGCCACCACTGAGGAGTTCCCCCGGCCGGCCCGGCGACCGGCGCACTCGGCCCTCGGCTGTGAGAAGTTGACCCGGGACACAGGCTTTCGCTTCTGTCCCTGGCACCGAGCGCTGGCCGACTACCTCGGGTCCCGGCCAGTTCCCTGAGACCTGCTGCTGGAGCGAGCGTGGCTGTTGGCGAGAAGAAGGTTGTGGTGGTGATGCCGGCCTACAACGCCGGGCGCACCCTCGAGCGCACCTACCGTGAGGTGCCGCTGGACGTGGTGGACGAGGTGCTCGTCATCGACGACGCCAGCCATGACGACACCGTGGCCGTTGCCCGCCGACTGGGCCTCGCCGTCTACGTCCACCCCGAAAACCGGGGCTACGGCGGCAACCAGAAGACCTGCTACACCCACGCGCTGGCCGCCGGGGCCGAAATCGTGGTGATGCTCCACCCCGACTACCAGTACGACCCCCGCCGCATCCCCGAACTCATCGCCCCGGTGGTCGAGGGGCGGGCTGATTTGGTTCTGGGATCGCGGCTCAAGGACGGCCGGGCGCTCGAAGGCGGGATGCCCTTCTACAAGTACCTCGCCAACCGCTTCCTCACCTTCGCTGAGAACCTGGTGCTCGGATTGCACCTGAGCGAAATGCACACCGGTTACCGGGCCTACAGCCGACGACTGCTCGAGACCATCGACTTCATGGCCAACTCCGAAGACTTTGTCTTCGACACCGAGGTCATCGTGCAGACGGTGGCAGCGGGCCTCCACATCGCCGAAATCAGTGTCCCGGCCACCTACCTGCCCGAAGCCTCCAGCATCAGTTTCTGGCCCAGCGTCCGTTACGGCCTGGCCACCCTCTGGACGCTCGTCAAGTACCTGGCCTGGAAGGCCGGCCTCCCCGTCCGGAACCTGTCTCTGAACCGGCATCCCCCACAGGAGGGCGACTCATTCCCCGTTTCCAGACTCTCTGTGCTCGTGCCCCTTTACGACGAGGTCGGTACGGTCATCCCGATCCTTGAAAAGGTCCTCGCCGTGGACCTCCCGAAGGAGGTCATCGTCGTTGACGACGGCTCGACAGACGGCTCGTATGAGTTGGTCACTGAGTTCGCGCAGGAACATCCGGAAGTAAGGGTCTTCCGCCATCCGCAGAACCGGGGAAAGGGTGCGGCTATCCGCACCGCCCTGAGCCACGCCATCGGCGACGTCGTCGTCATCCAGGACGCCGACCTGGAGTACGACCCCCAGGACTTCCCTCGGCTCCTCGAACCCATCGCCCGGGGAGAGGCCGACATGGTGTACGGCTCCCGGGTGCGAGGCCGGAACCGGATGAGTTACCTGCGCTACTACCTGGGTGGTCGGCTGCTGTCCCTGGTAGCGAGCCTGCTCTACGGACGCTGGATTACCGACGAGCCGACCTGCTACAAGATGATCCGCCGGGATGTGCTGGCGGAGGTCGACCTGGAATCTGAAGGCTTTGAGTTCTGTCCGGAGGTGACGGCCAAACTCCTCCGCCGGGGCGCCCGCTACCAGGAGGTGCCCGTACGGTACTACCCGCGGTCCATGGACGAAGGGAAGAAGATACGGGCCCGGGACGGGCTCATCGCCATCTGGACGCTGCTCAAGCTGCGTCTGCGCCGTCGACTTCACTGACTCTGCCGGGAGGGAGGAAGCGCCATGTTCGAGCCCATCCTTAGAACTGTCGATGTGGAGACCTCCGGCGACTTGGCCATGAACGAACTGATGCGCATCCACGCCATCGACCGCTGGTTCACCTTCCCCAAGATGCTGGAGAGCGCCCAGTCCAGCGCCCGACGAATGGACGAGTTCGGGCTCGCCGGTGCCACCGTGGAGGAGTTCCCTGCCGACGGCGAGACCCTCTTCGGTCACTGGCAGATGCCCTACGCCTGGGACGTCGAGGACGCCAAACTGACCGTCGTCAAGCCCGAAAGGCTGGCCGGTCGCGTGCTCGCCCACTACCGGGCTGTCCCCTGCTCGCTCACCATGTGGAGCGGGCCCACGCCTGCCCGAGGCATAACCACCGAAGTCGTCGTGGTGAATGATGGCAGCCGAGCGGAGCACTACCGCGGCATCAACGTCAAGGGCAGGATCGTCTTTTCCTCCAGCCGGACCAGCGCCGCCAAGCACCAGGCCGCCCGCCGGGGGGCGGTGGGCATTCTCAGCGACTGGAACCCCTACCCTCACGACCTGCCCGACGAGCGCTTCTGGAACAACGCCTTCAGCGACGCCGCCGGCGGCTGGGG
>CBDVDV010000137.1:0-10065 GCA_965372835.1 uncultured bacterium | reverse complement strand
CGCAGGCCTTCGCCGATGCCCCTCGGTGACAAAAGGGTGCGGGTGGCGCTGGCCGGGATGACGACGCGCCCGGAGGCGACCTTCTCGCGCAAGGCCTCAGGGTCCACACCCTCGGCATGGGCCACGGCTTGCAGTTCGTCGGTCAGTTCCCCTGCCCGTGCTTGCTCTATCTGAGTCACAACGTTTTCACCTCACATCCGCCCGTGCTGACGACGCCTCTTATCCGGATTTGGCCAGATCATCGAGTGTGGTCTTTACCCAAGCAGCCGATCGCCTGGAGGCCGAGACCTTGGGTCCGAAGTGTGTCTCCACCGTGATGAAGCCGTCGTAGCCATCGGCCCGCAGGGCGGCCAGTTGACCACACCAATCAATTATACCCTCACCGGGGGCCACTGTGGTGAGTTTTCCCGCCCGCTCGGCCATGTCCTTGACGTGGACGTGAGCAACCAGATCCTTCAGTTCGTCGTACTCGTCGGGATACGGGCGCTCACTTCCTGCGTGGACCGAGTTGCCCGGGTCCCAGTTCAGTTTCAGGTTGGGGTGATCCACGGCGCGGATAAGCGCCGCGGCGCGCAGGCCCGTATCGCCGTAGCAGATGCCTTCGTTCTCCAGCAGGCAAAGCACTTCGTCCGCCGACGCCCGTTCGGCCATCTCCCTTAGGAGGTCCACCACCGCCCCTGGTGGCTCCGCATCGCGTGGCACGCCCTCAGGGCGGAGGAAGCCGAAGAGGATCATGCGGTCAGCGCCCAGTCGCCGGGTCAGTTCCAGGGCGCGGGGAAACTGCTCGGACAGTGTGGAACGGACCCGCTCGTCGGCCGCCGGTATCTTGAAAAACCCCGGGCTGGTGGCGGAGACCCGGACGTCGAACTCATCGAGCAGGGCCTCTATCCTGCCGATGAGGCCGTCGTCCACGTCGGGGAAGCGCCGACCCATGAGCATCCGCAACTCAAACCACTCGACGCCCCACTCCCGTCCCAACTCGACGGCCGTGGCCGGGTCCTGACTGATCTCGTCGGTGACGATGGCCAACTTCATCGCCGTCCTGCCTTCTCACGCTGGAGGTGCCTGACCGCCTCTTCGTGGGACCGGTAGAGGCGGAGCCGAAGCAGGTAATCCAGTTCCCGCCGCCGGGGGGGGCGCCAGGTACCCCGCGCCAGCCGACCTAACTCCAGCACTCCCATCCGCACCCGTCTTAGCCTAATCACCTCGAAGCCCAGGGCCGCAAACATGCGCCGAACCATCCTCTTTCGGCCCTCCAGGACGGTGACGTCGGCTTTGGACTTCGCCGGCTTCGCCGCGCGCGGGAACGTACGCGCCGAGCGGATCAGCCGGGCCTCAACGGTCGAGGCCGTACCGTCTTCGAGTTTGACGCCCCGTCGCAGCCGACGCAGGTGGCTCCGGGTCAACTCCCCGGCTACGGTTACCCGGTAGGTCTTGGGGACGCCGTAGCGCGGGTGCGTCAGCAGGTCGGTGAGTTCGCCGTCGTTGGTGATGAGCATCAGACCTTCGCTGGGCAGGTCCAGCCGACCGGCGATGAAGAGCCTCCGACCGGTCCCGGAGACTAGGTCGAGCACCGTCGGCCGACCCCGCTCGTCGCGCGTCGTCGAGAGGTAGCCAACGGGCTTGTGGAGCAGGTAATGGACGGTCGGTTCGGGTAAAACCCGTCGACCGTCCACCCGGACATCGGACTTGGCGGGCTCGATGAGTACCCCCAGTTCAGTGACCGGCTTCCCGTCCACGGTCACCCGACCGGCGAGGATGAGTTCCTCACAGGCCCGTCGACTGCCGACTCCACAGGACGCTAAGTACTTGTGCAGCCGTTCGCCCATCGCCGTCACTCAACTTCCTTTTCCCTGTGGGCTACCAGGAGCACCGTCCGGCCTCGAGGGCGAAGCCGGACCTCCCCCAGCGACGCGGGAAGCAGCGCCGACCGCCCCCTCGAAAGCGCCACAGGCTCGGCTCCTCCCGACCATTCGATGTCCACTGCCCCTTCCAGGGCCATAAGGATGCGGAAGCGGCCGGCCAGGGGCTCAGCAACCGGCGCGCTAAGCGTCCAGCGTTCAGCGGTGAACTTGGGGCAGCGGACCAAGAGTTCTTTGCGGAGACCGTCATCGGCGAGCACCTGCGGGGTGACCTTCTCCTCCTTCGGCGCCTCCCAGTCGATGACGGTCAAAGCCTTCTCCAGGTGCAGCGCTCGCGGCTGGCCGTCGGGGCCCACGCGCTCCCAGTCGTAGACCCGGTAGGTGAGGTCGGAGTTCTGCTGCACCTCGGCAAACAGCACCCCGGCCCCGGGAGCATGAAGCGTTCCCGGAGGAAGAGAGACGCAGTCACCAGGCACCACCGGTACCGGCCGAAGCACTTCCCCTACCCCACCGTACCTGACGGCGTGCTCGAACTCCTGACGGGTGATCCCGGGTTTGAGCCCCAGGTAGAGCACGGCGTCGGGGAGGGCGCCCAGAATGTAGAACATCTCTGCTTTGCCGTCGTCGTCGGGGTCGTGGCTACGGGCGAACTCATCGGGTGGATGCACCTGCACCGAGAGCGCCCGGCTGGCGTCGATGAACTTGACGAGCAGCGGGAAGCGCTGGAAGCGACCTAAGTCGAAGCCCGGCCCCAGCAGTTCGTCCTGGCGGTCGAGCAGGAGTTGGTGCAGGCTGGTCCCCCGCAGGGGACCGTTGGCGACGATGCTGACGTCCGGGGCGCGGTCGCTCACCTCCCAACTCTCACCGATGGCCTCCCCCGGTGGCAGCCGACGGCCCAACTCCGTTTCCAGTCGTCGGCCTCCCCAGATCTTCCCTTTGAAGAGGTCGTCGAAGAGCAGGGGATAGAGTGGCTCGCCGCCCGACATTGTCTCAGCGCTCCTCGGCAACTTCAAGTTGAGGTGGGAAGGCGAAGTTGAGATACTGCTCGGCCACGTACCCGCCCCGCGTGTCGCCGCCGTGGCAGTAGAGCCGGTAGCGGAAGGTGAGTTCGTCGCCGGCGGGCACCACCAGGGAACCGTCGCGCTCGGGGTCGCCGAGGAAGTAACTCAGGCCGAAGGGGTTGGCGGTCATCAGCCCGTAATCGCGCACGTGCCAGTAGGTCGGGTGGCGGAAGTTGGCCGGGTGGTCGAAGATGGCCACGCCGACCAGGTCGCCTTCCACCAACCCCGAGTAATCGCACCACGCTGCGCGCTTGCCCCATGCCTCCCCCTCGCCCCGCCCGCCCGTTGCCGTGGTGATGACGCCAGCCGACTTTCCTTTCATGGTGCCTGCCACCCGTAGCGAAAGGATGCCCCCCTCCTTGGTGTCGCCAAAGCGCACTTCCCCTTCGCTGGCGCGGAAGCGAATCTCAAAATCAGCCACCCTCACACTGCGGCCGGAGGCGTAGAACGTCACCCGCCGCGACTCTTCGCAAACCTTGGTGCCGTCGGCCGTCAACCAGTCGTTCTCGGCCTCGAGGACACCCAGAACCAGCCCGGCAGTAAGCCTCGGCTCCCCCCGGGCGACGACCCGCCCATGCCCCTTCCCCTCACTCCAGTTGTCGACGCCGTTGACGTCTCCGTGAGCCACCCAGAGCGAGCGGTGGTGGGGGTGGTCGTGGCTCTCACCCTCGACATCGTCGCGCATGGGGAAGTGGCGGGTTAGTGAACGATCGTAGGGACCCAGCAGCGGGTAGAAGTACGGGCGAGCGACGTCGGAGCCGTAGTGGTATGTAGTCAGGTGGGCGCTGTTGACCGAGACCTCCACCGAGGCCTGGGGCCCAGGACGCAGTTCCACACCCTTAGCGCTCTCGGCTTCCCCCTGAGGGAGCGGTGTCGCCTCATAGGTCCGGCCCCGTCCCGCAGGGAGCCAATCCACCACCCAGAGGAGGACCCGGCCCGAGTCTTCCTCAACCACCTGGGCGAGTGCGGCCGGGGAGCCGTCCTCGGGAGTCAGTTGCCAGTAGCCCTCGCCTGCTCGGGCCGCGTCCGCGGGCACGCGCACCGGGCAACTCAAGAGCACCCGATCCTGGGCCGGCAAGGTAACACGCATTCAGGCCTCCCTTCGTAGTGAGTCGCAGCAACGGCGATCTTCTCGTTGCAGAATAGCCGGGGAGGACGCAGAAATCAAGGTTAGCCGGGGTTGACTCATCCCCAGTTTTGATACCTCGTTTAGTAGCAAAGAGTACCGTTGTCAGGTGTGGCCCGCCCGCCGGCGGGCGGGTGGGTGCGTAGGGGCGCTGCTCGCTGCGCCCTGGCCTCTGGGCGGGGCAAGCCCCGCCCCTACGCCGGGGCTGACGCCCACACCTTGAGCAAGCTCAAGGTGTGCCACCCAAGGAGCTGCGAAACTGGGGATGGATCAGTGGCCGGGGCCCCCAGCGCAGCGGGCGCCCTATTCGTAGCGGCCGAGCAGCCCGTTCAGGCGGATGGCCAACAGGCCCCAGAGCGAGCCGACGGCGGCCCGCAGCGGACGCACCCGGGTGTCGGGGTCGTCCCTCCAGGTAACGGGCGTCTCTTTGATGGGGGAGCCCAGTCGGCGGGCGACGTAGAGAAGTTCGGCATCGTAGGTCCAGTCGTCGCGGCGAAGCCGACTGAAGAGCGGCGTCACCCACTCACCACGGAACAGTTTGAACCCACAGGTGAAGTCGCTCACCTCGGGCACCAGGATGATCCGGGCCAACAGGCTGAAGACCTTGCCCATCCACTCCCGCCAGACGGGCTGATGACGGAGCACCCGGGCGCCGGGCATCTTGCGGGAGCCGATGACCACGGGCACCCCGGCCCGGGCCCAGCGAAGCAGCGTCGCTACCTCCTCGATGGGGGTGGAGAGGTCGGCGTCAGTCAGCAGCACGAACCGCCCGCGGGCAGCGAGGACCCCCAGGCGGACCGCGTACCCCTTTCCCTGGTTGGTCCCGTTGTGCAGGACCTTCACGGGATGGCCCTGACGGGCGAAGCGCCGAGCGACCTCGCCGGTGGCGTCGGTGGAGCCGTCATCGACGACGATGAGTTCATAGTCCAGCCGCCGCTGCTCACAGAAGCGCGCGACCGTGGCCAGGGTCGGAGGCAGCCGACGCTCCTCGTTGTAGGTGGGAATGACAATGCTCAGAGTTGGCGCGATCTCAGGCACGACGCAGACGCTCCAGTGATAACCTCAGCACAGCAGCCAGCGACCGGAAGACCTCCCCGACTGAGACCTTCGACTCCCCGGCCCCCCGACGAGCAAAGGTGATCGGGACCTCGACGATGCGCGCACCGGCACGACGGGCACGAAACAACGTCTCCTCCTGAAAACTATAGCCCCGACTCCGCACCCGTTCCAGTCCAAACCGACGAAGCAGGTCGGTTCGGTAATAGCGGTAGTTGCTGCCCACGTCCCGGCAGCGAAGCCCCAGGAGGAGCCGGCAAAACGCCCGCACGGCTCGGCTGAAGAGCCCGCGCACCCGCGACAGCCCCTCCACCTTCCCCCCGGGGGCAAACCGCGACCCCACCACCAGGTCGGCCTCCGCCGCCGCCGCCAGCAGAGCGGGCAGGTCCTCCGGGCGGTGCGACAGGTCGGCGTCCATGGTCAGCACCGCCTGGTACTCGCGCTCCAGCGCCCAGCGGAAGCCCGCCAGCAGCGCCCCGCCCAGACCCCGTTCGCCCCGTCGGCGGACGACCCACACCCGCTCCAGTCGGCCGGCCAGTTCCTCGGCCAGTTCACCGGTGCCGTCGGGCGACTCGTCGTCCACGACTAAGATGTCCAGCCAGGGAGCGACCCGTCGGAGCCGGTCGAAGAGCGGCTTTAGGTTCTCCCGCTCGTTGTAGGTCGCCACCAGGGCCAGGACCGTGCCAGGCGGCGGCGAGGACGACTGGGACATGGGCGTACCTCAAGTAGGGAGACGCTGGGCACCGTGGGACAGCATCAGAGGATCTTGCTTCCTGCGGCCACCTCACCCGCGGGCACCACCAGCACCACGGTGTCGCCCTGCTGGGCAGCCAGTATCATGCCCTCGCTCCGCTCACCCCGGAGGACGGCCGGTGCTAAGTTGCAGATGGCGGCCACCCGCTTGCCCATGAGTTCCTCAGGGGTGTAGTGGCCCACCAGGCCGGCGACGGTCTGGCGGGTCTCGCCGCCGATGTCGATCTGGATGACGTACAGTTTGTCGGCGTTGGGGTGAGGGTCGACCTTGACGATCTCGGCCACCCGCAGGTCCATCTTCTTGAACTCATCGAAACTGACCAAACCTTCCGACATGGTCATCTCCTTTCTCAATGCCAGCAGCGGGTAGAGGAGAGGGTTGTCTGAGTATATGCGCGGGGGCCTCGGTGGGCAATCATTTACAGCAGTTCGGCGGCCAGGCTGGCCAACGTGCTCCGCTCGCTCCGCTCCAGCATCACGTGCCCCGACAGGGTCTGTCCCTTGAAGCGCTCGGCCGAGTAGGTGAGGCCGTTGCTGGCGCTGTCCAGGTAGGGGTTGTCGATCTGGTAGGGGTCGCCGGTGAGGACCACCTTGCTCCCCTCGCCGGCTCGGGTGACGATGGTCTTGACCTCGTGGGGGGTGAGGTTCTGGGCCTCATCGACGATGATGTACTGATCGGGGATGCTTCGGCCGCGGATGTAGGTGATGGCTTCCAGTTGCAGGAGTTGGGAACTGAGCAGTTCGTTGGTCCGCCGCTCGACGTTGACCCGGCGCTCGCCGGCTTCCTGGCGCAGGAGGAACTCCAGGTTGTCGAAGATGGGCTGCATCCAGGTGGAGAGTTTGGCCTCCTTGGTTCCGGGCAGGTAGCCGATGTCCCGGCCCAGAGGCACGATGGGCCGGGAGACCAGCACCCGCTCGTAGGCCTCCTCCTTGACGGTGCAGTGGAGGCCCGCGGCGAGCGCCAGGAGCGTCTTGCCGGTGCCGGCCCGCCCGACCAGGGTGACCAGTTGGACCTCGTCGTCCAGGAGCAGTTCCAGGGCCATCCGCTGCTGGAGGTTGCGGGCGCGGATGCCATAGGGCTTGGTGGTGGGCTCGTAACGGAGCGCCACTACCGCCCGGGCCTCGGCGGAGACGATGCCCAGGGCCGGGTCGCTCTGCCCGGCCACCAACTCGACGAACTCGTTGGGCAGCAGGTCGTCACCCTCGCCGGAAACCGCTTCCAGGGGAAGGGAGCCGGTGGTGCGGAAGGTCTCCAGGTCGTCGGCGGAGACGCTCCGGCGCACCCAGCCTTCGTAGAAACGGGCGAAGTCCACCTTCTGCTTCTCGAAATCCATGGTGCGGATGCCCAGGGCATCGCTCTTGATGCGGGCATTCATGTCCTTGGATACGAAGGTGGTGGGGATGCCTGACTGATGGAGACGGAAGGCGACGCCGATGATGCGGTTGTCGGCTCCGCCGGCGTGAAGCCCGGGCGGGAGTTCACGGTCGGTCTCCAGTTCCACCCGCACCGTGCCCCCGGTCTCCGGGATGGGCACGCCCTGGGAGAGACTGCCCTCGGCCCGCAGCGCATCCAGGTGACGAATGACCACCCGGGCGGTAAAGCCCAGGTGGTCGTCTTTGGTCTTGAAGCGGTCCAGTTCTTCGATGACGTCGATGGGGATGACCACCTCGTTGTCGGCGAAACTGGTCAGCGCCGCCGGGTTGTGCAGCAGGACGTTGGTATCGAGCACGAAACTTTTTTTAGCCATGATCAGGTTCCCCGCTGGACTTCGGGTCGGGGCTGGCGGAGGCGACGAGTTCCCTGAGTTCCTCACCCGGTATGGTTACGCCCGTCTCCAGACACTGGCGCAGGAAGGAGGAGATGGGGAGCATCTGCTGGAACTCCTCGGGCGTGTAGCACAGGGCGTCGACGTGGCCGCCTCGGGGAGTGACCAGGAGGGCGACCTCGACCATGCGGTCGCGGGCCCATTTGCCGGCGAAGTCGGGGGAGATGACGATGAAATCGATATCGCTCTCCTCTGTGGTCTCCCCCTCCACCCGGGAGCCGAAAAAGATCACCCGCTCTACCCGATACTGCCGGAGCAGTTTGGGTAACTGGATGCGAATGAACTGCTTCAGTCCCCCGTCACGAACGTCACTGAGCATGGTCGCCCTCCACCTGGTTGCGGGCCCAGGTGAGCAGGCGCTCGGTCGTCTCCAGACCTCGCTGGGCTTCATCCTGGTCGTACTGGCGGGCGGGGTCGCTGGGCGCCACGTCCGGGTAGCGGGTGAGGAAGTAATCCTCGCTGAGTTTGATGAGTTCGGGACGAAACTCCTCCGGACCGCCCACCTGCTCGAGCATCTTGTCCAGGGCGTGGAGTCGGGGAGGACAGCGGCGGGTCTGCAGTAGGAGCACCGTCTTGAGCGCCTTCTCCCCCGCCTGCTGGCAGTGGTGCCGCGTGTAGCTGTACCGGCCCTGCGCAAACAGGAGGCCCGCGACCTCCAGGTCAGCTTGGGCGAGGCTCAGCCAGCGGCGGGCTTCAGTGACGAAGTCGGGCTGCACGGTATCATCCTTGCCGGGGGCGTTCACAGTTCCCCGTCGCGCGGGGTGCGTCGGCGGAGGGCGATCCACAGGCAGACCGCCAACCCACCATAGAGCACCACGCAGCCGAAGACCAGCATCACCCAGGCGCCCGGATTCATCGTCGTGGGGACATCCATCTCACGCGTCCTTGCCGTCTGCCGGTAACTCCGGTCTCTCGGGCGGCACCACTTCCCCTGAGATGCGGGCAACCAAGACTCCCACCACGATCACCGCCACACTCAGGAGCCCCCCAACGAAGATCGCCAGCCGGGGCTTCTCCGGGTCGAACATTTGCCCGACGAGGCCCAATAGGGTCAACGTCATCACCACCACCAGAATGGCCGGAGTGATGAACTTGATGCAGACCTCCCACCAAGGCCCAATGTGGACCTCGCTGACCGAGTTGAGCCATCGACGGAGTTCCCCGGTCTTGTAGAACCATCCGATAATGATGCACTCGACCAGACCCACCGCGGCCAGACCGAAATCACTCATCCATCCGTCGATGATGCCCAGCCAATGGTACCCCGCGTGGGTGGCGTAGAGCAAACCAATGAGCATGCCCCCGCCACAGAAGATGGCCGTGATCTTGTCCCGGCCGATGGGCCACTTGTCTTCGATTCCGGTGATGATGGCCTCCACGATGCTGAAGAGCGAATCGATGCCCAGCGTGAGCAACGCGAGGAAGAACAGCGCCCCTACCAGCGCCGCCCCCGGCATGAGGGCGATAGCCTTCGGGTACGTGATGAAGGTGAGACCCGGGCCAGCGCCGACCACCTCCGCCACCGTCGTGGGTACTGCACTCGCCATCGCCAGATACCCTAATGTGGTGAACACTACGAAGCCGGCGAAGAAGCTGATGGCTGCATCTGCGAAACTCACGATGAGGCAATCGTTGTTCACGTCGGACCTGCGAGGCTCGTAACTCGCGTAGGCGATCATGATGCCGAAGCCCAAACTCAACGAAAAGAAGACCTGGCCGTAAGCGGCGAGCCACACACTCGGCTTGAGCAACTCCTCGAAGCGGGGCGTCAGGTAGTAGGCTAAGCCGGCCTCGGCTCCGTTAAGGTAGATAGTCCGTATCAGAAGGGCGACAAGCAGGATGATCGGCAGTGGCACCGTCACCATCACCACCTTGCTCACCACTTTCAAGCCCCGGTGGATGATGAGGAACACCGCCACCCAGGTCAATGCAAGTCCGATGACCACCGGCCAGGAGAGACCTCCGAACTCCCACGGACCGGCGCTCTTCTGGAGCACGAAGGTATTGAAGAAACTCTCAGCATCCTGCTGCCATGGAACACCAGTTCCGCAGAACAGCGCTTTGAGAGAGAACCACAGGTAGTCCCAACTCCAGGCCATAACCGCAGCGTAATAGAAGGAGATCATCGACCCAACGGCTAAGGCCCACCAGCCCACCCACTCGAAGCCCTTGCCGATGCGCCCCAGGGCCCCCGGAGCGCCCTGCTGAAGTCGTTGCCCGATGCCGACCTCCAGGATGAGCAGCGGTATGCCGGCTGTCAGAAGCGCCACGAAGTAGGGGATCAGAAATGCGCCGCCCCCGTTGGACGCAGCGATGTAGGGGAAGCGCCACAGGTTCCCCAGACCCACGGCGCTGCCGATGGCAGCGAAGACGAAGGCGGT
>CBDVDV010000136.1:0-10128 GCA_965372835.1 uncultured bacterium | reverse complement strand
GACAACAGTACTCTTTGCTACTAAATGAGGTATCAAAACCGGGGATGAGTCAAGACCCCACCGCCTTGACAGCGCCCCCCTTCGGCGCTACGGTCAGCCGACACCCGTGTTCCTGTTCCCAGCAGTGCCAGAAGGGAGCCACCCATCGCCCCAGGGCGTGACAGTTCGGCCGCCAACCAGCGCCGGGAAGCCCGTGATGCCGGTGGCAGAGGTTGCCGGCGATGGGCGGTTGTGGCGGTGGTGCTGCTGCTCTCCCTCTTTGCCCTTCAGGCGGTGCTCAGCCTGCGGGGGAAGTTCGCCACCTTTGACGAGGCCTTCTACCTGTCTCGCGGACACTCCTACCTGGTGACGGCCGACAGCCGCATGGTCAGCCGCTTCCACCCGCCTCTGGCGCAGGTGCTGGTGGCCCTGCCACTCGTAGGGCTCGACCTGGAGCCGCCCGAGCGCGACCCGGCCTGGTGGCTCCCGAAGAGCGACCTGAGCAACCGAACCTTCGCCCTCAACTTCCTCTACCGGAACCGCGCGCCCTGGCAGACCATCCTCACCCGTGGCCGACTGATGATGGTGGGGTTGGGTGTCGTGGTCGGGCTGGTAGTCTTTCTGTGGGCGCTGGAACTCTGGGGAGTGCGGGCCGGGCTTCTGGCCCTCGTCCTCTACGCCTTCAGCCCCAACCTGCTGGCTCACGCTCGACTGACCACCACCGACTTCGCCGTGGCCGGCCTGAGTTTCGCCGCCTGCTACCTGCTGTGGCGTTTCTACCGACAGCCCGGACTGCTGAGGCTGGTGCTGGCCGGGCTGCTGCTGGGGCTTGCCCTTCTGAGCAAACTCTCGGCTCTCATTTTCTGTCCCGTTGTCGTGCTGCTTTCGATCCTCTACGTCCTGGCACCACCAAAGCGACAAAGCACGTGCGACCCTCAGCCGGGCGAGGCCGACGAGAGGGCGGCCCCAACCTGGGGCCGGCGAGTGGCCGTAGCGCTGGTGGCCGTGTTGGTGGTGGCCGTGGTTGCCTGTGGGGTCATCTGGCTGGGCTACGCCGGGGCTACGGGCCCGGGGAGTCGCGAGGAGTTCATCCGGGAGGTGTGCGGCATCGTCTTCCGCCCCACGGTGCCTCAAACGGCGATGACGGTGGTGAAGGGGCTCCTCGGCCGCGTGGGCCCGACGCTGGCAGCCCTCATCCCCTGGCCCAAGCAGTACTGGGAACTCCTGGCCTGGCTGGTGGCCAAGAGCCACACCGGTCACCGGGCCTTTCTCGCCGACCGACTGAGCCAGTCGGGGTGGTGGTACTACTTCCCTGTGGTCCTGGCCATCAAGACGCCACTGCCCACGCTCATCCTGGCGGCGCTGGCGCTGGTGGTGGGCTGGTCGCGCAGGACCCTCTTCGATCGCCTGTTCCTGCTCATCCCAGCGACGGCCTTCCTGCTGGTGAGCATGACCAGTCACATCAACATCGGTTACCGCCACGTCTTGCCCGTGCTTCCGTTCGTACTGGTCTTCGCCGGTCAGGTGGGGGCGTGGCAGGCGCGCACCCGGGCGCGCACGTGGGGCAAGTGGGCGCTGGTTGGCGCACTGGTGGCCTGGTGCGTGGCGGGAACGGTGCGGGTCGCACCGCATTACTTAGCCTACTTCAACGAACTGGTGGGCGGACCGCGTCGTGGGTATCGCTACCTGGTGGACTCCAACCTGGACTGGGGCCAGGACCTCCTGGGCCTGCGCGACTACCTGCGCGGACACAACATCGACCAGGTGAAACTGGCCTACTTCGGCCTGGCCACTCCCGACATCATCCGCTCGGTAGGTATTGCCCATGAGCCCCTCACTCGCCAGGAGGAGTCTGAGCCCACACCGGGCACCTACGCCATCAGCGCTACCAGGCTCCAGGGAGCCTACGGCGTCGGCATCCTGGGCGGTGCGACCAGCGAACCTTTCGCCTGGTTCAAGAGACTTGAACCGGAGGCTGTCATCGGGTACAGCATCTTCGTCTACTGGGTCACAGAAGCCGACGTGGCCAGGCTGAAGGAGCAAGGACAATGAACGGAGTGCTGACGACCTTCGTGGCGATGCTGGCAGTGGTTGTTCTTGGAACCGGCCTTGCCGCTGAGGACACAGGAGCACGCACCAAACACTGGAGCAACTACGAGACCTTCCTGTGGATGTGGCAGGGCCCCGAACTCGGTCCGGAACTGTACGAAGCGATGCGCGACTTAGGCGTCTACGGACAGAACGTGGACGGCCTCGGCTCCCACGACGTACCCCTCAAGCAGGGGATGCACTTCTACGTCGGCCACGCCGCGGGCAAGGGCTACCTCTACCTCTACAAGGAGGAGTGGAAGGAGCGCTGGGAGGGCTACGTCGAGAGCCGGGACCCCAAGTTCCTCATCCGTCCCAACTGCCCCAACAACCCCGAAGCCATCAACTGGCTGGAAGAACGTCTCACTCGGAGCATCACCCTGCACCGGGTGGGCCAGCCTGTGGCCTATGCCCTGGACGACGAAATCTCGGTCACCAGTTTCGCGAACCCCTTCGACTTCTGTTTCTGCCCCCACTGCATGAAGAAGTTCCGCTCCTGGCTCAAGGAAACCTACGGCTCCCTGGACGCCCTGAACGCCCAGTGGGAAACGGACTTCAAATCCTGGAACCAGGTGAAGCCGCTCACCACCTGGGAGACGCGATACCGGGAGTACGCCAAGCAGCCCGAGCAATACAACTTCTCCCCCTGGGCCGACCACCGCACCTTCATGGACATCACCTGGGCCCGTCGACTCGACCAACTGGTCAAACTGGCGAACCGACTGGACCCCTTCCGTCCGTGCGGCTTCGTCGGCGGGCAGGCCCCCAGCGCCTTCGGCGGCTACGACTGGTGGAGGCTGATGCAGATAGTCGACTGGATGGAGCCCTACGACATCGGCGGGTCGCGGGAGATCATCCGCTCCTTCGCCAAGCCAGGCGCGCGTATCGTCAAGACCCACTTCGTGAAGAACGAGGACCTCGTTGATCAACGCTACTCGGCCTGGTACTACTTCGCCCACGGCGACGCCGGCTCCATCATCTGGGCTGCTGGTCTCTACTTCGACGACAAAGACACCAGCAAACCTGCGCAGGGCGCCCTCAACCTGAAAGACGTGTGGCACGAACTCCAGGACGGGCTGGCCGAGAAGGTGATGCTGAGTGAGTACCTCCCCTCCCCCATCGCCATCTACTACTCCCAGCCCTCCATCCAGGTGCACTGGATGTTAGACTCCAAGAAGGACGGCGATACCTGGCCGAAGCGGTACAGTTCCTTTGAAAGCGACCACTCCTCCCTCATCGCCGACAGGTTGGCCTGGATGCACCTCATCGAGGACCTGGGCCTCCAGTATGAGTTCGTCGCCTACGGGGCAGTTAAAGAAGGCGCTCTGCGGGACAGCCGCTACAAGGTCGTCATCCTCCCCAAGACCATCGCCCTCTCAGAGGAGGAGGTCGAGGAACTGAACGCCTTCGTGGAAGCGGGCGGGCTCCTCGTCGCCGACTACCAGACCGCGCTCTTCGACGAGCACGGCAAGAGCCGGGGTACGGGTGCGCTCGATGCCCTGTTTGGCATCAGCCGACGAGATTTCAGCGTAGCCGAGGACTACGGCAAGGTCGCCGAGAAGGTCCCCGGAAGGCACTTGGGTCTGTCGGTGATGGAACCGACGTTGCGGGCCGGCGCTGGCAAAGCAGAAGGCGCCGTCGGTGGCATTCCCTACCTGGTCCGCAAAGAGACGGGCAAAGGCGCAGCGCTGTGCCTCAACTTAGGGGTGATGGACTACAGCTCACAGCGCCTGACCCCGGAGGGGAACGCGGCCTTGCTGGCGAAGGTGCGTCAGATACTCTCTGAGGTCGGCGTCAAGGCCGACGTAACGGTGCGTTCAGGCGGGGAAGCACTCCCCCTCTGCGAGCGCATCTGGCGGAGGAAGGGCGAGGACCTCTACCTCTTCATCCTCAGGAACGTCGCCCCCTCGGCCACGCCCACGGGAGAAGCTGGGGAGGCGAGCGATGTGGGGACCGTACGCATCGACATCGAAGTGACGCTGGCCAAGCCAGCCAAGGTGACCAGCGTGAGAACCGGGAAGGTGCTTGGTGCAGGTACCACCTTCACCGACACCCTCCTCCCCTACGAAGCCAACATCTACAGAGTTGAGTCTCCCGGATTGGTCGATTGACCAAGACGAACTGCTACCTTCACCCACCGCCCCCCCCACGACGCCAACCTCTACCGCGTCGAGAGATCCCCGGGTACTCGACGCCGAGCGGCACGCCCGTGGACACGTGAGGGTGTCACCGAAGGGGGGCTGTGCCCAGATGCTTTCGTTCAGAAGGAAGCTCCATCAGGGGCTTATTGAGCCTCCCGTTATCACGGAAGCAGCGAGCGAGTTGCCCAAAGGAACCACCACCTGGGTAAAAGGATCACCAGGTTGAGTAGGACATGTGTGCAGTACCCCGCCAACCAAGATCCGCTCCAGAGCCGGGCGGCGATACACGATACGCTCATCAGGCAGAGCAAGTGCCAGCCCTCTGCCCAGCCCTCTACGTTGAAATGCAGCAAGGAGAAAAGAAGCACAACGCAGGGGATGGCTAGGCGGAGCCTCAGGACGCGAGACAACCGGTTCAGCACACTGCCCGTCAGCAAACACTCTTCGTAAAGCGGGACGATGAGGAGGATGACCGATGCCAGACAGACTCCCAGCGTGTCCGTGCCCCAGCCGAGGCTGCCCCATAACGTGTCCCGCGTCGCTACAAGAAAGTGCACCATTTCCTCCGTGAGTGGCGAGCCCCGCGCGGAGGCTATGAATCTCGACATCGTGAGCATGGGCTCGGCGAATCGTGCCAAGTGTAACAGGGAGAGAGGAAAGGCGCACAAAAGGGACACTCCTAACAGCCGCAAGGCGCTTCGGGTGTGCACCACCACCCCTCCGAACAGGGAGGTCCTGAACTTGCTGGCCAAGAGGTAGACACTCAGAAGGACCAGCGCGAGGCGGGCCGGGAACCAGATCATCCGGAGCGCGCCATAGTTGGAGTGTCCCCACTGAACCAAGGCAGGAAGGCTCCAACAGGCCACGTACCACACCGCCTCCAGCGACCAGTTCACAGTGAGGTATATGGCGATGAGCACGACCCACGGAGGCTGCTTCGCTGAGGTCTGGACATCAAGCGCTTCTTTGTGGATCAGACGCATGAGTCCTCCGCCCCGGAAGTGGGGAGTCCGGTTACTTGACCTCGCCGCCGAGGACCTTCTCCATCTGCTGCAGGGCGAACATGTGGGCGCCCGAGTCGGAACTCGCCACCATCGTCCACCCGAGCATCCTCCTCCACTACTCCGCTCCACCTTCTCCCCGCCTACTCTCTTCCCCCATGCTGGCGCGGGAGCTCAATTAGGTCAGTCCGCTCTCTGTCGATGAGGGGCTGCGACCCGCTCTGTTCCGAACGTTGACCTCCGCCTCGTTGCCTGCGACAAGGGAGCCGCTCCCGCATGTCCCTCCCATGCCGCATGAGACAGTGAGAGCAAGTCATGGTTGCCTGCTGGCGCCTTGCCCCTTCGCTCCTGACATCAGTTTCTCACGGACTGCGGGCGGCCACGCCAATGGAGACCCGTCCCCTTCAAGCGGTCCGTCGGAGAAGGCAAAGCCTTCCAGCTTCCCCAGAACGTCTTCAACGGCCGACAGGCCGTGCACGAACGCGTCCCATTCCCGCCCACGCTCCTGACTCAGGCTCCTTCGCCAAAAGCAGTAGTCCGCCAGGTCTCCGTCTTCCAGCACGACGTCGCCAAAGTGCTCCCGCTGGAACTCCTCATCCGCATGGGACCACATCGCGTAGCAGAACATGGGGAGTTCTCTGTCGCTGTCCTTCAGGACGGCGTCGGACCAGCGCACCCGTCCGGCTTCCTCGTCCCACTCACCGTTGCTGATGAGCGGCTCGCGGCCCGTCTCAAGGAAGACCGTCACACGGACCATGGGGGCGAAGACCGGCACCCACACCGATTCGAGCACCGACCCCATCACCAGTGCCAGCGGCTCAGGTTCCTCCTCTGCGGTGTCGCTGTGCTGGACCTTCCAGCGTTCTCGTGCCTCCCGGTAGAGTTCTGTCGTCACGACGTGCTTCTCCAGCGACTCCTTTGCCCGCTCTCCGTCCGAGAGGAAGCCCAGGGGGCCGTTGGGGTCCACGGCCTGGGAGAGTTCCATCTCCCGGGCCACGATCATCCGCACGATCCCGAGCAGCCAGTCCGCGTCGTTGGCCCTGATGCCGGCAACGTACGTCGGTAGCTGCTCTACGCTGATGTAGCCCCGCTCTGCGAGTAGTTGGCCCCCCTTGATCAGAAGCTCGTATTCCGCTCCGTCGCCAACGTTCTCAAGGAGAGCCGCCAGCCAAACGTGCAGGGCAACGTTCCTCATGTCGCGCCTCAGCTGCTGGTCACAGAAGTCACGAAGGTCTTTGAAGCGGGACTGGTCCCCCAGCTCGGCCTCCAGCCAGCCGATGAGCATGTCAATGATCTCGTCGACCGCTTCAAGGAGGTCGGCAGACCATGTCACCAAGTCCTGGTGGCCACGGAAGCGCTCGATGTAGACGGTGACGCTCCCCATATCGGTGCCGAAGTGGACATATCTACCCCAGCCGCCAACGTCCTGCGGCAACTCGCCGCTGAAGCTGCCTGAGAATGACTTCGGACTAACTCGCGTCGGGTACACCTCAGCAATACGATCCAGCACGTCTCTTGGTATCTTCGTCATCGGGGCTAGAGCGCGGAGGGCCACAACCCGCTCCACCTCATTACCCCTGGGCCGCATGGTGATCGTGTACTCGTGCTCCTCACACCCGAGGAGGAGAAGACAGGTAAACAGGGCGCCCAAGCATGCTCTTCTGGTCATCGTGGTTCCTCCTCAGGACCCGCTCCTGGACCCAGCGATTGTCCTCGGCTCTATTCCTTTCCCCCGTGCTGGCGCAGGACGTCGGCCATAGCCTTGTGCCCACTGTTCAGCGCCACGCGCAACGGCGTCCATCCGTGCCTTTTCGCGTTGACGTCCGCGCCCCCGGCGATCAGCGCCTCAATCAGGCCTCGCGTCCCATATCTGCACGCTGCGGCCTCATGCAGAGGCGTCTTGCCGGATCCGTCCTTCGCGTTCACGTCGGCCCCGTTGGCAAGCAGCAATTCCACCACCTCTCTGCGGGCGTTGCCGGCGGCCTTGTGAAGGGGCGTCGCCCCGGCTGCGTCTCCGCGCTCTCTCACATGCACAAGGGCTTTGTCCATCTGAAGGAATGCCCTGACACTCTCGATCTTGCCGAGAGCCGATGCCGTGAATATGTCAAGAGTGGCACCGTGTTCGAGCAGGAGGTCCGCGATGTTCACGTGCCCGTAGCCCACCGCTTGGTCGAGCGGGGTCCGACCATCGGTTGCCCGTGCATTCGCATTGGCGCCATTGGCGAGCAGGAGATTCACCATGCCCCCATATCCTGAAAGCATGGCTGCGTGCAGCGGGGTCCGGCCGCTACCGTCCATAGCGTTGATGTCGGCGCCGTGGGCGAGCAGGAACTTCACCCCGTGCAAGTCCAAGCAGTCGTTACCGGCGGCGCAATGAAGCGGGGTCCGACCCAGTTCGTCCCTCGCATCGACGTCGAACCCCTTGGCCAGCAAGTGTTCGGCCAGGTTCATGAGGGCGTAGCGGCCTGAAACTGCATCGTGCAGTGCCAGGTCGCCCGCGCCGGCGTCGAGGAGAACTTCCACGATCTCACTGCGGTCGCACTCGGCAGCCCAGAGCAAGGGCGTCTTCCCTTCCTGATCCCGAGCACCTGCATCCGCGCCGGCGGCGAGCAGCACTTCCACCACTTCCCTATGGCCTACCATGGTGGCCCGATGCAGGGGGGTCATGTCGCAATCGTCCCTGGCGTTCACGAGGTCGGGGTTCTCCGCTAAGAGGCGCGCCACCTGCTCAACGTCGCCCTGCACTGACACCCAGAGGATGTCAGTGCTATGGCGGCTGGCGAAGAGCAGGTCAACAATCTCCATGTGATCTGAGTCCACTGCTTCATGGACTGGAGTGCGCCCGGTCGCGGTCTCTGCGTTGACGTCGGCACCGTGGCTGAGCAGGACTTCCACCATGGCCGTGCGCCCCGAGCGCGCGGCCAGGTGTAGCGGGGTCTCTCCGCTTTCGTCTCTGACGTTGACCTCGGCTCCCCTGGCAAGGCACTCCCTCACGCGGGCAAGGTCCCCCTCCTTCGCCGCCGTCAGAAGTTCCGGGTCAACGGGCTTGATGCTCGTGCATCCGACGATGGCAGCCAGAAGCGCGATGCAGAGAACACCACCAACGGGTTTGGACGATCTCATTCCACTTCCCCTCATCTGGGTTCACTCGCCTTCCTGCAGCTGCCTCAGAAGTGGATCTTGCGAAGGAAACCCATGTCCATGGTCTTTACGCGACCCTGGCGATCCCGAACGAACCGCACTCGGTAGGGCTTGTCAGTAAAGCTCGCCCCTTCCCCCAACACCACCGACGTCACGTAGCCTGATTCGTCATGAGTCACCACAAAGGTCTCGCCCAGCCCTGGGCCCTCCATATCCGGCAGGTCTGGCGCCGGAGCATCGGGATATCCATGAACGAAGACCATGCCGCTGCCCCATGACCGCTTGACCTCGCTCCTAAGGATGCGGCCCTGACTGTCGTACGCATGCCTGGCCCTCTGCTGTCCTGGTCCATGCTGAGTGAGCACGCGCCCCGCTTCATCATAGGTCGCGGCATAGCGAACGTCGCCACCGGCTTGCACTTCCACGACATGCCCGCTGCTATCGAGTTTCCAGGTTTGGAGGTCAGGCCGGCCGTAAAAGATCTCCACCTCGTGAATCCGGAGGCCCAGGGGTCCTGCAGATCGGCTGCTGGCGATTCTCACGGTCAGCGTGCGGCCGTCGGGCGACCACTCGTAGGCAAGTTCGGTAATGCGGACCACCTTCGGGATTCTCCCCCTCAAGCGCTTGGCCCACTCATCTGGTCCCTCGTCCTCTCGGCGCGCTTCATATTCGGTATCGATCCGCGCTACGGGCCTCCCCTCCTCGTCGTACCGGAAGGCAAAGCGGCGGAACATCACGCCTTCGTACCACAGCCCTATCTCGTCGAGGCGCCCCTTCCGGTGGGTTTGGGTCACGTACGCTCTGTGTGGGAGCTTGGCGACCTTGGCAGATGTCTCGCATTGGTCGAGCGGCAGCCACCAGGGACCACCGCCATACGACTGTACCTCCGGCACGGTACCGAAGTCAGTCGGCGCGAAAGCGAACGGTCCCCAGAGGAAGTAGTATCTGGTTACGGTCTGCTCATCGGCTCCGGCCGCATCCTCCCCCCCACTGAGGAGAGGAGGAGCTGCCATGCATCCCCCGAACGCTGTGGCCAAGAGGACGAGCAGCCCCAACTTTCGGCAAAGACGTTGATCCATGGCCTATGCTCCCAATACCGTGTAGAGGCCTGTGGCCTTCCCCGTGTCGGGCGTTGACCTTTCCGTCGTCTGCCCCCAAGAGTACCGCTCGGATGGGTCTGAAGACCCATCCCTACACCGCTTTCTTTGCGCCCTCTCTGTCTGTGCGGATGACACAGGCGCATGCCTACTTGACCTTGGCGCCGAGGACCTTCTCCATCTGCTGGAGGGCGAACATGTGGGCGCCCGGGTCGAAACTGGTCACCCCCCGGCGGCGGACGCGCACGGGGTAGTCGCGGTTGCGCAGTTCTTCCACGGTGTAGAGGACGCAGATGTTGGTGCACACGCCCACCACTTCGACCAGGTCGGGATCGAGGCCGGAGAGCATCTCCTCTAAGTTGGTGCCGAAGAAGCCACTGTAGCGAGTCTTGGGAATGATGATCTCGTTGCTGGCGACGCCACGGAGTTCGTCGATGATCTCGGCCTCCTCGCTCCCGCGGACACAGTGAGGCGGGAACATCTGGAACTCCAGGTCATCGGGTTCGTGGCTGTCGCAGATGAAGACGACTGTCTCGTCACGCTGGTTGTAGCCGACGATGAGTTTGCGGATGAAGGGGATGATGGGCGCGACACTGGGACCGCAGTAGAGCGCCCGACCCTCCTCACAGAACCCCTTGAGCATGTCCACCACCAAGAGCACCTGGGCCATCTTGCCTCTCC
>CBDVDV010000135.1:0-10211 GCA_965372835.1 uncultured bacterium | reverse complement strand
GTCGGTTCCCGCACCTCACCTCGCAGCCCCGTCCCCAGCAGCGCGTCCACCACGACCGAGGCGCGCTCAAGGTGGTCACGGTACACGTCCCAGCGCACGGGCGTGGCGAGGAAACGCACGAACAGCCCCATCCGCAGGATAATGTCGAGGTTGATGCGGGCGTCGCCGGCAATCTGTTCCTCGGGAGCAAGAACCAGGACTTGGGTTTCGAGGCCCCGGTTGGCGAGGTGCCGGGCGGCGACGTAGCCGTCACCGCCGTTGTTGCCTCGGCCGGCGACCACTACCACCGGCCCCTCACCCTCGATGAGCGCTTCCGTCTCCCGGGCCACCGCCAGGCCGGCCAGTTCCATCAGGCACACGCTGGGGATGCCCAGTTCCTGGATGGCCTTTCGGTCCAGTTCCCTCATTTGGTCCCGGGTCAGTGCCGGGTTCGTCGGGGCTTCAGACATTCACCTTGTCCTTGGGGTCGTAGGTGCTCTTGATGAAGATGATGACCGTCTCGCCTTCGCTGTCGTTGACGATGTCGTGCTTCTCAGGGGGTTGCAGGCGGAAGGCGTCGCCCTTGGTGACGCGGTGCTCGACGCCGTCCACGATGATCTTGGGTGTGCCGGTGGTGAAGTAGAACGTCTCCTCGACGGCCTCGTGGTAGTGATGGCCCAGGGTCTGGCCCGGGAGAAGTTTAATGATGCCCCAATCGATGATGGGCCCCCGGAACATGTACTTCACGCCTGAGTCGCCACCCCGAAACTCCTGTTCGTGCTCGTTGACCTTTTCCATGTCGGGACCTCCTTTGCGCCGAAGCCGTTGCTACTCGTCCGCCTGACGAATGTAGGGGCCGCAGCCCAGGTTCGTCAACTGAAAAGGTGCGCCGACGAGTGCGAGTGTCCCGGCTGCCGGTTTGCCGTTGACCCGTGGTAGCGACGAAGGTAGAAGGGAAGGCCAGCGGGTACTGTCGGCCGTCTTTGGCGGGGCTGAGCGCGGGGGTGGGTTTCTCGGGAGAACGCAGGGAGTTCTGAGGTGCTGGCTGCTGTTCTTTACGACGATGGCAAGATAGAGATGCGGGAACTGCCGGCCCCCGAACCCGGGCCGGGCCAGGTCCTCCTTGTTCCACGCTACGCCTCCATCTGCGGCACGGACCAGCACGTGTTCCAGGGAGAGTTCAAGGGACGGGTCGAGTACCCGGCCGTCTTGGGGCACGAGTTCTCGGCCGTCGTCGAGGCGGTGGGCGAGGGGGTGGAGGAGTTCGTGCCTGGCGACCGGGTGGCGTTAGACCCCATGGTGCCGTGTATGCACTGCGTGGCCTGCGTCACCGGCCGACTCAACGCCTGCCGACGACTCAAACTCCTGGGTATCGATCTGCCGGGAGGCTTCGCCCAGCGGGTGGTGGCCCAGGCGCACGCCTGCTTTCGACTACCTGAAGAGGTGACGCTCCACGACGCCGCGCTCACGGAACTTTTCTCTCTCGGCATCCACGCCTGTCGGCGGGCCCAGATCGAGCCCGGAGATGTGGTGGTCATCCTGGGCGCGGGCAAGTTGGGCCTGAGCGTGCTTTCGGTGGCCAGGCTGACGGCGGCCGACACCATCGTGGTGACCGATCGCCTGCCCTACCGACTGGAGGTGGCCAAGAGCCTGGGGGCCGATGTGGCTCTGGACGTCACTCAGGTGGACCCGGTGGCCGAAGTGATGAAGGTGACCGGCGGCGAGGGGGCCGACCGGGTGGTGGAGGCCGTGGGTCATGCAACACCTGGTATCAGCGGTAAGCAGCCCATGACCGAGGCGGCGGAGATGGTGCGCTCGGCCGGTCGCGTGGTGGTCATGGGGCAGGGCCCGGAGGAGGAGCCTGTCTTCTGGAAGCCTTTTGTCTGGAAGGAGGCTGAGATCATCGCCTCGCGTGTGACTTTAGGCGAGTTTCCGCGCGCTCTGCGGATGCTGGCCGGAGGCCGTCTCCACCCCGAACGGATCGTTACCCACGAGTTTCCTCTGGAACGCGTGGCCGACGCTTTCGAACTGATGCTCGACCCGGAGGCCAAGGCCATCAAGGTGCTGTTGGAAATCCCCAAATAGCACACGGGCTCCCGGTCGGCTCAGCCGACCACGGCCTTTAGTATGTGCTGGACATCTTCTTCGGTCACGTCCTTCGGGTTGGCCTTGGTTGAACCTGAACTCATCGCTTCGTCCACGATTGCGGGGAACTCCTCCGGGCGGAGGCCGGCATCGCTGAAGTCAGGCGGGATGTCAAACTCCTGAAGCAGGCCGCGACCAAGTTCGGCTACGTCCGTTCCGATGAGCGCCGACAGCGCCTCGTACTTCTCCCAGGCTGCATCACGGTTCAGTTCGACAGCGTGGGGGAAGAGGACCCCACAGATGAGCCCGTGGGGGAGACCCAGGCGGATGCCCAGCGAATGGGCCAACCCATGCACGATGCCCAGCCGGGCATTGGCCAGGGCGATGCCGGCCAGGAGGCTGCCTGCGGACATGGCCGTACGGGCCTCGCGGTTGGCGCCGTCGGCGTAGGCCTGACGAATGTGGCTGGCGATGAGTTGGGTCGCGCGCAAACTTATACCCTCGGTCAGCGGCCAGGCGTACCGCGAAGTGTAAGACTCGACGGCCTGAACCAAGGCGTCCAGGCCGCAGTTGGCCGTGACCCCAGGCGGCAGTGGGAGGGTCAGTTCCGGGTCGACGACAGCGGCCCGGGCCAGGAAGGACGGATGGCGAATGGACTTCTTCACCCCCCGTTCCCGGTCGCTGATGACACCGTTGGGTGTGACCTCGGCCCCGGTCCCGCTGGTCGTAGGCACGGCCACGAAGGGAAGTCCCGGAACCGACAGTGTCCGCTCACCGTGGTACTGCTGGGTGTCGGGGAGTTCGTTGGCCAGCCCGGCCACGACCTTGGCTGCGTCCATGGCCGAACCGCCTCCAGCGCCGATGACCACCTCGATCGATTCCTGTCGGCAGATGCGTCGAGCCGCGTCGCAGGTCGTGACCTCGGGTTCGGGTTCAACCTGTTCGAAGGGCACCACGTCGACCTCCGCTGCCTCCAGGAGGGCGAGCAGCCGCTCGGTAATGCCTGCTTGACGGAGAGCCTGGCGACCGGTTACAAGGAGGGCTCGACGACCCCACTGGGTCACGATGGGGCCCAACTCCTCAATGGCCCCCCAGCCGAAGTGGATGGCAGGCACGGTGCGGAAAACGGGTGACATAGGTTGACCTTCCCGCCGGCTTCTCGGCTGACGGCCACCGATTCAACGACCGGAGCCATTGTACCGGCGGCTGGCGGGGTTGCAAGGCGGGGTTGGCAAATGGCAGGTGACGCGTAGGTCGACCGTGTAGGGAGTGAGTCGATGGCCAAGGTGGTCTGGCGTGGTGCGACACCGGAGCAGTACGAGCAGGCCCTGCTTCTCCACGAGGGGGTGCAGGGGAACGCAGCCGAGCGCTTTCGGGCGACGCAGAAAAACAACCCCGTCTTTTACCCCGCTCTGAGCCGGGTCTGCCTGGAGGATGGGAAAGTTGTCTCCACCATCCACATCTACCCCAGACAGATTCGCATCGGGGGCGCGACCATGGGCAACCTGGCCATCGGCGACGTGTGCACGCATCAGAAAAAGCGTCACCGGGGCTACGGCTCCGGGTGCCTGCGGGACGCCATCGACTGGGCGAGCGGCAACGATTGCCCGATGTCGATGATCCTTTCGGGGGTGTTCGGCTTCTACCTGAGCGTCAAATGGGAGAAGTTCCCTCAGCATTCCTACGCCATCGACCTCGCCAGGTTCAAGCGTCCGCGACCGGCCAGGGACTATTTCGTCCGCTGGTTCGAGCGCGGCACCGACGACCTGCAACAGTGCATGGACGTCTACGACGCCTACAACGCCGACAACTCGCTGTCCATCGTGCGCCCGGCCCTGTACTGGCGTCGGCGCCTGCGCTGGCAGTCCGGTGAGTCGCCGGGTGGCTGGCTGGTGGCTGAGCGTGACCGACGAATCGTCGCCTACCTCCGCTCCAGCGGCACCCGCATCGCCGAGCTCTGCTTTTTGCCGGGCGATGGGGTTGCCTCGACGAACCTGTTCGATGGGTTTGTTCGTTGGGCGGGTCGGCGACTGGTCACCGAGGTGTCGGCCGTCGTGGCTGAGGATGGCCCGCTGGCGGGGGAGTTCGAGGCCAGCCCGGCGGTGACCAGGAAGACCACCATGACCACGCTGCTCCGTTTTATCGACCTCTACCGGGTCTTCGAGCGGATGTGGGAGGTGCTCCAGTTGCGCCTCATCCGCTCGGGCCTCGACTACCAAGGGGGACTGTGCTTCAAGGCCCGAGGCCTCCGCCAACAGGTCACCCTTGGCATCAAGGACCGGGAGATCGTCCTCTCGAAGAGACCTGGAAAGAACGCCCGGGTTTTCCAACTCACCCAGGCTGACCTTTTCAAGCTCATCACCGGTTATGGGACCTTCGAGGAAATTCCGCTGGGCAAGTTGGACGGGAAGACCAGCGCGGTGCTTCGGGCCCTCTTCCCACGGGGAAAGTGCACCTTCTGGCCCAGCGACCGGGTGTGAGCGCCTGGCCGGTGGCGCACACCGAAGACGACGAGGAGATACGAATGGCCGTGAAATGGCGCGGATGCGACGAGGGCCTCTACGAGCAGGCCCTCGACCTGGAAGAGGTTGTCATGAACGCCACCCGGGAGCGCTTCGCCTGCTCCCACAGGAACAACCCCACCACCAAGTTGGAGTTCAGCCGGGTCTGCGTGGTCAACAGCGAGGTGGTCAGTCACATCCGCATCTACGAGCGCGACTATCGCATCGGGAGCACGCCCGTCCACGGCGGCGGAATCGGCGACGTCTGCACCCACCCGGACCGCCGCAAGAAGGGGTACGGAGCCGGCTGCCTCCGCGATGCCATCGACTACTTCAAGGAGCACGGCTACCACATGTCGATGATCCTCTCCGGGGTCTTCGGCTTCTACCTGAGCGAGAAGTGGGAGAAGTTCCCGCAGCACTCCTACGCGGTCCCGGTTCGAGGGGTGCGGGTGCCCAGACCGCGGCGGGGTGTCTACTCGGTGCGCTGGTTCGAAAAAGACACCGATGACCTGGAACAGGTCATGGAGGTGTATGACGGCTACTCGAGGAACAAGTCGCTGTCGGTCGTGCGGACGCCTCTGTACTGGCGCCGACGGATGCGCTGGCAGGGGGGCGAATCACCGGAGACCTTCCTGGTGGCCGAACGAGCGGGCCGGATCGTGGGCTACGCCCGTGCCATGGGAACCGAGATGTGCATGACGGCGGGCGAGGAAGATTCGGCGCTCGCGCTTTATGGCTCCTTGGTGCGCGGGGGCCGCAAGCGGCGTCGGGAGACGTTGAGTTTTCGGCCGGCAAGCGATAACCCGCTCACGGAGGCCTTCGAAAACAGCAGGAAAGTCGAGAGGCGCACGTCCATGACGACGCTCCTGCGCTTCATCGACCTGCGAGGGCTTCTGCAAGCAATTCTGGATGAGTTGCGGTTGCGCTGGATCCGTTCGGGTCTGCGCTGGGAAGGGACCTTCATGCTTCGGGCCAGAGGCGTAAGGCAGCAGGCGGCCCTGATGGTCAAGAAGCGGGAGGTGACGGTGGCGGCCTCGGCCAGCAAGCCGACGGCCACGCTGTCCTGGACCCAGGCCGACCTCTTCAAGTTGATTACTGGCTATGGCCGGCTGGAGGATCTGCCCTTGGGTCACATGGGCAAGGAAGCTGAACGGGCCCTGTCGGCACTGTTCCCCCGCGGCGACGTCATCTTCTGGAGAACGGATACCGTGTAGTATGGACTCGCTTGGTCTGATGAGACAATCAGAGACTTCCAAAGGGGAGGTGAGTCGATGGCCAGGGTGAAAACGAGCGTAGGTATCTGGGCCTTTGGGCCGACGGCGACCCGCTTCATGCCCGGGGGCTATCACGACGAGGTCGTGGAAGAGACCATGGAAGCGCGCACCGAGCGGGCCGCCCGTGGCTGCGGAGCGCTGGTGGACGGGTTCGAGTTTCACTATCCCGGTGAAATCAACGAGGAGAACAGCGACCGCATCGTCGAGATCCTCGGCTCCTACAGCCGGGACGTCTATGCGCTGGCCCTGGGGCTATTCTGCAATCCGCGCTACGGGTTGGGCTCTTTCATCCACCCCGACGAGGCGATCCGCAAGGAGACGGTGGAGATCACCAAGAAGGGCGTCGACTTAGCGGCCACGCTCGGGGCCAAGTTCATCATCTGGCCCGGCGGCGAGGGCTACAACTACGTATTCCAGGTCGACTACGGCGACGCCTGGGAGTGGTTCATCAGCGGACTGGCCGAGTGCGTGGACCACGCCAACGGCAAGGGCGTGACCGTGCTCTTGGAGCATAAGAACTCCGAGCCGGCCATGAAGATCCTCATGCGCGACTTGGGGATGACCATGTACGTAGTGCGCAAGATTGCTGAGCGGGGCGTCGACACCACCAACACCAAACTCAACATGGACTGGCAGCACCTGCTGATGAACGGTGAGCCGCTGGCGGAGTACGCAGTTCTCCTGGAGCGCGAAGGGCTCCTCGGTCACCACCACGCCAACAGCGGCTGGGGCAGTTTCGACGACGACAACATCGTCGGCGCCTCCTTCTTCATGCAGACCCTGGCCATCGCCAAGGAACTCCAGCGGATGAACTACGGCAAGGGAGGCGAGCGCATCGGCTTCGACCTCTTCCCCTACACCGAGGACCAGGCCGAGGCGGTCCGCCGAAGCGTGCTCCACTGGGAGTTCATCTGCGACATCGCCGGCAAGATCGACGATGATGCCTTCGCCGCCGCCCGGGCTCGCAAGGATGCTCTCGCCGCCTACCGCGAGGTTTATAAGGCCATGGGCCTGGACGAAAAGTACGAGCAGAAGATCATCGAAAGGTACGAATCGTGAGGGACGTGTGCGTTGGGTGAGGGCGATCTCAAGCAACTCAAGAGCGACCTGAGGCTGGTCTCCCAGTCTTACCTGATGAAGGCCTTCGGCCTGGCTGACCTTCAGTGGTTGCGCACCAGGTACCCCGAGGAACTCGAGGGCATCTCGCCGCGCTTCACGCGCGGGGTGGCCATGGGCATCAGGCTTCCCCAGGCCGTTCTTGAAGAGATTGCCGACCATCCCACACCGCTCTACTTCCACGCCTACCGCCAGGCCAACTACCAGTTGGACCGGGCCGCGTACGCAGTGGCCGACCGTCTTCAGGGCCTGGGCTACCAGGCCATGGCCGTTCCTGCGTCCCAGATCATCGCCCACGACCCCATGCGCGCGCTCCTCTCCCACCGCCTGGTCGGCTGGGCCGCAGGGCTGGGCTGGTGGGGGAGGAACAACCTGCTGGTAAACCCCAGGTTCGGCTCCCAGGTGCGCTACGTCACCGTGTTGACCGACGCTGAACTTGAGCCCGACGAACCCCTGGAGGCGGATTGCGGAGCCTGCATGGCCTGCGTGGAGGTCTGCCCGGCGGGGGCCATTCAGGTTGAGCGAGACCAATTTGATTTGGCCCGCTGTAAGGCCAAACTGGATGAGTTCCGGAAACTCCCCTACATCAGCCAGCACATCTGTGGGGTCTGCCTGAAGGCCTGCTCGCCCCAAGCGGTCCAACAGGCCCTCGGGAGTCGGGAGGAGACTGGTGGGTCTGATACATCAGCCTAAGCCGGTGCAACTGGTTGTAGGGATGCTGTCGAGCATTCCCGAGGAGTTCCGGGGAGCGCGGGGGCTGCTCGAGCGACGGTTCGGACCGGTAGAGTCGGGAAGCGATCTCTTCCCCTTCGACGTCACTCACTACTACGACGAGGAGTTAGGCACGCCCATCCAGAGGAAGTTCCTGACCTTCGCTCGCCTCATCGACCCCGGAGAGTTGGCGGCTATCAAGTGCTTCACCAACGAGGTGGAGCAGCTTCGCGCCCGGTCCTACGACCCGCATCGGGAGCGGAGCACCCACCCCAACCGACCGATCAACCTCGACCCGGGATACCTCGATGCGGGGAAGCTTGTGCTGGCCACCACCAAGGACCGGGCCCACCGCATCTACCTGGGCCAGGGCATCTACGCCGAAGTCACACTCCTCTACGAGAAGAAAGCCTGGCAGGCCCTTCCCTGGACCTATCCTGATTACGCCGCACCCACCTACCACCCGTTCCTCGCCGAAGCCCGCCGATCCTACCTGGACAGGCTCCGCTCGGGCGGATAGAGACCCTTTGCCGGGGGTGATCTACGGCGAGCGCTCTCTCGTTGGTGGCTTGGCCCAAGGCGCGGACTTCACACGCCCCTGCCCCGTCGGGGTCATTCCACCATCTTCCAGGAGACGGCGGGGAGGATTCCCACGCCCTCGACCTCCCGAGGTTCCCCGCTGTAGTTGACCACCACCCGCGTGCCGTCGGCGAAGGTGGTAGCCTGCACGGAGCCGTCCGGTGCGAGTGTGTGGTGCTCCACGCAGGCCAATCGGCCGATGCGGGCGTGCAGGCGGGCGACGGGCAGCGCGTGCTGAAGGGCCTCCTGCACCGCCGCATCGTCCAGCGAGTACCGATACGACTCGGTTTTGGGCCCCCGGCCTCCGACAAAGGCGTACTGGGCGCCGAAGGGCATGACGTTGGGTGGTGCGCCCATCAGCGCGTCCTGAGCGGCCTGGAGTCCCTGCCACCCGCCACCACTGAGGGGGAAGTACTGTTTGTCGCGGTTGAACTGGTTTCGGTGCCGGGGGTTGTTGTAGTTGTCCACTTCCCACCAATCGTGTACGCACGAATCGTGGTAGACCAGGCTGGTCATCGGCACCGTAAACCAGTCCTCGTGAACGGGCAGAGGAATCTTCACCGCCCCGATGTCGTAACTCGGCGTCGCATATCCCCAGAAGCCTTCTGACGACACCACCGCGCCCCGACGTAGGGCCGTTTCCATCACCTTTCGTCGCCAGGCAGCGTCCTCGCGGCGGTCAAGGGGATGGTCCGGGTGGTAACACTCCAGGGCGGCTCGGCTGGCGGTGACGTCGAAGTGCTGAGCAGTGTGACCAGCCATGCGCTCATCCTGGATGCGGTTGGCCAGGGCGACCTGTCGCACCGGGCATTGCCGGTACCACGTGAGGTCGTCAAGTTGCCAGCATACGCGGTCCTTCCCGTCTCGGCCCAGCATCAAGTCCTCACGCGCCTGAGGGCCGCCGTCTATCCACATCCAGGACGCGGCGAGGTAGCCCAGTTCGTCGAGCAAGCCCAAGTGCCGACGGATGTCGATGGGCGGACGCCCGCCCATGAGGAAGTAGTCCACCGCGTTGCCGATGGAGAGCGGGTAGACAAAAGCGCGGTCAAAACCCATGGCCTTGAGCGCTCGGAAGCTCGCAGCGTAGTCCAGGTCCGGGTCCTGACAGTAGCCGATGAAACACATCAGCGCTCCGAAGAGCCGCTCCAGGTTGGGCCGGGCGTCGATCTTCTCCTCCCAGGAAACAAAGTGACCCGCCTCCTGCACATGCTCACGGTAGGCCAAGCAAATGGAGGTGAGGTCAGGGGCCACAAAGCGCAGCAACACACTCCGGTCGTAGGTGAGTGCGCCAAGCGAAGGGTCCTGGATGGCGGCAATGTGCACAAGACCATCGTCGGTTTTCTCGAACCAGATGCGCGCATCGTGTTCGGTCTCGATGATGCTGAGCATCGCCTCCTTCTCACCCACAGGGGCGAAGAAGGGCATGGACCAACCACCGTGACCGTTGCGGGTCATCAGCAGAGAGAAAGGCCCGCCCGTCCCCAGGTGCCAGATTCCCTGGTTTTTGGCCAGCGCGACCGCTGGGGCATCGACCCCCGCGGGACGGAAGGCGCCGGGCAAGGCGCAAGACGTAACAGTCGACCGGCCGGCCAGCGCGGTTATTCGGCAGGCGACTCCGGTGAGTTCATAGCGCACGGTGAGTTCACCTGCGGGGCCTCGACGCCTAACCAACAGAGAACGCTCTCCTTGCACCTCGACACCGCCCGTCTCAAAGGCAACTGCCGACGGCGTGCTTTCGTCAACGTTGTTCTTGGCGGACCGCCTGTCGCTCGACCGGAAGGGAACCAGGTCGCGGCCAGAGCCGTCGGCCAGACACGTGTCCGTATCGAGTACCCAACGGCCGCCGGTGGCACGGTTCAGGAGGGTGACGGATGCACCATCTTCGCTGATATCCAACTCCATGGCACTGCTACGAATGGTCGGCATTGTCGCACTCTCCTCGGCGCTGCTGGGCCTGCGCCGC
>CBDVDV010000134.1:0-10331 GCA_965372835.1 uncultured bacterium | reverse complement strand
TTGCATTGGTCGTGCCGAAGCCGAGGAGAAATGTCTGAGAAAGCGTGAGAAACGACACTGGCAAAGACGAGATACTGTTCAGGAGGTGGAAAAATGGCCATAACGTGCTTTGGCAGGCCGTGTACCGCGCGCACAAGCCTTAGGTATATGCTGTGCTTCGTCGCGCTCACTCTGTTCATCTCAGCGGCGCACGAGTCATTTGCGCGTGGTGGAGCAGGTGATGTAATCGAGACAGAGCGGCACAAGGGCGAGCGGGCCGAGGAAATGCCTTTGCCGGTACTTGAGAAGTGGGTGACTACGAGTTTGGACATGTTGGACCAGAATCGGTCAGAATTGTGCTTCAACAAGCGATTGTTGGACGCGTGTTGGGTGCTGTCGGTTAAATATGCTGCCACAGGCAACGTCGAACAAGAGCGTGAGTGTCATCACCGTATACTCAAGGTCGTGGAGTCGATGAGGAAACACGGGCTCGCGGAGCGCTTCAACACCACAGTCTTCGCGTTTTCGGCTCGCTACGGGCTTGGCGACCTGAAAGGCGCGGCTGAAGAACTGGTCAGGAAACTCGATTGGGAGCTTGACCACCAAGAGGGGCACCTCATGCCACATACACTGCAGTATCTCGGCAGCGTGTACCGGGAACAGGGGGAGCTCGAGAAGTCCCTTCTGGCACTCCAAGAGTCTGTAAAGAGGAATCTGATGATCGACAACACATCTCTGTACTTCGACATGGCAAAGACCTACGAAGCAAAGGGTGACTATGAGGCGGCCTTGCATTGGTATGAGAAAGCTGTTTTATTCTGGCCAGTTGAGCATGCCTTGAGGTTCCCGACAGAGGGGGTCGACTTACTTCCTCCTCATGTTCAACGAAGTATCCCAGACGAGAAACGCGCCGACAGAGCACGCTTGCGTCGCTATATTGAGGCATATAGGGGCTGTACTAAAAAGATGGCAGGGAACACACTTGCTGAATGGCCGCAGTGGTTGGCGCGTCCTTCGGACTCAGGCCCTCTGCCGTAACAGTCCGAGAGTCGGCGATATGATAGTGTGTTTGCGCTTACGATGCCTCGAGCCGCCGAATCACCAAGGACGTCAACGGCACCAAGACGGCCTACTTCCACGACGGGCTGAACGTCGTGGCTGAGTACAATGGCTCTGACCAGTTGGAGCGTACGTACGTGACGCCTGATCTTGACCAGAATCTCTCCTTGACAGCGTCGGGGAGCATCTACTATCGTGTCTCAGGCGCTTTGGGGAGGATGCGACAGGTGATCTCCGCCAGCGAATCCACCCAGACTCGCAGCGGCGGCATACCCCGCAGAGGTCGGAGACCCTACTCTTACGACTACTTTGTCTTCGAGTCCTTCGGTAGCTTAACCGAAAACGTCACCACTATGTCGCCGATTTTCCGGAAGAGCTCCTCGAGCCCCAACCCAGGGCTTGGGTGCGCGCCCTGGGTTGTGTGCTTCTCGGGTATGTAATACGTGAAGGCCTTCCCGGCACTCAGCGACTCTCCCCCGGTAATGACCTTGACGGAAACGGTCCTGTCTTTGTCAACCAGGACTTCGCCGAGGGGCGGAAAAGTAGCAACAACGAGTCTCCTGCCCACAACAGTTACTTTCTCCGGCCGGACCTCCTTGCCACCTACAAAGACTCTCGCGTCATTGCCGAAGTTCTGGCCTCTGATTGTAACCGTGGTCTCTTTGTCGGACGGGCCCTCGTTAGGCCAAACCGCCCAAACATCCTCCAATGTCCTGTCGAGTTTGTCCGGCAGTTCTACGGTCATCGAATTTGATGCGTAAAAAACCTTGCTATCCGCTCTTACCTTCGTGCCATTACGTCGGTCGAACCAATGGCATTCAGCGGTGAACTTTAGGCTCTTGATGCCCTTCTTACCCTGACGTCCACAGAGGCCAAGGATCGCACCGTGACAGAGCTTCAAGGCACGAAAGCGTTCTCTGAGCACGTCTTTTGACGAGGCCTCTTTTTCCATCTGCTTCTCAAGATTCCTCAACATCGTTCTTAATCGTTTTGCTTCTTGGTCATCAAACACGTCCTTGAGCAAATCTGCATATTTGCCCATGAGTCCTTTGAAGTTTATGACCGTATTCGGGTCATGTTTGGCGATCTGTTCAAGATCCTCCTTGCCCAACTTCGCGAGTGTCTTGTCGACCTCAATGCGACCGTCCTTTACCGCCACCAAGGCGTAGCAGTGGCGCAGACCTGATTCGAGCCAGAACGTGGGCTCAGGGCGGTCGGGGAGGATCCAGCGCCTTTTTGTTACTATGCGCAGACGGGGATTGAACTCCCATCCGAAGCGCCGCGGACCCTTGATGAAGCCCGAGATGAGCGGGTAACGCTGGATAAGGGCCAAGTCGTCCTGATGCCGCTGCGCCAGGTCTTGAGCCATTTGTGCAGACCAGCCTGCCGACTGCGCTTTTCCCGTAAGCGTAAGGTAAAAGTCCTCTCTGACAGAAAGGGCCTCCTCAAATCGATCAGCATAGCGCTGCGGCCAGACGCTGTATACGTAAACATCTTCAGCTTCGTTCGTGTCCTTAGGATCCACCTTCACCTGGAGTTCGACGTACGCGCCATAGCCTTCAGAGGTCTTATCCCCCGGCACCAAGGAAATATCAAAACCCACCAGGTACATCGACCAGCGTTTACGCATGGATGCAGTGTCCCTGAGGTGCGTCAGCTGCAGGCCTCCCGCCATCTGATAGAAGTCATCGACACGCTGGAGGCCGTCAAAGGGATCTTCCTGTATGCCCTCGAGAAACTTCTTAAGGTCATCCAGTGCTAATACCGGGCTCTGTTGTTGGTCGGGGAAGCTTTCCACCGCCTTCGGCTGTGCCTCTGATTGCCTGTCATCTCCTTGAGCAGGGGTCCCAGGAGAGGAGGGGGTTACACGAAAGGTGCCAGTGAGAGCCAGTACCTGCAGAAAACTGCGCAGTCGTCTGCCCTGCAGCGCAGTGGGCTCCGCCCCGTCGCGGAAATCCGTTATCTCCTTCAACTGCTCACCGGTAGTGGCAACGATTGCGTTGTCGTGCCAGACCTTGGGTTGTGACAGAGTAATGAAACCAGCGCGGTTTGCAGCGCATCCAGAACTCGAGACCAAAAGGCCGCTTGCGACCAGTAGCAAAAGGAAGGAACGCAGCCCCTTCATGAGTCACCCCCTTCGGTCGAAATGGGCCAGCAAAACACCCCGTACGGGACTTCCCAACGCCAACGTGGGCTAACTGGAAACATACCCTGTGGCTGGCCGGCGCGCAAGGATTCTTGTGGATTTTTTAGTTTTCCACGCCCCACGAAATCGCTTGCTCGTACTGTCCCAGTTCCTGCAAGATGGACAGCATCTCTACCGCGGGGGAAAGATCGGTAGGATTCATCTGCCCCAGCCGGTCGTCAGGCTTCAGGTCCTTGAACGTGCCCCGGCTTGCCCGGGGGCGAGAAAGCGCACGTGGGCTACGCCGACCTCCTCTTCCTGTGTCCGGACGGGGGCTACAAAGCCCTCGCCGCCCAGAGCATCCCCCGGGTGATGAGTTCGAGCACCTCGGGCTGCTCGACTACGTCGGCCTGGTGGCCCAGCGAGCAGTAGAAGACCCGGCCCTCGCCGTAGTGCTTGGTCCAGGCCACGGGCACGGCTGCGTCGGCGAACACGGTGGTGGCCAGGACGGTGTTGCCCGGGTCCACGTGCACGTAGTACTGCTCACTGGTGACCGTGAAGTCCTCGAGACCCTCGGTGATGGGGCTGGGCACGTCCTCGATGTGCACCTGGTAGGTGACGCCGTCGCCGCCCGGGTGGGCCACCCACTGGCCGCCGACCATGAACTGGTACTCACACTGCTCACGGAAGGCGTCGCCCATGCCACCGTGGATGCCGGCGGCTCCCACCCCGCCCTTGATGGCCTCAAGGAGGCGGCTGAGTTGGTCTCCCGCTATCTTCCCCATGGTCCATTGGGGAATCACCAGGTCCACCTGCTTTCCGGGGAGTTCTTTAAACGCGTCGAGGGTGTCGGCTATCTCCACCTCGAAGTCGTGCTCCCGCAGCGCCTGGGCCATGATCTCAGCCGACTCCGCAGGCTCGTGGCCCTGCCAGCCTCCCTGAACGATGAGCGCCCTCTTCATGGCGGCCTCCCTGGCATCAACCCTTGGTCCTTCGAACCTGAGGGCCTGGCCCGGCGCCAGCGCCCCGGTCACCGTCAGGGAGGGAGTTTAGCCAGCCGGGCACCGACCAGCAAGCCCTAACTTGGACGGGCCGGTCTTCTGGTGGCCTCGAGCGACGCTCCCGAATGCTCTGGGTGCCTTGGCTTCCAGGCTCCCGCGGGCGCGCCGGGGCCCCCTCCTCAGAGGTCCCCGGAAGGAGAAAAACTTCCGGGATTTTATCCTTGACAGAGATGAGTGGTAAACGCTACCATTCTGGACAATATCAGTCGCATTTATAGCAGCACCTGATGCGGTGGTGGTTTCTGCTGCATAGAGGCAAGGAGACACCTGTAAAGATCGCCATGTAGCAGAGTGTTGCGGTTCGGGCGCTCTCGACTGCGCGGTTGGCCCCTTGACAACCGGAGTGTCATTTACCCTCATTTCCTTCCTCTCCGCCATGTCGGGTCCGGCGGTCGCTGGTCGGTGACGCAACGGGGCGCTGGCAACCAGACCCTTGGCGTATGTCGCCGGCCGGCTCTGAACGACATCTGGTGGGATACCTGCACTAAAAGCACGCATCAACGAGGGTGTCTTCAGGGCGGGTAGCCTTGCCGGGCGCCGTCTCAAGACGAGGGAGAGAGGCATGTTCATCTCGCAGGCTGTGGGTTACGCCCTGCACGGGTTGATCAGCCTGTCGTCCTGTCCGCCGGGCGAGCGCACCTACGCCGCTGACATCGCCCATTCCATCGGCGCCTCCGAGAGTTACCTGGCGAAGATCTTTCAGGCCCTGGCCCGGGCCGGGCTGGTCGCCTCGGTGCGGGGCATGAAGGGGGGCTACGCTCTGGCTCGTCCGGTCGACCGGATCACCGTTCGCCAAGTCATCGAGGCCGTTGAAGGCCCGGTAAACGAGGCCCCCTGTATTTTCGGCAGTCAGATCGAGAGAGACTGTGTGACCTGTCCGGTGCTGACGGTGATGAGGAAAGCGTACCACAGGATGCTGGAAGAGTTAGACGCGATGACCATAGAAGAGTTGGCTCGGTCTATTTTCCCCCGAAAAGTCTTAGCCTCCCACGGGGGCGCGGCGCTGGTCTCAGTGCCCGCAGGAGGGCCAGCCGAGTCAGCCGGCGTGGCCTAACTCTTCGGCATAGACAGGAAGGATGCCTTGGACGACGTGAAGACATCAGCCGCAGCGCAAGCGCAGATGGCGACCATTTCCCATGACGCCTCAGTACCCGGGCTCCATGTGGTTCGGGTGCAGCGAGGGGGCATCATCGAGTTCTATCTGACTTCAGTGCCACCGCCGGAGGTCGGGGACCCCCTGGCGGCGGTTCGGACGGTCTACGAGGCGGCGGCCAGGTTCGTGGCGGGACAGGAAGCCACAGTTTTCTACGAAAAGCTCTACGCGCCGGCGTCGCTTTACGACGCCATCAGCCGGGAGAGGCGCACCGCCCTGCAGGCTCACGGGCTCCGAGCCGACCCGGATTGGACACTGGTCAGCGGTCGTCCCTGGGAAGCGGGGCGTGTGGGTGGGGTGCAGATTCACGCTATCAGCGGAGGTCCGATGCGGGTCTCGGACATTCAGCCCGTGTCCAAGTCCGAAGAGCGGTCCAGCGCCGGAGCACCAGCCGGGCCGGGGTCAGGTGCACGCAGTCCGGGCACGGGCAAGGTGTTGGAGGCGGCGGGGGCCCGCTACCTCTACCTGTCCTCGGTCACCGGTGTGGACGAGCGGGGTCGGCTGCCCGACGGGGGTGAGGTGCAGGCCCGTCAGATGTTCGAGAACGCTCGGTCGCTCGTGGAGGCGAACGGTTCGCACTTTTCCCACGTCGTTCGCACCTGGATTTACCTCCCCCACATCCTCCAGTGGTACCGCGAGTTCAATGCCGCCCGGACGGCCTCCTACGAACGGTTCGGGGTGTTTGATGAGCCCTGGCCCGGGGTGCTGCCGGCCAGCACCGGCATCCAGGGGGCGGCCCCCGGCCCGGCCCAGTGTGTCATGGACCTGGTGGCGGTGGAAGCCCTGGCGGGAGAAGACCTGGAGGTCAGGCGCATCAACAACCCCAGGCAGAGCGAAGCCACGTCCTACGGCTCGTCGTTCAGCCGCGCGGTGGAGGTTACCCACGCCGGTGTCTCCCACCTGTACGTCTCAGGAACGGCCAGCATCAACGAACGGGGCGAAACCGTCTACGCCAAGGATCTCGAGGGTCAGATCTTCCGGACGATGACGAACGTCGGGGTCCTGCTCCAGTCGTCTGGGGTTGGCTGGGAGGACGTCTGCATAGCGACGGCTTTCTTCAAGACGGCCGACTACATCCCTGCCCTGGATCGGGTCTTGCGGACGTTGGGCGTCCCTCGGTTCCCGGTGGTTTCTGTGGTGGCCGATGTCTGTCGGCCGGAACTGCTGTTCGAACTGGAGGCCACAGCGGTCTACGTCGCCAAGGGCTCCTAAGGCGATGAGGATGGAACGGTCCGCTCGGCGAATCGCCCGCGTCCCGGCCTGGCTAACGCTGGTGACCATGGGCCTTCTTGCTGGTGTGTGCTCGTTCGCCGAAGGGCGAATCGACGCCCCCATAATCTTCTCCCAGATCCAGACCGGTACGGACCTGGAAGGGCGCCCTCCGCCGGCGGAGGGCATGCTCCGCGCGGACTGGGGTGTGGGCGGACGCATCGTGCGGCTCGACCCGGATGGCAGGCTTCGCGTGCTTACCCCCGGCTTCGCCAGCGCCGCAGACCCGGCCACCTCCTTTGACGCTGAGCGCATCCTGTTCGCCGGGCAAAGGCAGGCGAACGACCCCTGGAACATCTACGAAATGAAAGCCGACGGCTCTCAGGTCCGCCAAATCACCAAGGACCTGGGCGACTGTCGCCAGCCGGCCTACATGGCCACCGTCTACACACTCCCCCCACCACCCCGGGTGGACACCGACCCCTGGCAGCAGGTGATGTTCGTCAGCATAGCGGACGGACGGATGAACGAGTATGGCTCCGGTCCTGCCACCAGCCTTTATTCCATCAAGTTGGATGGTACGTTTCCCCGGCGGCTCACCTTCAACCTGTCCAACGACATGGACCCCTTCCTGATGCAGGACGGCAGGATTCTGGTCGCCTGCTGGCAGCGCGCTGACCTTCGGCGGGGGTTACTGGGACGGGTGTCGATTTTCGGTGTGAACCTGGACGGTCTTGACTACGCACCGTATGTGTTGGACGAAGGTATGCGGGTCAAACACATGCCCTGCGCGACGACCAAAGGCCTGGTCGTCTTTGTGGAAGGTGATCGGGTGCCCTGGGATGGTGGCGGGCATCTCGCTGCGGTTACCACCAGGCGCAACTTCCACTCCTACCGCCGGCTGACCAACGACGCCGAAGGCCTCTACCTGACACCGGCCCCGCTGCCGGACGGCTCGGTTCTGGTATCCCGCCGGCCGACCGACAAGAGGGGAACGCACGCACTGTACCGGTTCGACCCGGACAGCGGTGATGCGGAGTTGCTCTTCGACGACCCGGACCACCACGACATTCAGGCCAAACTCCTTGCGCCAAGACCCGTGCCCAAAGGCCGCTCCACGGTGGTCAGCGAGAAGCGGACCACCGGCAGGTTCTACTGCCTGAACGTTTACGTGTCCGATCTGCCCGGCCTCCGGAGCCTTCCCCTGGGGACGGTCAAGCGGTTGCGGGTGCTGGAGGGTGTCGCCCTGCGTGTCGATGAGCGTGGGCAATACCTGCCCGACGGGCTGCGCATCGGCATCGGTGGTCCCGGTTCCCACGCCGTGGGCATCCCGCCACTGGTCCAAAAGAGGCTGCTTGGCGAGGTGCCGGTCGAGGAGGACGGCTCCTTCAACATCCAGGTGCCGGCCAATGTCCCCGTCCAACTGCAGACGCTGGATGCCAAGGGCATGGCCATCGAGGCCTCCGGTTGGATTTGGGCGAAGAACCGAGAGGCCCGGGGCTGCATCGGCTGTCACGAGGACCCGGAACTCGCCCCCGAAAACGTTTTCGTCAAGGCGGTGAGGCGGGAATCGCACAAGTTGCTGCTGCCCCCGGAACGCCGGCGCACCGTAGACTTCCGGCGGGACGTGATGCCCATTATTGAGACCAGGTGCGCGAGCCCGGCGTGCCACGGCGGCGCCGAGCCACCGATGCTCGGTGGAGCGATGACCTTAGTCAGCCACGGCGATGCAGGCGCATACTTCAACCGGGCCTACGAAAGCCTGCTGGCGGCGACGGGGGATGGCCCGCCAGCGCTTGATACCCCGGTCCACGGCAAGTACGTCGTTCCCGGGCGGGCTCGGGAAAGCCGACTCATCTGGCACCTCTTCGGCTATGATACGTCGGTGCCGAATCCCCGGCCGGGTGGGGCTCGTCGCTACGCCCCTATGCCTCCCGGGGGCGGTGCACCCTTGACAGAGGACGAAAAACTCACCTTTATTGAGTGGATCGACCTGGGTGCCCTGTGGGACGGCATCCCCGGTCCAGACCCCTTATCGAGCGGAGGCGTGCAGGAATGAAGCGGGGCGTGGCCACAAGCCTGGCGCTGGCGCTTTTCTGCGGCACCTTGACCAGCCTGTGGGCTTCCTCCGGGCAACCGTTGCCGATTTTCACAGACGTCAGCGACGAGGCCGGCATCCACTTTGAATACAGTTACGGCGACCACCACCTCACCAACATCGTCGAAGGCACCGGGCCCGGCTGCGGATTCTTCGACTACAACAACGACGGCCACCTGGACATCTACTTGGTCAACGGCCGGTGGCAGCGGGACGTCAACGACAACCGGGGCCGCGACCTGAGGGGGAAACTCTTCAACTGCCTCTACCGCAATAACGGCGACGGCACCTTTACCGACGTCACCGAAGAGGCGGGTGTCGGAGACAGCGGCTACGGGGTAGGGGTCTCGGTGGCCGACTATGACAGTGATGGTGACTGGGACCTTTACGTCCTGAACTACGGCGCCAACGTCCTTTACCGAAACAACGGTGACGGAACTTTCACCGACGTCACCAAAGAAGCAAATCTGACCGACCCCCTCTGGAGCGTCTCGGCTCCCTGGCTGGACTACGACGGCGACGGAGACCTGGACGTATACGTGGCCAACTACCTGGAGTACGACGAAGGAGCCTTCCGCGATTACTACGCCGCCGAGGGCTACCCGGGGCCCTTGAGTTACAACGGTCAGGCCGACCACCTCTACCGCAACAACGGCGATGGCACCTTCACCGACGTCACCCAAGAAGCGGGCCTTCACAAGCCGGACGGTCGAGCCATGAGCGCCGTGGCCTGCGACCTCAACAACGACGGCCTCCCCGACCTCTACGTCACCAACGATCAGATGCCCAACTGGTACTACGTCAACAAGGGTGACGGGACGTTCAGTGAGCAGGCCGTCCAGTTGGGTGCAGCGTTCGGCGAAGGGGGCCAGAACGCCTCTTCCATGGGTCCGGCGGTGGGGGACATCGACCGGAACGGCTTCCTGGATCTCTTCATCCCTGACATGGGCTACAGTTGCCTGCTCCTGAACCGGGGGAGTTTCTTCATCGATGCCACCACCCCCTCGAACCTGGCCGTGGTCTGTGGCCAGTACACGGGCTGGGGTGGAGGGCTCATCGATTACGACAACGACGGCTGGCTGGACGTCTTCGTGGCCAACGGAAGACCCCACCACGAGTATCCGGAAGAGGACGTCCTGCTGCGCTTTGACGGCAAAGGTCACTTCGTCGACGTGGCCAAACGGTCCGGAGACTACTTCCACACCAAACACGTGGGCCGGGGCGCCGCCTTTGCCGACTACGACAACGACGGCGACATCGACATCTTGGTGATGAACCTCGACGGCCCCGTCAAACTGCTTCGCAACGACGGCGGCAACGCCAACAACTGGCTCAAGGTCGTGCCCCGATTACGCGCCACCGGGCTGGAGGCTATCGGCGCCCGGGTCACCGTCACCGTGGGCACGATGACCATGATCGAAGAAGTCTTCAGCGTCAGGGGTTACCTGTCATCGTGCGACCCCCGGCCGAACTTCGGCCTGGGTCAGGCCACTCAGGCCGACCGGGTGGAAATCCGCTGGCCCACGGGGGAGGTGCGAACGCTCCTCAATGTGGCGGCCAACCAGATTCTGGACATCCTTCAGCCGGCCGCCGACGGTGGCCTCGGATCGCTTCAGGCGAAGGAGTAGACGGGTCATGGGCAGCGCC
>CBDVDV010000133.1:0-10345 GCA_965372835.1 uncultured bacterium | reverse complement strand
CCAGGTAAAGCAGCCATTTGGCCACCTCACCGAAGCGGGCCTTGTGACGCCAGGCTGCCAGGAACTGAAACAGCAAGGCCGTGGGAAACAGAGCAATGGGAAAGTGCACGAGCATGGGGTGAAGTGGGTACTCAGACAGTACCGCACCAAACCAACTCATCGGACGACCTCCTTTCCCGCGCTCTTTTAGAGCGACGGGAAGCCGCGACGCCGGGACGCCCACAGAGGGCGGGCGCCCCGGACCCGCTCTGCACATGCACAGCAGCTATTCCCCATGCTCCTCGTCACCGTGAGTTTCCTGCCCTGCTGCGGAGACGGCCACCTTGCGCATCTGAAGCTCCATCCCACACTTCGGGCAGCGGCCCGGCTCGTCACTGGTCACCTTGCAGGCTGCCATGGGACAGAAGTACTGAGTCACTTCTACGGGCCCACTTTCCTCTGCGTGAGCTTCCTTATGCTCACCTTCGCGACCTTCCTCGTGGTGCTCACCCTGGACCTCTTGGCCGTGCTCGTGCTCGGCGCTCTGGACTTCCTGGCCGTGGGTGGTCTCCACCTGCTCTCCGCAGCCAGCAACGACGAGGGCCGCGACCGCAAGTACTGCGATGACGAACCAGCGCATTGTACTTCTCCTATTCAGAGTTGAGGGCCGCGAGGCAGCATCCGCCTCACACGAGAGCAGTCTGCTCCTCGGGCAAAGAAACAGAGCACCTGTCAAAAACGTTGATCAAGAAAGGAACGCGCAGAACTGGATATAGGCTGGAGGGGAGTGAATCACCAGAAGGATGTTCGCCGCCACCGTGCCGGTCAGCAGCGCATCCGAAGCGCGGGCACGAGGCGCCCAACCGGCGGACCACCTGAGCGGCCCCCGCGGGTGGTCGATACCGTCCCGGACCTGGCTGCTCACCGCCAGGGCAGCATCAGGATCGGTGCAGACACAGCACTCGCTCTCTCCGACGGGCTGAGAATGCCCGGCCGTCTCTCCAAGGTGATGTCCCTGGCCGTCGAAGGAAGCATCGTCATGGTGATGCGTTTGGCAGTGGCCGACTGGCTGGGGGGCCACACTGTGCTGGTGGCCCGCTGCCAACGGTACCTCATCACACCCACACACGGGCGCCCCACTCCCACCCATGAGCAGGCAGGCAGCCACCGTCAGTACGACCTTCCGACTGCCTAACGGAGATGCCATCTTCCCCGCCACCAGAAAGCCACGTAACCCTATCGCCATACTCCTCTTATTATCCCTCGTCACCGGTTCCGGGTCAAGGACAAAACGATTCCAAGACCGTTGAGGCGCACGCGGTCGCTGTGTGCTGCCGGACCCGGCTCAAGGGTCCTTCCCGCCTGCGCCCTCCTGCCTCATTGGCTGCCTGTGGACCAGTGAGCCCTTGGTCGCCAACGCCGTCCCTATCGGCATGAGTTGGCTCGACTGGGTCAAGAAGCACGGCTACTGGTAGACGAATCGGCGGCGAGCCCGCACGTTCCTTGGTCTGGCAGGATTCCCGGCCAGGACAGGAGGCCCCGGCTTTTCTCCTTGACCCATGACCGCCCGTAGCCCTACTTTGCCAGCTGGTCGACCCTTCGAAATGGGAGCATGGTTATGAATGTCATCCTACTTGTCATCGACACGCTGCGGTACGACCACATCGGCGCCAACGGGAACGACTGGATTCGGACGCCTAACTTCGACCGCTTCGCCGACGAGGCCACCGTCTTTGACAACTCCTACGCAGCCAGTTATCCCACCATCCCCCACCGCACCGACGTCATCACGGGCCGTTACGGCGACCCCTTTCACCCCTGGCTCCCATTGCGCTACGATGCGGTTACGCTGCCCCAGACGCTCGCCAAAGACGGCTACGCCAGCCAACTCCTCTGCGACACGCCTCACCTCATCAATGGCGGACACAACTTCGACTACCCCTTCCACGCCTGGCACTTCATCCGCGGCAACGAGGTGGACCGACACTGGCTCGACGACCGTACCTCCGAACTCTCGCCCGAGAAGCACGCCCGTTACACGCGCCCCGACGGCGTCTTCTACCCCACCGCAATGCAATACATCCGCAACAACCGTGGCCGATCCCGCGAGGAGGAATGGCCCAGCCCTCGGCTCTTCTCCGCGGCGGGCCGATGGCTCGAAGACAACCGCCGACGCGACAACTTCTTCCTCTGGATGGACTGCTTCGATCCGCACGAGCCCTGGGACCCGCCAGCCCACTACATCGAGATGTACGACGAGACCCTCCGGGAGGTGGGCGACCTCAACATAGTCTTCGGTTGGGAGACCTACGCTGGCACCGACCTCTCGGCCGAGGAACTGAGGCGCGTCCGCGCTCACTACGCCGGTGAAGTGACCATGGTGGACCGGTGGTTCGGCCGAATGCTCGACACACTGGAGGGGCTCGGCCTCGCCGAGAGCACTGCCGTCATCGTCACCAGCGACCACGGCACCAACCTCGGAGCCCACGGCCAACTTCAGAAGGGCTACCCCCTCTGGGATCAGGTGGCTCACACCGTCCTTATGGCCCGCGTACCGGGGCAGCCCGGGAGCGTTCGTCGAAACGAACTCGTTCAGCCCCAGGACATCTTCCCCACCCTCTGCGACCTGGTCGGGGCTGAGGTACCGGACACGGTCGAGGGGTACAGTTTCGCGAAGTTGATCGGAACCGATGGGGCACAGGACTGGCCGAGGGAGGTGACCCTCTCGTCCACGGCCTTTGACCTTCGGCGAGACGCCGAGCCCGTCATCACCGTCCAGGACGCGGAGTGGTGCCTGCTCGATACGCCCGACGCGGACAAGCGTCTCCTCTACCACAAGCCCGAAGACCCCGCTGAGGAGAGGAACGTCGCCGGCGACCACCCCGACGTCGTCCGGCGACTCCACGAGCAGTTGCTTGAGGAACTCAAAGCGCGAGGTGCACCCCAGGCCCTCATCGACTGGCTCGCTACGGGTGAGAAGGGCCCGGTCCCGGTAGACTACCGCCCCCGCGACCCCTACCTCGACGCCTACCGAGTCTACTGGGCGCGCATCCTCCCTGAGGAACGCAACGTCTGAAGGCTCGCACGCGACGCGCGCCAACCAAACCCCAGGAGGCACGAGAGAGATGACGCAACTCCCTGAGGTACCGTTCTTCCTCTTCGGGATGGGGGGGAGGAGGAAGCTGCTGTATAAGGATGGGGCGTTCGCTGATGCGCTCACGGGGCAAGTCGTTCGCAGGTGGGAGGTGGCGGCCGAACGGATTGTGCCTGCGGAGTATGCGCTCCATCTGGAAACAAAGGACGGGCACGCGGTCTCCATCGTCGAGGACGAGGAAGCGGTCTGGATTGAGACCGACGGTGAGCGCGAGTGCGTGAGCCAAGGGCACATCAATCTTCCCACGTTCCAGGGCCACAGGTGCGCACGGGTGCTGCGTGTGCTTCATCAGGAGATGCTGGTCAACATCGTGAATGGTGCGCCGGTGCCGAACCTGTTCGTCTACCGGAAGCCCTGGTACCGCGACGCGGCGATGGTGTGCATGTGTCTGGAGAAGACGGGCAACCTTCACCTGGTAGCCGACTGGATTCTGGCTCTTCGTGAGCCTTTCGATCGCAACAACGCTCATCACTGTGAACCCGACAACCTGGGCCAGGCCCTCTACCTGATCTCGCTCGTCTCGGATGCCTCGCATCCCCTGGTCAAGACCATCCTCAAGACGGTGCCGGAGTTCACACGAGGAACGCATCTCGTCGGCAGCACGGACTCGGGCGAGCACCCGGTCTACCAGACCAAGTGGCTCAAGTACGCGCTCGCCTGCCTGGGTCTGGATGACCCGTACGAGATACCAGCCGTGTATGATCCCTACTCAGCCCTCTTCTGGATGGACTACAAGGAGCAGCACGTCCATGGGCCTCGGTTCGGCGAGCGGTCGCGGGAGCGTTACCCCTACCTGGGCTGGGCCGAAGACCACTTCTTCGGCGAGCCGCCCGGGGAGATTGGTGGCGGGTTGGAGCATCCGCTCACCTGGGAATCGTACGCGAGCGAAGCGGACTACCCGAGCATGTCCGTGGTCTGCGACGAGTACGTGCGTCGAAAGATGTGCGCGCCTCACACCTGGCACGCAGCGGAGATGTTCCTGTACCTGCTCGAGTGCGAGTGAGCGGGATCGTCAATCCACTTCGGTGGCGTCCATCATCTGCTCGTAGAAGTCGACGAAGGAGCCCCGCTCGGGCTCGGCCATGAACTTCATAGCCGAGCGGGGGTGTTCGTTGAGCATGCCCGTCACCACGTAGGGCATGTGGTAGCCCCATTCGATCTCCTCCCGCAAGGGGAGCAGGTACTTCTGGATGACGTCCAGAATGGGTCGTCGGTCGAACTTGGGGTTCTTCAGAAACAGCATGAGGAGTTCGAGCGGGCAGTTGCCCGCCCCCCGGCCGATGCCGTAGAGGCTGCCGTCCAGGTGGTTGCAGTCGTGGATGATGGCCTCGATGGTGTTGGCGAAGGCCAGTTGCTGGTTGTTGTGGCCGTGGAAGCCGATGGTCCGGTCGGGCAGCGCCGCGGCGTACTTTTTGGCCAGGCTCTCCACCTGCTCGCAGTACATGGCCCCGAAAGAGTCGACGATGTAGAGGATGGGCACCCGGCTCTTGGCCACGTCATCCAGCGCTTCGTCGAGGTCGCGCTCCATGACCTTGGAGACGGCCATGAGGTTGATGGTCACCTCGTAGCCCTTGTCCAGGCAATGGTGGGCTAGGGCAATGGCCGCGTCCATCTGGTGGACGTAGCAGGCCACCCGGATCATCGACAGCAGGCTCTCGCTCTTGGGTAGAATGTCGTCGTACTCGATGCGGCCGATGTCGGCCATGGCCGAGAGCTTGAGGTCGGTGGGGTTATCGCCGACGATTCGGCGGATGTCCTTGTCGTCACAGAACTTCCAGGGACCGTTTTCGTCCCGGGAGAAGGCCGATTCGGAGCTCTTGTAACCGAACTCCATGTAGTCGACGCCGGCGGCGCTCAGCGCCTGGTAGACGGCGCGCACGAACTCGTCGCTGAAGTACCAGTTGTTCATCAGCCCGCCGTCACGGATGGTACAGTCCAGCACTTTGATCTCAGGGCGATACATGAATCCCACTCCTCACCAACGCTCTTTCCCAAAGTCAAGGCCGAGGGGCACACCACCCCTCGGCACGGAAAGCAATGGTAGCCGTCCACCCGTCCGCCGTCAAGCACATCATTCACGCTGCACCGTTGACCGTTCGGGTCGCGGTGGACTACAATCCCAGGACGAGTTGACCCATCAGCCGCGGAAGGGAGGTGCACGTGCCTGGAGAGTTGAGCGTCGCAGCAGCCGCAATGGTGGTCATCCTGGCGTTGGCGGGCATCAGCACAACGGTCTGTGCGGCGCAGGGGCCGGGTGCATCCGACGACGCAGAGGGTGTGACCTACCGGGTGGTCTCGGTGGAGAACCCCGCTTACCGGCAGAACGAGCTTTTCACCAGCTTCGAGGACATCAGCTCGCCCCGGTTCCAGGTCGTCCGCGACAGCTACCCGCTGGCCGACCTGATCGCCGGCGAGGAGGACGAGTTCCAGCGCATCCTTCTCCTCAGGAACTGGGTCCACAAGCAGCTTGTGATTGACAAGTCCAAGCCCGTTCCCGAAGGCGACGCTCTGGTTTACCTCGCCGAGGGCCCCAAGGGCGCAGCGTACTCCTGCGGGCACCAGGAGGTCGCCCTCAACGCGACGCTCAACGCCATGGGCTACGTCACGCGGTGCGTCTTCGCCGGAGCGGGGGCGCCGGAGGGTCGTCTGAGCGGCGCCCACGGCATGTGCGAGGTCTGGTCCAACAGCCTGATGAAGTGGGTCATCGTTGACTCCGAGCATGACTCCCACTTTGAGAAGGAGGGCGTTCCTCTCTCAGCGCTGGAGATACGCGCCGAGGCCATACGGAACGGTGGCGCCGACGTGGTCCGCGTCGACGGGCCCGACCGCGTCCCCCAGCCCCGCGAGCGCGATGACTCCTATGGCCGCACCCCGAGGACCTACACGTTCGTCTCCTGGAGGTTGCAGGGGGACGTGCACTCGGCGCCCCATCCCCGTTCCTCGGTCGAATTGGTCTACGACGACGACTACTGGCGAGCCAACACCTGGGGCCGAGGCGGTCAGCCTCACTGGGCCTACAAGGCCGGCTACTTCCTCCCCATCGCCCAGCGGGCCTGGATCGAGTGGACACCTAACGTCCTGCGGGTGAGGACGAACGTCAACGGCCCCGTCGCCAACGTCCGCATTGACTCCTGCACCCCCAACTTCAAGGAGTACCAGATCAGGGCGGAAGGTGGGAGTTGGGAACCGGTCGAAAGCACCTTCAGCCTGCAACTCTCGAAGCCCCGCCACGACCGGCGCCTCCGCTCCGTCAACGTGATGAACGTCCCCGGCCCGGAGCACAGCCTGGTGATTGAGAAGCAATAGGAGCAGGACGGGCGAGTGCCCGAGCGGACGGTAGAGAGCCACCTTCCGAGCAGAGAGGGCCGCATGGTGAGGAGACGTGGACCTCTTCTGAAGAGCGTTCTGGCCAAGTTGGTGGTTCTTGCCGTTGCTGCGGTCATTTGGCTGCCGTGCGTGCACTTTCTGTACCAGGCCGACCCCGAGACCGACGCCGCCGGGATTCATCCGGAAGCTCGGGTACTGGCTGAGCGGTTCACGCGGATCTGGACGGACCCGGTGCTCCGGGAACGTGAACTCAACGAGTTGCGTCGGCACAACGCCGAGTACGACTTCATGAGCCGAACGTTCCTGGTGCTGGCCCTGGCCAACATGGCCACGGCCGACCCCTCCTCCAAAGACGAGGCCCTGACTGTGATGGACCTGGTCATCGACGACACGTTGGCCCGTGAGCAGGAGCACGGGCAACTCTACTTCCTGATGGATTACGCGACCGCCGGCGTGTGGGTAGCAGACCCCGGACGGAGTCAGTTCGTGGACGGCGAGATCGCGCTGATGCTCGCCGCTCGCCGGCTGGTGGCGGAGAAGCCCGAGTATAAGGAACCCCTGTCCGAGCGCGTCGACCTCATGGTCGAGCGGATGGAGCAGAGCCCGGTACTCCTGGCCGAGAGTTACCCGAACGAGTGCTGGGTCTTCTGTAACACCATCGGCCTGGTCGCCATCCGTCTGGCCGACGTGCTGGACGGCACCGACCACTCGGAGTTCACTGCCCGGTGGCTCGAGGTGGCGAAGGCTCGTCTCACCGACCCGACCACGGGGTTGCTCATCGCGGGGTTCAGCGTCGACGGCGACCCCACGCCAGCGGGTCCAGGCCCCGAGGGCTCGACAATCTGGATGGTCTGCCACATGCTGCAGATCATCGATGAGAAGTTCGCTGCCGACCAATACCGCCGGGCGCGGGAGGAATTGGGGCGGGTCATCCTGGGCTTCGGCTATTCGCGGGAGTGGCCCGAGTCCTGGCCAGTCAGTCCCGACGTGGATTCGGGACCCATCGTCCCGCTCCTCCAGGCCAGCCCAGGAGCAAGCGGCATCGCCATCGTCGGCGCCTCCGCCTTCGAAGACGACGAGTATCTCGCTGCGCTGCTGACCTCGCTGAACTTCATCTCGCCCTCGGGAGACACGGGGCGGCGAATCACCTACCGAACGGGCATCATGGTCGGTGATGCGATGGTGTTGTGCGGACTAACGGCGGGACCGCTGTGGCAGGAGGTCCGGAGGAGGTCCCAGCAGTGACCGTTGAGAAGAAGGCAGGGGACGGTCAGAACGCGTCAGCGGCGCTGTCCTCCAGGCGCCTGGTCGAGTATGCGGTTGTCCTGACCGCCGGTCTCCTGCTGATGTATCTGGTCGGCTACCGCCGGGACCCGTCCCTGCTTGTAGGCAGCCAGGTCACTGGAGCATCTGCTCTCCTCGGACTCGTCTACATGCTCCTTTACGCAGCGTTCGTCCTCGTCGTGCCCGTTCTCCTCATCGCCACCGGGCTGCTGAAGACCGCAGCGCGGTTCCTGAGCCGAAGAACGAACTCAGACCGAGCGGAAGACCCGGGGCAGGAAGACCATACCCAGCCAGAAGGCCACGGCCCCGCAGGCGATGAGGAACACGGGCCAGCACCCGACCGTGGCCAGCAACGGTACGGCCGCACCCGTCCATAAGCCCCCCATGAACGGTTCTTGCAGCAGTTGCCTGGAGGCGCCGGGTGCTCGTCTTGCTGGTTGACGGTGCGCTCGCAAGCCGCTACAGTCATGGCCTAAAGGAGAGGATGACAGCAGACGCTGGGAGGTGGCCATGAAGTGGCTACGGGTGACGCGGGCGCACTTCCTGGGAGCCAGTCTGTTCCCCTACGTCGCTGCAGTGGCCATGGCCAGCACCGTGGTCAGGTCGCTGGACTGGGGTCGGGTGGCCTTGGGGGCGGCGGGTTTAGCCTTCATTCACCTGGGAGCCAACCTCTGGAACGACTACTGGGATGAACGACTGGGAGCCGACGCCCGCGCCCACCTCCCCACCCCCTGGAGTGGAGGCAGCCGACCCACCCAGAGCGGCCTCATCACCCCTCGGCAGGCGTTTCTGGGAAGCATCCGGTTGGTGGTTGTGGGCTCGGGGGTTGGCATCTACCTGGTCGTCACCGGTGGAGGCCACGTGGTCTTCTGGATGGGCGCGCTCGGGGTAGCGCTGGCCTTGGGGTACTCGGCGCCGCCGGCCCGGCTGGCCTGGCGGGGCTGGGGTGAGGTGGCGGTGGGAGTGGCTTTCGGCCCGGCGGTGATGTTGGGCGCCCACTGGCTGGTGGCCGACGAGTTGACGGCGGCGGTGCTCTGGGGTGCGCTGGCGGCGGGGCTGATGACGGCCCTGGTGCTCCTGGTGAACGAGTTCCCGGACCGGGCCGCCGACCGGCGCGTGGGCAAACGCACCCTGGTCGTCAGACTGGGGTCAGGACACGCCGCGCGACTGGCCTGGGCCCTCTGGGCCCTGGCCTATGCCGCCGTGGCCCTGGCGGTGTGGACGGAGGCCTTTCCCCTGGAAGCGCTCCTGGTGCTGGTGACGGCCCCCCTGGCGGTGACCGCAGCGCTGATGATCGAAGAGTGGCGGCGTGAGGAGCGGCCCGGGGCTCTGGTGGCAGCCTCGACACTCCAGGTGCTCCTCCACGCGGTCTTCATCCTCGGACTCGGGTGGGCTGCTGCAGCCGGCGTGGGATAGAAGCCCCCTCAGGCGGGTTCAGGCCCGCGCCGCCGCGGCTTTCTTTCGGTGTCGACGGACCAGATCGGCCAAGGTGCTTTTCCGCAGGGGGGCTTCCAGGGACTCTTTGAGTTCACACCAGAGGTCCCGGGTAACACAGCCCGGGGCCCGGGTACACAGGTCAGGCTCGTCCACGCAGGGCACGGGAGCCAGGGTCCCCTCGAAGGCCAGCACCACGTCCAGGAGCCTGATCTCCTTGGGCGGGCGGGCTAACCGAAAGCCTCCCCCCTGGCCGCGAACGCTGCGCACCAGACCCACAGTGCGCAACTGGGCCAGCAACTGGCCGACATACTTCTCCGACACCTCCTGCCGAGCGGCAACGTCCCGCGAACTCACGGAAGGCGCACCGGCCTGAAGGGCCAACTCCAGCATCGCCCGCATGGCGTAGCGCACTCTGGTAGAGAGTTTCATAGTACACCTCGTAGCCAAGCCCCACGAACCTCTCCCCGGAACAAAGACCACGCCCTGACCGTACCCCGTCCTCGACGCTAACGCAAGGTTTAGTCGGTCACTCCGAAGCCTGCCTCGAGCGCAGAGGCACTTACCCGCAGGGCTGGCCGGGTACCGCGACGGTGCGCTCCGCCCGCCCGGGCCATGGGGCCTCCACCAGCGACCTCAGTCTGAAACCCTGCCCCAACCCTCGCCAGGCGTTGCGGAAGCCCTCACTGACCACAGCGCCGGCCAAACTCCACAACCGGGGGTCCCCGGCTCCGCCTCACCAGAATCTGGGCACCCCGTGCAGTCGGTGCGCCCATCGTGCCCGCACAAAGTTGCCACCGTTCGGCATCGGCCCCTCGGCCCTGCTCGGGGTGGCGAGCCCGTCGAGCCACGCACGGTACGGGCAGACGGCTTTTTTCGTTTGACAGAGGCAGGTAGGTACGATATCTGGCAGGGACAGTGCGGGTGGGTTGCGCCCTTCGCCTGGAACGTCGTTGGAGGGACGGAGCAATGAGAAAAACTGTAGTGTGGTGTCTGTTGGCGTCGCTGGTGGTCGTCTTCGTGCTGGCAATGCTCTCGACAGTGCGAGCGCGGGAAAGGGGCAATCAGGACGACCGGGTTCTGAGCAAGGTCACCTTCATTCACTTCCGCAAGGGCCACGGCAAACCGGACTGGACTCCAGGTCGCGGGGGAGGTGGGAAGAAGGAA
>CBDVDV010000132.1:0-10370 GCA_965372835.1 uncultured bacterium | reverse complement strand
GGGGTCGGCGCTGGTGGCCCAGGAGACCTTGGCCATGCATTCGGGGCAGAAGGCCAGCGGTCGCCGGTCGGACTCGGGCAGGCTGTTGCTTCCACACATGCCACACTCGTAAGCGGTGCAGTGAAGCATGCCGAACATGTGGCCCAGTTCGTGGGTCCCCGTCTTCATGGTGCGAAGCAGGCACAGGCGGAAGCCTTCCTCACTCTTGTGCGGGTCGCCGAATCTGTTGATGGACCACACCCCCACCCGGTCGCGAAGCGACGCCTGTCCGAAGACGAAGTTCCACCCCTCCCCGGGCCAGAGGTCGGAGGTGGTGAAGGCAATATAGGCGGCGGCGTCTTCGGCGAGTGTGGGCTTGAGCACCTTATGGAGTACGTAACCTGTCAGAATCTGCCTCTTGCCCCAGTGGAGCCGACGGGCCTTCTTGGGTATGAGCGAGAGGGGAAGGTCCTCGTTGACGGCCACCGGAACGTTGTAGGACCGGCCGATGAAGTCGGCGGCCAGGGTGACGATTCGGCGCTGGGTGTCGGTGAACTCGCCGAGGGGTTGGACGTAGATGACGCGGCGCCCGCCGCGCGGGGTGACGGGGCGGGAGTTCAGGTACTCCTTGAAGGTCTGTCCCGGTTCTTTGTGGTGGTAGAGCCAATCGCGTGGCTTGGGTGGGCCGAGAGTCCTGTGCAGCGGACGAAGCACCTCGATGGCCTGTTCGAGTTCCCCGATGCGAGTCGGGTCCTGCGGAGGCGGCGACCCGCCGAGGGCCGAGAGGTTCGACCAGAAGAGCCAGGCCACGACCAGCCCCAGTGCCAGAGCGATGGGCACCACCAACACGTACCTCTTGACGGCGTTCGCCACCATGCTTGAATTCCAGGCACTGCAGTGGTAAATTGATGTCATCTACAGGCTACGCCGTTGTCACCGCCGCGGAAAGGAGAAATCGGCATGACGTTGAGCACCAAGGTCAGCGCCATAGACCAGGGCGAACTCCAGGGCCTGCTCACCAGGAAAGTTACCGAGGTAGCCCGTGAGCCCGACTACAGTTGGGGCGACAGCTTCCGCAGTTTCATGACCGAGGCCGATGGCACACCGGTCGTCCGCCTGGCGGTGACCAACTGCGCGCCTGATCTGGACGTCTGGCAGGGCCTCCGCAACCCGGCCCAGGTGGGCATGTACCCCATCGGACTGCCTGACATCTGGATGCACTACGCCGCCGCCAACGTCAAGAGCACTCGCTACGACGGTTCACCCAACCCGCTGGCCATGCCCGAGCCTTTTGCGGGGGCGCTCAAGCGCTACCGTCGGGCGGTCATCGCCAGCGCAGTGCTGGCCATGAACCCGGCCGTCTACCAGGCCTACGCCGAGAAGATCGAAGCGGGGGACCTGGACCCCATCGACTACTATGGCCGCGCCCGCGGCGAGGTCTCGGGCATCATCAACAAGGCCTTGGGCAAGTTGGCGCTCTCGCTCATGGCGCGGGGGCGGGCAGTGGTGCCCATGACGGGAAAGACCGTCGGCACCATCATCGACCGCTGCCGAAGCGAGTATTTCAAGGGCCGCTACCACGGTCCCTGCAACAATCACTATCCCCAGAACAGCATCGCGGTGATGACCGGCCTCCTGCGCTTCGGCGTCAGCCGGCTTCCCTTCCGCGACGAGGTCGGCCCCGACGGAACTGTCCGGCGACTTTTCGGCCAGTACGGCAGCATCGTCGTCTTCGACGAAGAGGACCTGGTCACCGACGGCTCCGGCGGCGTGTCGCTCCTTGATGAGGACCGGCTGGCCTGGCTCCGTCGGGTGAACGACTATACCGACGTCGCCCCCGAGGTGGTGGCCGAGCGCTACTGCACCTACGACCTCACCGAGGCGGACGGCTCGAGCGTCTGCGCCAGGTGTATCGAAGCCTGCCCGGCCGGCGCGCTGACCAACTCCTCACCGGGGCCGGACGGCGCGTACGGCGAGCGCCTGCTCAGGCAGAAGCATCGGTTCTTTGAAGGTGTGCTGGACTTCGACGCCGGGAACTGCATCCGCGAGCGTGGGCAGAAGGCGCAGCTCCACGAGGACTATGTCTGCGCCCGCTGCGAAGTGATCTGCTCGGCGCGCGCCGTCCGCAGGAGCGCAGCCGACATCGAAGCGATGGGCGGGTAGGCGTGGCCCATTTGCCTTGCCTCTCCCCGTGCCCCCATGACAATTGACAATGGGGGCACTTTTCTTTCCGGCACGGTGACGACGACCGGGCGGACCGCATGAACTGGCGCTTCGACCGTGAGCTGCTGGCCCAAGTTTGGCGACTGGCCTGGCCTACCGTGGTCTATGCCCTGCTTCAGACCCTGGTCGGGCTGGTGGACGTGTACATGGTGGGTCGGCTGGGTCCAGGGCCAGAGGCCATCGCTGCTGTGGGCTTCGGCCGGCACGTGCTGATGCTGGTGATGGTTGGGGTGCTGGCGTTGAGCACGGGGACGACCACTCTGGTGGCCCAGTTCACCGGCGCCGGCCGACGGAGGGACGCGGGCCGGGTGGTGGGGCAGGCGCTCCTGTCCATGTTCGTGCTGGGTCTGGCGCTGGGCGTCGTCGGGGCGCTGTTAAGTCGCCGGCTTCTGGTGCTCATGGGCGCCCGGGGCATGGTCCTTGAGCAGGGGGACGGCTACCTGAGGCTGGTGCTCGCCGGTGCCGCCTTCATGCTGGTCAACTTCGCCGTTGCTGCCAGTTTCCGTGGGGCGGGAGACACGCTGACGCCACTCAAGATCGCCCTGAGCGTCAACGGCATCAACGTCCTGGGAAACTACCTCTTTATCTTCGGCATCGGGCCCTTTCCGATGTTGGGCGTGGCCGGGGCGGCCGTGGGCACGATTCTGGCCCGAGCGACCGGTGCCGGCATCGGCGTCATCCTCCTGGTGGGCGGGCGCTACCGGGCTCACTGCCGGCTTGACCGCCAGGCGGGCTGGTTTGACCTGAGCCTCATCAAGAGGATGCTCAACATCGGGTTGCCCGCGGCGGTGCAGGGCTTTTTCCGCAACGGCGCTCGGCTCCTCTTCTTCACAATCGTCGCCACCAGCGCCGCCGGCGCGGTGGCCACGGCAGCGCTGACCGTCGGCAGCTATGTGCGCATGGTCACCATCATGCCTTCGCTGGCCTTTCAGGTGGCGGCCACTGCCCTGGTGGGTCAGCGCATCGGCGCTGGGGACTGGAAGCAGGCCGAAGCCTTCGGCTGGGAGACGGTGAAGCTGTGCACCGTCATCATGGCCGTGGTGACGGTGGCCTTGTTCGTGTTTGCCCCGGCTATGGTGGGTATCTTCACTGAGGACCGGGCCGTGGTCGCGCTCGGTGGGACCATGCTTCGCTACTTCGCCCTGGGGCAGCTCTTCTCGGCCGTTTCCATCACCGTCGGTGGCGGGCTCATCGGCGCCGGCGACACCCGCCCGCCCCTCTACTACACCATTGTGTCCCAGTGGTTGTTGATGCTTCCACTGGCCTGGGTACTGGTGCGCAAGGTGGGCCTTGACCCGGAGGGCGCCTGGATGGCCTTCGCCATCGCTCCCGTGCTCCAGGCGGCCCTGACCGTCCAGCGCTTCCGCAGCGGCAAGTGGAAACACATCAGGGTGTAAACAATTCGTAACTTGGGGTATGATGGTTCAGTTGGAGTGTACGCTTTTGCAGAGGGGTGGGGGCTGGGATGTCAGAGACGGCCACATAGTCCCTGCCCTCACTGCTACCCCCGAGGTTGCCGAGATGGAGTCTCTCCTACTGGAGAAGCTGTCCAGTTTCGGTTGGCAGGTTGCCACCAGGCATCTGAAGAGTGCGCAACGCTCCTACGAAGACTCGAACTGGACAGCCTGCAACAGCCAACTTCGAACGTTCCTGCAGGAAGTGTGCGACCAGATAGCTGCCACCCGGTATCCCAAAGAGTCAGCGACCAAGAACGCCGGTGGCGAACGCCGCAAACTGCTTTCGTCCAAGGGCTTCCTCTCCAAAGAAGAGAGTGGCTACCTGGAGCACCTGTTCAAGCTCCTTCACACTGCAGGCGCTCATCCTGGCATCTCCGACGAACGCACTGCGCGAATGCGGCGCTTCGTCACTGAAACCACAGCGCTTTATCTCATTGAGAAGCTCGAAGGAAGTACTTAGAGAACGTTGTAAATCCGAACAACGGTCATCTCGCTCAAAGCCTGGAGCGTCTGGGGTTAGATGGAGCTCTGCCGAAAGACCGGTGCCGCGCACGGCAAGAGCAAGTTTTTGGCGTTTTCTGCTTGACACTGGACCGCCTACAGAGTATATTCTCTACAGAGTGGATGGACATAGTCTCTGTAGGAGGTGTAGAGATGGGAAAGGACCGGGAGGCGGTCAGGGAGGTCGTCGACAGGCTCAAGGATACCGAGCGGTTCGTGGCAGACCGGGCTGGCGCGCTCGCCCAGGATGGAGTCTATAGCCAAAGCCAGGCCTTGCTGTCCGTCGCCCAGGAACTGGCCGGGCTCAGAAGGACGCTCAATGGCACAGACGTTGAGGTACCCGAGAGAGGACCGGCGGGGCGTAAGTACCAGTATCCTCGGTTCTTCCAGCGAAACGAGGAACTGGTGAAGCAGGGCCTAAAGCGAGACAAGAAGAACACTTATGAACACTCTGTGCCCAAGCCGTGCTACTTTCGGGTCGTTGAGGTCATTGACAAGCTGTCAGAAGAAAAGCCGACCTTCAAATCGGAGGACGTCATAAGCGGCTCCGAGGCTACCCCGACGTACCAAGTCTACATCACTCTGGGTTACTTGACAAAGCAGGGGGTATTGCGGGCCCAGGGGCGGGGGACCTACTACGCGCCTGAGCCAGAGATGGTGCTTGAGAGTGCGCGCCGGGCATGGGAAGATCTGCCCACAGGCGCGTAGAGCGCGGAGTTGCTGATTGACAGAAGTACCCAGATTGGGTACAAATGTACCCAGAAAGGGTACAGGCATGAAACTGATCGATGCGCTGATTCCGGGCACCAGGCAGAAAGTGCTGGCTCTCTTTCTGACCCATCCGGGCGAGGAATACCACCTGCGGGAAGTCATCCGAAAAGTCGGGGTCAAACAGGGAGCCGTGCAGCGCGAACTGAAAAGGCTTACGCGCGTGGGCGTGCTCTCGCGACGAGAGCAGGGGAAGCAGGTCTTCTACCGGGCCAACGAATCGTGTCCGGCGTACCCCGAACTCCGAGGCCTTCTCCTGAAAACGCTGGGCTTGGCCGACGTCCTCAGAGAGCTCCTGAAGCCCCTCAGGACCAAAATACAGGTTGCCTTTGTCTACGGCTCCCTAGCCAAGGGAGACGAAACCCCCGAGTCGGATGTGGACCTTATGGTCATCGGTGATGTTGAGTTCGGCGAGGTGGTCGATGCACTGGCGCTGGCTGAGGAGCGTCTGGGCCGAGAGGTCAACCCCACGGTGTATCCTCTGGGGGAGTTCCGGGAGAAAGTCCAGGCACGACACCACTTCGTAATCAGTGTCCTTCGGGGCGAGAAGTTGTTTGCCATCGGGGATGCCGATGAGCTTGGAAGACTGGCTGGCCAACGGTTGGCTGACTGAGCACACCACCAGCACCGAAGAGATCGGCGAGCTGCTGTCGGTGGCAGACCGCGAGCTTAGCGATGCGCAGGTGCCCGGGCTTAGCCCAGACGGAAAGTTGGCGCACGTCTTCAATGCTGCCTTGCAGTGCGCCACGGCTGCGCTGGCAGCGAGTGGCTATAGGATCCGGCAAAGACGTCAGCAAGGACCAGGTCACCACCAACTCACGGTGCAGTCCTTAGAACACACCATCGGGAGCAGTGCCCAACTTGTGAGGCGACTGGACCAACTTCGCAGGAAGCGTATTACGGTCACCTATGAGCGGATGGGCGTGGTAAGTGAGGACGAGTCCCGTCGAATGCTGAAACTGGCCAAACAGCTTCGTCAACACGTCGAACGTTGGCTGAAGACAGATCATTCGGGACTTGTTTCCCCCTAAGCGCGGAGCGCTGAGAGGAGCTGATGACCGCCATCCCTGACATCCTGGACAACTCCGAGGGCCGCAAGGTTGGCGAGGTGGTCTGGAGCCTGTTGCTGGAGTCTCCACAGCCGCCGAGCATCGACATAGCCACCGCCTATTTCAACTTGGCTGGCTTCGCCATGCTGGAGGAAGGGCTGCGCGTCGCCAAGCGGGTGAGACTGCTGTTCGGGAAGGAGCAGGAGCAGGACTTCGTCCTCGGGGACGCTCTCTGGCATGAGCTTCAAGAATCCTTGGGTAGCGGGAAACCCCCGGAGCTCATCCGGGCACTGGAGGACTTTCTCAACCGGTCAGAGGTGGAGGTGCGAGTGCTCACTGACCAGTTCCTCCATGGCAAAACGTTCATCCTCGAAGGCGTGCCGGTGGTCGGGCAACTGGCCATCGGAGGGTCGTCCCAGTTGGTCGGGGCCTCGCACAGCAGGCCATGCCGTCGTGCGACCTCAGCGCCGGCCCGGGCTGGAACCAGCAGTCGGCGCTCGTTGTTCCCGGCAGCGTCTTGTTTCACGACTCTTCCCCCACGATCAGGACGGCCAGTTTTCCCCAGGCTGGCGGCACGGTGAAGGTCTGCTTGCCTGGGCTCACCTGCGACGCCTCGGTCCATTCGCCCGTCATCGGGTCGAGCCACCGCGCGGGGAGGTGCCCACTCGCTTGGACGCTCAGGGTGACCTGACGGACGTCGTCCAGGAAGACGAGGTAACAGCGACCGGGCTGGGCCAGGCAGTAGCCCGCCGTCGCCGAGGCTTTGGCGGACGGGCCCGTGTCCACGAGTTCATTATGGGGCTCCATCTCATAGAAGGGGAGGTTGCTCATGCAAGCGTGCAGGTGGGCGAAGCAGTCGTAGCCAGGTGGTTCGTCGAAGGTGATGACGTCCCACGCCGTGTCGCTGTAGTAGTAGGCTAGGTAGCCACCACCGGCGGTGATGAGCCAGGCGCGACGGACTACCTCCTCGATGGGCTGGTGCACCGGATAGGTGGGGATGGGCCCGGGTTCGTAGCCGAACTCCACGTTCATCACGGGCCACTGCCTGTGCTTGCGTTCGCTGATGATGTGCTCGTTCCAGTCCTTGTGGTGCTGGTCGAAACGGACGTCCAGGTCGTAGGTGTGGGCGAGCTCATCGTCATCGTGGGTGGTGATGAGGTGGCCGTAAGCATCGTGAGCGCGAATGAAGCGGATGCGGTCCTGCCAGTAGCCGGGGCGGTCTTGCTCGTTGTGGGCCTCCTTGGCGAGGACCCAGACCACGTTGGGATAGGCCTGGTAGCGAGCGACGATGTAGCGCCAGTAGCGGTCATCGTCGGCTGAGGAGTTCTCAGGCCAGCGGACGAACTTGTTGTAGACCCGGATCATGAGGAAGACGGTGATGCCCTTCTCAAGCAGGTAGTCCATCATCCGGTCGTAGTGGTCCCAGTAGGGGATGGTGAGCAGGGCGTAGTCCGGGTTGTGGTTGGTCGCCGCCCAGGGGAGGAGCCGAGGCGGACTGACCTTGGCCGGGGGGGCCACATGTTGTGACCAGGAGCAGTGGTGAGCGTAGGCCTGGGTGATGAGAAGAGAGAAGTTGTGCTCGGCGATGAGGTCCACCAGTTTGCGGATGTGAGGGATGTCGGGCTGTCCCTGGTCCAGGGCCCAGAGCCAGTCGCACTCGTAGCCCATGAGGAAGGGCCGGGTGCCGTCCTGGTAGAGGAGGTGATGGGGGTGTTTGGGGTCCGCTTGTAAAGAGCCGTGGACGCGCGGGTTGGTGTTCGGCCCGGCCTCGACTGCGCCGGTGATCCCGTCAATGGCGTCAAGCGCGCAGCGGGTCACGTAACTCCAACGCCCCTCGCGGGTGGGAGCAAAGCGGATGCGGAACCTGCCGTCATTAGAGTAGAAGCCGGGGACGTGGAGTCGCTCACCGCTCGGCCCGACGAAGGTGGCAGCAGCCTCGACGTCAAAGGGGTTCCCGGGGACCTGCCCGGCGTAAAGGACGATGTCGCAAGGACGATAGACTTGAGTCTTGAGTGTTTCGACCATAGTGGTCTGACTCCCGATACCCGCAGCGAGACTTGCCGGGCTTTTCCGGACGTCTCTCTCGGTCTCACACCGCGTGGACGTAGTGGCCCTGGCCGAAGAAGAAGAAGTAGTCGACGATGGTGGAGACCATCACGGCGATGACGTAACCCACCAGGATGCCGATGAAGAAGGGCCGGCTTCGGCGGAAGAGGTTCACCCCGCCGATCTTCAAGACCACCACCTTGATGGCCCAGGCGATGAAGATGGCGAAGAAGGTCTTCTGGGTGAAGTAGGTGCAGTTGACGGCCAGGCCGATGGGGTGGATGGGCCACCAGGGCAGACGCAGGCGAAAGAAGTAGAGCACGGCCATGGCCACGGCCCCGATGCCCAGGTAGGACAGGCGGGTCCAGTCGGTGGGGAAGGGGTTGCGCATCTTCTTCACCGTGTCGTTAAAGACCCAGAGCCCACCCCAGCGGAAATGCCAGGTGCGGAAGTTGAAGGCACCGTACTGGTAGCCGAAGTACAGGGTAAAGAGTATGGCCGCCAGCGCGCCCACGACAAAGGCGGCGACAATGGCCCACAGCAGCGCGCGTCTGTTTCCGCGGACCAACTCACCCATTTTGGTGATCTGCGCCAGCCCGGCGGCGAACAGCCCTTTCCCCTGGCTGATGGTGGTATAGGTGAAGCCCAGCGCCGTGATACTCGCAGAGCTCAGGCCTCCGGGCCCCACCCCGAAGAGGTAACTTCCGAAGACCTGGGCCGACATGGGTCCGCGCACGTAGAGCAGTCCGGACTCGGCCACGATCCGGCCGATGCCCAGGAAGAGAATGAAACTGCCCAGGAGATAAGCGGCGATGAGTTTCAGTTCCATCCCGGCCTGATGGAACCAGGCGGCCATGAACAGGACCGAGAGGATCAGCCCCCAGACCGCAGTGCGGTAGCCCATCAACTCGGTTGAGTCGTCGACGTCCTCGGCCCGGCTGAAGGCTTTTCGAACCACGTTCTTGAGGTGACCTCGGGCCACCCACAGTCCCCAGAGCACCATGGTCGCCAGGGCGCCGTAGCTCTGCCAACCCAGCAGGCCGTAACTGAACTGGTCTTCGTTTCCCCCGGTATCGACGCCCAGGCGGTTGTAGGTGCCCAACTGGATGATGTAGAGGATGCGGAAGAGCCACAGGCTCAGCAGCACGTCGAGGTTGGCGAAGTAGGCGAACCCCAGGACGAAGAAGTTGAGCCTGAGTTCAATGGACGGGAAGCCGCGGGCAACGGCGAAATACTTGTTCTTGAGTGGAATGGCCGGGAGGGTGGGGTAAAAGTAGTTGAGGATATTCCAGGAGAGGATGAAGAAACTCACCCCCGCCCCTGTCCAGAAGAGCGGGTTGCGAAGCAGTGAGGGCGCCCCACCTCCGGGCTCCTGCTCGACCAGGGCCACCGGCACGTTCACCAGGGGGTAGGCCAGCCGTTCGTTCGTGCTCCATTGCCGCCTGAGGATGACCATCACGGCCAGGGTGGCGAAAGTCAGGGCGGCGAAGAAGAGCAGCCACCAGGCGACCGGCACCAGCCACACCGACCAGGGAATGCTCTCGCCCTCGGGCAGCCCCTCGAAGAACCACCTCATGGCCCAGAGCTCCTTGGGGACGACCCAGCCGCGGATGTGCTCGTGGAGGGACTCGGCCCAGCGGTTCTCGGGACCGGCGAAGTAGTAAGGTGTGGCCAGGACCACCAGGAAGAAGCCGACGAGGCCGTTGCTCGGTATGAGGCCGGCCACCATCACCATGATGAGGATGACGAAAAGTTCACTGCGCGACAGTGGTCGCCGAGCGAAGAGCGCCCGGACCCCGGGCGCCGCCACCAGCGCCAGCAGCACGAAGGCGAGAAACGTAAAGATGGGGAAATGGCTGTAGTTGGTGGAGGAGGCGCTGATGACGTATTCGCAGTAAATCATGACGAACACGACACACACCACCAGCACCAGGCCCGCAATCACCGATCGCAGGGTCAGCCCGTCGTCGCTTCCGATCATACGGCGCTCACACCGAGTGGATGTAGTGTCCGTCACCGAAGAAGTAGAGGTAGTCGATGACGGTGGAGAGGGTCACCGCGGCCCCGTAGCCGACCAGGATGCCGATGAAAAAGGGCTGGCTTCGACGGTACAGACTGACCCCGCCCATCTTGAGGATGATGATCTTGACCAGCCAGGCGATGAAAATGGCGACGAAGGTCTTCTGGGTGAAGTAGGTTCCGTTGATGGCCAGGCCGATGGGATGAAGCGGCCACCAGGGAAGCCTCATGCGCAGCAACGTCAGTACCGACATGATCCCCGCCCCCCCCCCCCAGTAGGAGAAGGCCGTCAGGTCGGGCGGGAAGACGGTGCGCAGCTTGCTCACGG
>CBDVDV010000131.1:0-10388 GCA_965372835.1 uncultured bacterium | reverse complement strand
AACTTCTCCGCTCCCAACTTCGCCACGCGGGCGCCGAACTCTGTTGATGCTTGTACTGCCAAAGAGACAAGCAGGAGCACAGAGCGCCTGAGCCTGCGGGGGCAGGGGCGGAGAAGAATGTCCGCCCTCCCCACAAAAATGGGAGGTCAGGCATTAGTGCCTGACCGCCCCGTAAGGGGGAGAAATCGGTGACCTGCGCCTATCGCGCCATCGAGACCGGCTTCTTCATCGGCGACCAGGATGGGCTCACCTACTATCCCTTCCCCTCGGTGGAGGAGTTGGAACGGGACCACCACGACTGGTGGCGCTCAGCGAGCCCCTAAGAGCGGGTCCTGGCTTCCCTACGAGTTCCGGGACACAACGGCGGGACAGACTCAGGCCGGAGCGCGTTGGTGTTTCTCGAACTCCATTTCGAAGAGGATGTGTTCGGTGTCGAAGCCGACGGCCCGGTAGAAGGCGCAGGCCGAGGTGTTCTCGGCGGCGGTGCCGACCTCAAGTTCCAAGCAGCCCCTCTCCAGCGCGAAGTCCCGGGCCGTCTCGACGAGCCTCTTGCCGATGCCCTTTCCTCGGGACCCCTCGGCCACAACCAGTTCATCGACGAGGGCGACGGGAGCGTGTTCAGAGATGAGTTGCCGAACACTGATATGGCACATGGCCACAGGTTTCCCATCGAGTTCGGCGAGGTAGATGGTCTCGCGCGGGTCGGTGAGGGCCCGACGGGCATTGCCCCTGGCTTCCTCCACGGTCGGGATCGTCGGATTCTCAAGGAAACGAGCGAGTTCCAGCGCCAACTCGGCCACCACCTCGACGTCGTCCTCCGTAGCCAAACGAACGGTTAGGCCCGCAGACGTCATACTGCAATTCCTTTGCCACCCTACACTTATCTTCTCTGAGCGGCCTTGATAAGTTCCTCATTGTTTTGGACGCGCTGGTCCAGTTGGTCGCCCACTAACACCTTTCCCTGGCGGTCGGTGATGATCAGGCGGCCGACGAGTTCCCCTGTTTTGGGAAATTGGTCGCCCACTAACACCTTTCCCTGGCGGTCGGTGATGGTCAGGTGGCCGACGAGTTCCCCTGTTTTGGGAAAGCGGACCACCACAGTTTTCCCGGCCCAGGTGACGGTCGCCGTGACTGAGTCATCCGTCTGGGTGACTGTCGCCTGGGGACGCTCCGTCACCCCCTTGGCGGGCGCACAAAGCACGTGCAGGAAGTAGTCCCGTTGAGCAGGCACCTTGGGCGAAATCTCCACCCGCCATTGGCCGGGGTAGCCGGGCGGATACTGGGTGACATCGACATCGGGGACCCTCTTGCCCTCTTCGAGGACGACGGGCTCGACTACGACGACCTCGGGGTCGGAAGGGAGCAACGTCTGACACCAGAGCCTGCCGTCGCTGTTGGCAACCGAGAGTGTGGAGCCCTGGACCTGCGGCTCGGTCTTGGTGTGCAGAAGCCAGCGCTTCTTGAACGCCGGGTCCGTCGATTCCACCCGGTCGAAGACGATGAAAAGATCGGGCTGAACGTGGAGGAACGCCCGCTGGTGTTCCTTCACCTTGTACTCTTTGAAATACCTGGTCGCATCACCGACCACGTAGGAGTACTCGGGCTTGTGAATGAAGGAGAGGATTCGACCCCGGTGGTAAGGCCCGTTCTCCACGAAGTCACCGGGCATGCTCGCCCCGCCGCCGCCGTAAGCATGGCCACCGTCGTTGGCCACCGGTTCGCTCATGCGACCGCCCCACAGTCCACCCGCGAACTCCTCGTTGGGGTCATAGACGGTGACCGTGTTGTGGGCGATGGTGCGGGCGAAGTAGTTCCCGCGGGTGTCGTTGTAACCCAGTGTCCCGTCGTCGACGGCGAGCGGCGCGTAGCGATGGATGATGAAGGAGTTGGCGTCCAGGTGCTGGTGCCCGCCACACCACCAGGGCTGACAGAGAAAGGCGGAGAAGACCGCGTCTTCCTCCCACCCGCTCAGGCTCACGACGTAGCCCAGGCCCCGGAAGATGCGGGCCAGAGGTAACTCCTCAGGCGTAACCGTCGGTACAGTGGGGTCGTACCAGAGGACATAGGGCCACCACTTGTGGGGCGAGCGCAGGGTGGTTTTGCCCTCGTCGTCGGTCTGACGGCAGCGCTCCTTGATCCAGTCGCTCCAGTAGCGGGCGACGCCGTCCCGCCGTCGGCGGGAAAGCAGCGGGGTGTAGTAACTGATGTAGGTGTCCACAGCGTTCCCGCCGCCGTCGGCTACCCGGATCTTGCGGTTATCGAAAGGCCGCCGCAGGTAGAGGCAGTAGTGGGCGTCGCCGTCCAGACCGTAGAAGTCACCCCAGATGTCCTCCCCGGAGGCGCTCTGCCAGGCCTCCAGGGCGTGGGCGAAGGCGTAGGTGAACATGGAGTGGTAACTCATGCTCTCCTGCCAGCCGCCGTCACCGGCATTGAGGATGTTGTGGCAGGGGATGAAGAGCATCAACTGCTGCTCCAGCCCGTCCAGCACCATCTGCTCGGCGGCTGCGTCGTCGATGCCGTCACCGTAGAGGGCGATGCCAGCATAGAGCACCTTGCCCTGTTTCAGGTAGACGTGGTTGTTGGTGGGAGGATGCTGCCAGATGCGATAGACCTCTTTGGTGCATTCGAGCGCCCGGCGGCCGTACTTCTCGCGCTGGGCCGGGGTGAGGTCGTCGTAGAGCCAGTCGTAGCCCATGGCCAGCGATTTGCCTATCCACGACCAACTCCACTCGTCCAGGTCATTCTCGCACAGCCAGTCCATCTGTTCGAGGATGGGCGCGAGCAGTTCCGGGTCGCGCTTTTCGATGCGGTAGACGACGATGCGGGCCTGAAGTTGAGGCGTGGGCTGCCAGCCACCAGTGGTGAACGCTCCGCTGTAGGCCCACTCCCGGAGCGCGGCATAGGCTTCGGCGACCTCGGGGCTGGACTTGATGCGCTCGCGCACTGCCTCCAGGTCGTCCTCGCCCCGGATAAAGAGGCGTGGGTGGCCCTTGGGAATGAGTTTCAACTTGGGCCGCAACGCCTCCTGGCGCTCAGCATCGCGCCGACGAAGTTCCGGCCAGTCAGCCCAGGCCACGAGAGGCACCAAGGCTACCAGTACACTCGCCAGCGCTATCCGTCGCATCATTCTTCCCACGTCCTTTCCTCCGCTCAAGCCAGTGTCTGTTGTTACAGACGTTCTTCTTTCGAGCTGGTTTCATCGCTCAGCATAGCAGGCCAGGATTTCGCCGAAGTAGCAGCGGTGGAAGTCGCCGGCGGGGTAGGCCCCGGTGCGGATCTCCTCGCTGAGGGCTTCGGGGACGACGTCGTTTCGGTGCACCACGACGCACTCGAACTGGATGGGGCACTCCTCGATGAGCGGGGCCGGGACGTGTTCGGCGGGGACCGCTGTCAGGTTCGTCTCGGTGAACTTGTCGTGGTCGCGCCCGGAGGCGCTGCCGCAGAAGGCCACCGCCTCCTTGAGTTCGGGCGTGGGCACATTGACGGTGAAGGCGCCTGTACCCTCGATGAGTTTGTACGTATACCGGCTGGGACGGACGTAGACCACGAAGATGGACTTCCCCCAGATGATGCCTGGTGTGCCCCAGCCGATGGTCATGGCGTTGGGTTTGCCCGCACTGTCCTGGGCCGCCAAGAGCAGCCCCATCTCGCCCATCACCCGCACCGTCTCCGCCAACACCGTCCGGTAGTCAACTTCCTTCTTGGCCATTGTGCGCCCTCCCGCTCTCGTGTCGCTCCACCTACAGAAAAAGTTCCGTGCTCAGGTACTTGCTGCCACTGTCGCCGAAGATGCCCACCACGCAGCGTCGGCCAGCCACCACCTGCTGGACCATCACGTGCATCACCGCCCCCGAACTCATGCCCACGAACAGGCCCTCTCGGCGAGCCAGCTTCCGCGCCGCCTGGAACGCCTCCTCGTCCTCGATGGTGACCCGCTCGTCGATGAGCGAGAAGTCCACAATGGGGGGCACGTAGTCCTGGAAGCACTTCAGCCCCTGGATACGGGAGTTGGGAGGTAGTTCGATGGCAACGACCTTGATGGCGGCATTGGCCTCCTTGAGCCGCCGGGCGACGCCTGTGACCGTGCCTCCGGTGCCCATGCCGGCCACGAACGTATCCAAATCGGGGACCTGCTCCAGGATTTCTCTGCCGGTGGTCTGGTAGTGGGCCAGGACGTTGTCTTCGTTCTCGAACTGCCCCAGGAGGTAATGCTCAGAGGCCTGAGAAATCTCGTTGGCTCGGGCGATGGCCCCGTCGGAGCCCTCGGTGGCGGGGGTGAGCACCACCTCCGCGCCCAGGGCCTGCATGATGCGTCGGCGCTCCGCGCTCATGTCCTCGGGCATCACCAGGAGCGCGCGGTAGCCCCGGTGGGCAGCCACGGCGGCCAGGGAGATGCCGGTGTTGCCGCTGGTCGCTTCCACGATGGTGATGCCCGGGTGAAGTTCCCCCCGTTCTTCGGCCCGCTCCACCATAAAACTCACGATACGGTCCTTGAGGGAACCGGTGGGGTTGAAGAACTCCAACTTGGCGTAGATGTTGGTACCGGCAACGGGGTTGAGGGAACGGATCTCCACCGTGGGGGTGTTGCCGATCGCTTCCAAGAGGCTGTGGTACGCCATCCTTCTCCTCCACGACCGAAGTCGGGACACACCAGGGTCAGGAATTATAGCCCGGCCACACCCGCGCACCAAGGGAAACCCAGGGGCTGCTCGCCTTGGGTTGTGGCTGTTTTGAGGAGAGCGGGCCGGAGGAGCACGCCCATCGGGGAAGGGGCCTCAGATTTTCCTGGACAGGTACGACGGCAAGGGGCTACAGGTACTTGCTACCAGCCGGTTGGCCCACAAGGCTGTCGCGGGCTCGTGGCCGATCGGCGCAGCACGTGAGTAGACTGCCAAAGTGCGACTCGTGCAGGAGAGGCGACAATGAGACAACTGGTCGTACGTGGAACCGGCGAAGTTATCTTGAAAGACCGACCGAGCCCGACTCCGCAGGGCAGGCCCCCGGGGGCTATCGTCAGGACCACCCACACCATGATCGGGGCGGGCTCGACCATCGACTCGGTCGTCGAGCGCCGCCGGGCGCCCGACCCCTCGAAGGACGACCTGGAGATTTCCTACCAGATCTCCGGACGTATAAAGGAGGTGACACCGGGGTTGGAGGGCTTTGCTCCGGGCGACCCGGTCTGCTGTCCGGGCGGGGGTTTTGCCTTCAACGCCGAGGAGGTGTTTATCCCCGTTCACCTGCTGGGTCGTCTCGCCGGCGAAGAGCACCTCGAAGCCGGCTCCGCCGTCAACCTGGCCACGACCAGTCTGCACGCCTGTCGCCGGGCCCGCTCGGCCCTGGGTGAGTGGAACGTCGTAGTCGGCCTGGGGATGGTGGGGCAGTTCGCCGTGCAGTTCGCCAAGTTGTTCGGCGCCTACGTGGTGGCCAGTGACATCGTTCCCCTGCGGGTGGAACTCGCCCGAAAATCGGGCGCCGACCACGCCTTTGACGCCTCGGAAACTGACGTAGCCGAGAAGGTTCTTGAACTCACCGGCGGGTTCGGCGCCGACGCTGTCCTGGTGGCTGCCAAGAGCGAAGACCCGGCCCTCTTCGACAGTGTCAACCGGATGGTCAACCTGGACACCGGGCGGATTGTCCTCATCGGTGTCATGCCCATGGGCCGACCCCGCGGGCGGGACGTGGAAGTCTTGACGTGCGGTGGCTGCGGCCCGGGCTGGCGCGACATGCACTACAAGCGGGATGGCCACGACTACCCACCCGGCTATGTGCGCTGGAGCACCGGGCGAAACATCCAACTCTTCGCAGACCTGGTGAGCGAAGGTCGGCTCGACGTCGCCTCGCTCATCACCCACCGCTACCCCGTGGAGCAGGCGAACGAGGCCTACATCCAACTCATCGAGCACCCGGAGGACACCCTCGGGGTCGTCTTGGAGTTTTAGTGGCCACGCCGGTTGCTCTCATGGTCGTCACGAGCGAAGGGAAGCGCTCGCAACCCCCAACCCGGGAAACCGGCTCTTGCCGCGGGAGGAGAAGCGGTGCTGTCCGTACGTATCCGTAGGGGAAGCCCACCTGGCTAACTTCGTCCCCCTGGACATCCATGATTTGCGAACCCAGGTCGAGTGGTCCGTTGGCACAGAGCGCCCCCGTCCCTCGTTGCTGGACGTAGAGCGGAACATGGTAGAGGACTGCCGGGCAGTTGGTTCGCGTGCCTGAACGCCCTCGGACTCCCCCGTGTCCAGGGGCCGTGGGTATGCGGATCATTCCGGTCTGCCGGCCTTCTCCACGAACTCGTCGGCGCCGATGTCAGGCTGCTCCCCCCGGGGTTCGCGGTCGAGGTCTTCGGCGACCTCTTTCAGGGGCTCGGCCCTGTCGATGACCTCGCGGGCTGTGGCGGTAAGGTGGAGGTCGCCTTTAGCGGGGTCAACGAAGCAGTCCGTCAGGTCTTTGATGACGTTGTTTCGGAGGTCAATCTCGCCTTCGACCATTTCCACCCGTATGCCCGGGCCGCTGAAGAGGTTGTTCACCACCAGGAGCCCGTCGTTGTCGTGCACCACGCGAATCAGCCTTTGGAGCCGGCTCTCCGGGTCGTGGACGCTGTTGTTGTAGATTTTGCAGTCCCGGGTGTAGTCGGCCAGGATGTTGTTTTCCGGACACCGGGTCACGAAGTTGTTGCGCACGATGCAGCGGGTGCAGTGGATAGGCCAGCGGCTGCGGTGAGAGTTGCCCAGGCAGATGCCGCTGTCGCAGTCGATAATGATGTTCCGCTCGACGATGCAGTCTTCCGAACCGTTCCAGATGAAGATCGCACCTCGACCCGCGCCGGTTCTGCCGCGGATGCCGATGAAGACATTATCGCTGATGACCCACTCCTTGACCGTCATAATGTCGATGCCGCCAACGTAGTTGCCGCCGAACCTCTCGGGGTTCTCCGCCTCGGCCCTATCGTCTGAGAGACGCTTGGGCCGATCGTTGTAGAACAGACAGTACTGAACCCGGCAGTTCCTGGGCGGAATCCGCTTGCCGTCGACGACCGGCCCGGGCACGCCCTTCACGCCCCGCTCCCAGATGTTGTGGATGACGCAGTTGTAGATGGTCACCTCGTGGACGCCCGTGTCGGAATTGATCTTGAAGCCGTTGGCTTCGATGTTCTGGATGGTGAGATCGGCGATGGTTACGCGGCGACATCGGCTCACCGCCACTAACTCGTTGTGGCGGCTCCGGGCGCCGTCGATGACGACCCGGTCGCGCTGGCCCGAGGCGCTCCGCATGGTCACGTTGTCGGTGTGCAACGCGAAATACCTGGGCATCATGTAGTGACCGTCTTCGATGAGAATCGTTCCCCCCGGCTTGACCTTCTCAGCAGCCTCATAGAGTTCATCGACGGTGGAGACTCTGATGACCTGACCCACAGGCGGGGGAAGCGGAGGCGCCTTAGGGAACCACTCCTGGTCGAGGAGATCCGCCGGCACCTCGGCCAGCGCCACCGCCCCCAACAGCATCACCAGCGTCAGCGCTGAGAACGCCCCCACACGAGCATCCAGGATGATAACCACGCTCCTGCCCTCCATCGTCCAGGTAGAGGCGGCCCGCCCCTTGGGACGGCCACGGGCGGCCCCGGGCCTCGGCGAGGTTACCTACATGAGCGCTCGCCGGTCAAGAGCGCTTAGCCCCCACCTGACTCCGAGCCCCCCTTTCCGCCCCGCACGCACAAGGAGAAAGGGACGGAATCCTCCAGAAAAGTGGTGACAAAAGCGGCCTCAGAAGCGAATATGGTGCTGTGTCGTCGCCGCCAGTGAATCACTGGGGGTTATAATGGAACTGGGTATGGTCTCATTCTTGCCGGAGGAGAGGAGGGTTTCGTGAAGGGAGCATTGCTGCTTTTGGGTGAATACGCCATTCCGGTACGGAACTTGTGGAAGGTCGTGCTCCTGGGGTTGAGCGCGGCCGTGCTGGTAACGTTACCCGTCGAGGACACTGTTGCCGAAGGGGTGGGCGTGGTCTCCAACGTGAAGGTGGTCTCGGACAAGGTGGAAGACGTCTCGAGCATCGAAGCCTGGAAGGCCTCCTTCATCAAGCCAGGGATGACCGACCGGGAGAAGGGCCTGGCCGTCTGGGAGACGTGCGTCAAGTTCCGTCATCAGGAAGCGCCGCCACGAGAGTTCCTGCAGGCGTCGGGCACGGTGCAAGACCCCATCAAGACCTTCAACGTCTACGGCTACGGGATGTGCTCCTGTGTCGCGTCGAACATCGAGGCCCTGGCCCGGGCCGCTGGTCTCAAGGCCCGGGGACGGATTATCAGCCACCACAGTGTTCCCGAGGTGTGGTGGGCTAGCGACTGGCACCTGTTGGACGCCTCGCTCATCTGCTATTTTCTGGACGAGGGCGGGGACATCGCCAGCGTGGACGAAATCATGGCCAGCCTCGCCGAGTGGTACAAGAAACATCCCGAACTCAAGGGCAACGACGCCGAACTCCGCAAGTTCACGCGCAACTGGGGGTGGAAGAAAGGCCCGCCCATGCTGGCTGCCAGCGAGTTCTACAGCCAGAATGGCTGGCTGCCTGCAGGGACCCACGGTTGGTACAGCACCATGCAGGAGTATGACGGCTCGGCCAACGGCATATACGAGTACGGCTACTCCCAAGGGTATCGGGTCAACGTCCAACTGCGTGAGGGTGAAGTCATTACCCGCAACTGGTCCAACAAGGGCCTCCATGTCAACATGGACACCGAGGCGAAGGCGCCCGGTTGCCTGACGCGCGTCGTTGGCGAGGGGGACCTCCGCTACGCTCCCAAGTACGGGGATATCGCCCCGGGCCGTATCGGTAACGGCAGCCACGTCTACGGAGTGCCCCTGGCCAGTGGAGCCGCACGTGGCGGGGCGCTGCGCTACGAGAACCTTGCCTCAACCGCTGATGACCAGCAGAGCCCGGCCCTCCACGTCAAGAGCGGGGAGCAGTCCGGCGTCCTCGAACTTCGTATGCCCTCCTCCTACGTCTACCTGGGCGGCTCGATGTCGGGCACCTTCGTGGTGGGCGAGGGCGGGGGCCTCCGCGTCTACTTCTCCCGCAACAACGGGTTGGATTGGCAGGAGATCTTCGCCAAGACCGACCCCGGACGGTCAGAGCAGACCATCGACCTGAAGCCCTTGGTGTACCGCCTCTACGACTACCGGCTGAAGTTCGAGTTTACGGGAGAGGGGACGGGTCTGGATGCCTTGAAGATAGAGCACGACATCCAAAACTCGCAGCGCGCCCTGCCGGCCCTGGGTCCGGGCAAGAACACCATCACCTTCTCCGCGGCGCCCGCGTCCGAGGGAACCATCACCATCGAGGGCAAGACGACTCCCCAGACCAAGGGGAACCAACTCGTGGCGCTGGAGTTCCATCCCACGTTCGAGGGGGTGGAATCGATGGAGCACGGCATGCTGATGACGGGGGGCCAGGGCTGGGTCACCTTCCCCATTGAAACGCCCGGGGACATGGTTCGGCTGCGTTTGGGGACTCATTACCGGGCCCGGGATGCGCGCGACGGCTGGGACTACCTGGTCTCCTTCGATGACGGGAAGACCTGGAAGAAAGTGGGCCGGGCCGGCGGGCCTACACCCGGTTCGTGTGAGTACGTCACCTTCTCAGACGTCCCGGAAGGGACGAGGAAGGCCCTGGTCCGCTTCCAGGGAACGCAGAGGAACACGACGCTCATCTTCGACTTCCGCATCGACGCCGACTACGTGGAGCCCCACGGCGGCTTCCGGCCCATCAGGACCACCTACGTCTGGGAGGAGGGGGGCGTAGAGAAGCGGCACGAGCACGTAGCGACGAAACCCCAGGAGACCTACACCATCACCTGCGGTGACGCTCCGGTCATGAAGGCCCTCACCGTCGAACTGGCTGAGTAGTCCTTCGACCGCCACGGTGAGCAGAAGGGCCTCGACGCGACACATGGTCGGGGTAGAACTGTTAGGGAAGGGCTGCTCATCGCTGTTGGCGCCGGGCATCTGGGAAATCTCGGGTCCGGGATTTCTGTGTCAGGAGGAGAGCACCATGCAACGGGCAATCATCGCACTTGCTTTGTTGGGGATCATTTCGGCGTATGTCTGGGGAGCGGAACCCGGTGAGCCGTTCAGAAATGTCGGCATCGGCGGGGGCGGCACCATGTGCTATCCGGTCATCTCACCCTTTGACCCCGATTACATGCTCATCGACTCCGACATGGCCTCCCAGTACCGCTCGGTGGACGGCGGCGAGACCTGGCTGATCATGCACTTTGTCGATGTCGGCAACTGTGGCGGACGCCCGGTCTTTGACACGAAAAACACCTACATGAACGCAGGAACGTCGATCAAGGTCAGTCCTGACAAGGGTGAGACCTGGAAACGGACCGCGGA
>CBDVDV010000130.1:0-10400 GCA_965372835.1 uncultured bacterium | reverse complement strand
GGCCAAGCAACGTGGGCTCATCCAGCATGTGCAGGAGCCAGATTGGCTGACCGCTCATACGAGTCGCACGACCGGCGCTGACGCGGTCGTGGACCACGATGAGTCCTTCCGGGAAGGTGACCAGTTGGCGGACAAAGCTGTGCCCGTTCGTTCCCCCGGTCGCTTTGGCGACCCGCCCTCGTACGTAGGAGAAACCGACGGCCGACGAGTGCGCCTCCAGGACGAAGTCGAGTCCAGTCTCCGGCCCCCATCCAGTGACGATGACGGTGTTCTGCGCCCAGGGCCTGCCAAACCAACGTTCGGCGAAAGCGCTCTCGGGCGCTCCTGCCACGTTGGCCTCCACGGCCAGGGCGTCGTTACCTCGCACCACGCTCAAGTGGTTCCAGTAGGCGTATTGCAGGGGTCCGGCTGAGGAGACACGAAAGAGATACCAGAGGGCGTCACCTTCCATCAGGTCCCAGTTGCTGCGTGCGACGACCTCCCCGGCATCTTCGAAGGTAGTGGCGAGGGGGAGTTCCTCTTCCCGGGGCGGGACGCGCCGTTCGCCCTTCGCCAGCCAAAGGATGCGGGCCCGCAGGTCACGGAGCCAGCCTGCTGAGCCCGGCTCCGGGGAGTGAGCCATGCGGAGCGTCTCAGCCAACCAGCGACCGCTCGGATCGTCTTCGTAGTGGGAGAGGAGGTACAGCAGCGCCGGGGGAACTCCGTTTCTCTGAGGCTCATCGCCTCCCACAGCCGCCAGTACAAGCCCGGGTCGCAGACGGTAGAGGATTCGACGGCCCAGGTGGCGGAAGTGGCCTTCGACATGCTCAGGCCACCCCGAGCCTGTCGAGGGGTGGGGAGGGAGTCGGTTTTCGGCCCCCTCAGACGTCGATTGGCCCGCCGTACGGCGGGTGGCTGAGCGCCAGGCTTCCAGGCACTCCAGTACGTCCAGTTCGCGGTCAAGCCCGCCGGCCCTGGGAAGCCAGGCTCCCTGGCTTCCGGCTACGTTCAGGTCGGGCAGGACGCGCTGGAAGAGGAGGCTGCGGCAATAGCGCTTCCAGCCCGGTGAGTAGCGGGAGGCTTCCGGTTCGTCTTCCAGTGCGAGCGCGGCGAAGAGGAGAGGCCTGAGGTAGGGGGTGGAATCAAAGGGAGCCGGGTTATCGGGGGCCTCTCGATCGCGGACGTAGATGCATCGCTTCAGAATGTCGTAGAGGAGGCGCTGTCGGTCCTCAGGGGAAAGGGAAGCGTAAGTCCAGTCGAAGACCGTGGCGACGGTGACGGGAAGGCGAGGCCAGTCGAACCCGGGCAGTCGGCCCTGGTGGCTGGTGATGAGTGCGCGGATGAGGGCCACGGCCCGGCGGCCGTAGCGAGCATCGCCTGAGAGTTGGTAGAGCAGGGCGTAGGTCAGTGCTGCCTCTTGGGTCAATCCGGGGTCGGAAAGAGAGTTGGTGACGGGACCACCGAGGTGCCTCTCAGCCCACTGGGTGAGCAGGGCGTACTCTTCGCAGTGGCTGCCGGTGATGGCCACGCGCCCACGCAGGTTTCGTCCGCTTGTGAGCTCGTCGCTGCGGAGGAAGACACGCGGGTGCTCAGCGGCCCGTGACTCCGAAAGCGGACCCAGCCCGGTCACCGTCACCAGCGCCAGCAGCGCCGGTAGTTGGCGTATCAGCATGACTTTCATGGCGTCCGCCACACTAAGGGTTCGGGTCCCGCGACGTGAAACGAGCGTAGCGCCTGACGCTCACAAGGCAAGGGCGAACTGGGCCCTGAGCCTACTCAAGGATGGGTTTGCGGACCACCAGCCAGTCCATACGTGCGCCTGCGGCCCGGAGGACGACCTCGCCACCCCGGGGTACGAGTTCCCTTTCGATGTCGTCCAACGATACCGCTTCCGTCGCCGCATCGTGGGCGAACTCGCAGTGGCTGGCTATGACCAGACCTCCCGGACGGAGCACCCGCCAGGCTTCGCCCAGCGACCTCTGCAGCCCGTCCCGGCCTTCCGTCTCGTACACGTCGTCGATGCCGTGGTGGTACAGGACCACGTCCAGAGAGGCACCTCGGAAAGGCAGACAACTCCCTCGGCCCAGCACCGGCTGCGCCCGCTCCCCCAAGGCCTCGCGTAAGAGCAGGAGATGTCGTGGTTCCGAGTCCAGAGGGACGTAAAGGCTTCCCGGAGCGTGTTGGGCCAGCATGGTCCCGGGTGCTGCGTTCGGCCCTGCGGCTACATCGACTACCGTGGGGGTGGGGCGAGAAGCCAGAGCGAGAGCCAGACGCAACTCACCCTCATCGGTCCAGGAATAGGTCGCCCGGTACACTTCGGAGGCCATGAGCGTTACTGGTCGACGTGGGGGATCATGCAGAGCATGCGCATGGGCTCGCCGCCCGTGTTTCGGAACTGATGGTCGTCGTCCGGGGCGACCAGGACGGCCGTGCCCGGTTCCAGGAACTGGTCACCTTCGACGGTGTGGAGGACGCCCTGACCGGAAAGGATATAGACCTCGTGTTCCCAGGCGTGCTGGTGTCGGGGGGTGAAGCCGCCTGGCTGAACCTCGAAGAGGCGCATGGCGAAGTTGGGAGCGCCGGCCTCCTTGCTGATGAGCCAGCGGATAGTGGTCTTCTCGGCTCCCTGTTCCACGGCATGGGCGGAGACTTCTCTGACGTGGACGACTTTCATGACCCAGTCCTTCCTTTGCTCAGATGGGCTCGCCGGTGGAGTAGTCGTAGACCCAGCCCTCCAGGGCCCGGTCGTAGGTCAGGTACTCGTCGGCACGGAAGAAGATGGCCAGTTCCTTGCGGGCGGTTTCGGGTGAGTCGGAGGCGTGGACCAGGTTGAAACGATGGCTCAAGGCCAGGTCGCCACGGATGGTGCCGGGCTGGGCCTCGGCCGAGTTGGTCGCTCCCAGCAGTCGGCGGACGACGGCACAGGCCTCCTTGGCCTCGACGGCGACGACCACGATCGGGGCCGAGCGGATGAAGCGCAGCAACGGCTCGTAGAAATGCTCGCCCTGGTGGACGGCGTAGAGCGCCCGTGCCTGTTCCTCGGAGACCTGGGTCATCTTCAGGCCCACAATCTTGAGGCCCTTGCGCTGCAGTCGGCCGATGATCTCACCCACCAGGCCACGCTCGACCGCGTCGGGCTTGATGATGACGAGTGTCCGTTCGTCAGCAGTTGTCATCCCTTGGTGTCCTCACTGAGCCATGTCGCGTGGCGCGTCTCATCACCAGGCCAGCGGCGCTTTCCACGCAGCCTTGAGCGTGGTGATGTCTTCGGAGACGACCTCCGAACCGTTGAGGCTGGTGATGATTAGCCGACCGTCGTCCGTTACCGTACCCACCCTCGCACAGGGCACGCCCATCAGGCACTCCTCGAACTTCTCAGCGTCCCCCGGCTTCACCTCGACCAGGAAGCGCGAGTTCGACTCCGAGAAAAGCACTTCGTCGTCGTGGGTGACGTCATCCGTACGGGGGACGGGCGCAAGCGACAGAGTGGCTCCCAAGCCGCCGGCGAAGGCCATCTCGGCCGCAGCCACCGCCAGGCCCCCCTCGCTCAGGTCGTGGCAGGAACGCACCAGGCGCTGGCCTGTTGCCTGACCCAGGGCGTCGAAGGTGCGCTTAGCCGCAGGGGCGTCCACCTGAGGGACGCAGGAGCCGATGAAGCCCTTCAAAGCCCAGTAGTGGGAACCACCCAGTTCGCGTTTGGTGAGGCCGACGACGTAAAGCAGGTTGCCCGGCTCCTTCAGGTCCATGGAGACGACACGGGTGACGTCGTCGATGACGGCGATGGCCGAAATGAGCAGGCAGCCGGGGATGACGATGGTGCCCTCAGCCGTCTGGTACTCGTTATTGAGGCTGTCTTTGCCGCTGATGAAGGGGGTGCCGAAGACCCTGGCGATGTCATAGCAGGCTCGCGCCGCTCTCACCAGGCCGCCCAGCCGGTCGGGCTGATCCGGGTCGCCCCAGCAGAAGTTGTCCAGCAGGGCCACCTGATTCAGGTCGCCGCCGACGGCAATGACTTGTCTCAGCGCCTCGTCGATGGCACTGGCGGCCATGTGGTAGGGGTCGATGTCGCTGTACTTGGGGTTGAGACCGCAGGAGAGGATGATCCCTCGGGGGGAGCCGAAGACGGGTGCGGCGACGGCGGCGTCGCCGGGACCGTCGTTTTCGACCCCTACCAGAGGCTTGAGGACGCTGGCCCCCTGAACCTCATGGTCGTACTGGTGGATGATCCATTCCTTGCTGCATACGTTGGGGCTGGCGAGGATGGCCAGGAGGTCCTCGGTGTAGTCGCCCCTTTCGGGGAGGTGGGGTTCGGGGTGCTCCGGGGGCCGCCAGGCGGCCTTGCGCACCAGGCGGGGGAAACCTTTGTGCAGGAACTCCATTTCCAGGTCGGCGACCTGCTCACCCTGGTAGAAGAGTTCGAGGCTCTTATCCCCGGTGAAGTTGCCGATGACGGTCGCCTCCACGTCCTCGGAGGCGAAGAGAGCAAGGAGTTCTTCGACCCGCCCCGGCGGGACGGCCAGGAGCATCCGCTCCTGGGCCTCGGAGATCCAGATCTCGGTGTAACTGAGGCCCTCGTATTTGAGGGGCACCCGCTCCAGGTGAACCTCTATGCCCAACTCCTCCCCCATCTCCCCGGCCGCGCTGGAGAGGCCCCCGCCGCCACAGTCGGTGATGGAGGAGTAGAGCCCCCGGTCGCGGGCCACCAGGAGCACGTCCACCATCTTCTTCTCCATGATGGGGTTGCCGATCTGGACGGCGCCGCTGGAGATCACCTCCGATTCCTCCGAGAGTTCCCCCGAGGCGAAGGTGACCCCGTGGATGCCATCCCGGCCCGTTCGACCTCCCACCAGGACGAGCAGATCACCCGCCCGCGGCTCCTTGTCGCATTTGTCGCGGGGGATGAGACCCACGTTCCCGCAGTAGACCAGGGGGTTGGCGACAAACCGCTCGTCGAAGTATACGGCTCCGTTGACGGTGGGGATGCCCATGCGGTTGCCGTAATCCCGCACCCCGGCCACCACGCCCTTCATGATGCGCTTGGGGTGGAGGCAGCCCTTGGGCACCTTCTCCTCGGGCATGTCGAAGGGGCCGAAGCAGAAGATGTCGGTCGAGAGGATGGGCTTGGCCCCCAGGCCCGTGCCCATGGGGTCGCGGATGACGCCACCGATGCCGGTGGCTGCGCCGCCGTAGGGTCCGATGGCCGAGGGGTGATTGTGAGTCTCCACCTTGAAGCAGACGTTGTGCTCTTCGTCGAAGCGAATGATGCCGGCGTTGTCCTTGAAGACGGAGACGCACCAGGGCTTGGCCAGTTCCTCGGTGACCCGCATGACGGTGGAGCGGAGCAGGTTGTCGATGAGTTCGCCGTCAAGGTCGATGAGCCCCTTGAAGGTCTTGTGCACGCAGTGCTCGGACCAGGTCTGGGCCAGGCTTTCCAACTCGGCGTCGGTGGGGTCGCGTCCCAACTCCTGGAAGTAGCGCTGGATGGTCAGCATCTCTTCCCGGTTGAGCCAGAGTTGGCCTTCCCGACTGATACGTTCCAACTCCTCAGGTGAGGCCGAGCGCAGGGGTACGGTGAGCAGGGCGAAGGTGTAGGGTCGCGCGGGCTGGGCTACGGCCCGGTCCGAACGGCCCAGGAAGTAGTCTTCGATGGAGCCGTTGGCCAGGAGTTTTTCGCCGATGAGGTGAAGTTGCTGCTTCGTCAGGCTCCCCCGAAACCGGTATCGGCGGACCGTCTTCACGGCCCGCAGCGAGAGGCCGAGATCGGCCACGGCCAGCCTGGTACTCTCCTCAACCGGGTCCATGACGCCGGGCTTGCGGATGACCTCGATGGTGAGTGGTTCTTCCTGCTCTGAGTCGGTCTGGGCGACGAGCACCTGGAAGACGTCGGCGACCGGGTCGGCGAGGAGTTCCTGGGCGATGCGAGTGACCTGCGGTTCCTCAAGGTCGCCTTCGAGGAAGAAGACGCGGGTGAAGGTCACGGCCTGGACGCCGGTCAGGCCCAGGTCGCTAATGCTGGCCCCGACCTCCTCGCCCACCGGGTCCAGCAGGTCGGGACGTGTGCTGACTTCCACCCTCCACCACATGGTCACTTGCCTCGTCGCCGGGGCGAACCCTTGGCCGTAGCCTTGCTTTTGGCGGGGCGGTGCTTCTTGGCGGCGGGGGCGCCCGCCTCGAGGGATCGACGTGCGCGCTGCGCCCGGGTCAACAGTTCCTCCAGGGCTTCGGGTTCTGCCGCCAGTGCATTTTCCAGGTTCTCAAGTTGCTTGCGGAAGCGGGCCAGAGCACGGACGACCTCGGTGGCGTTGCTCAGGAAGATGTCCTTCCACAGGGCGGGGTCGGAGGCGGCCACCCGTGTGCTGTCCAGGAAGCCCGGTCCGCCGTAGCGACCCCACCCGCGGGCCAGGGCGTTGACCAGAGCCGAGGCGACCAGGTGGGGCAGATGACTGGTCTGCGCCAGGATGGTATCGTGCTCCTCGGGGCTGAGGAGCGTGGACGTTGCTCCTACTGAACGCCAGAGTTGCCTCACCTGGTCGAGGGCGCCTGGGTCTGTCCCCTCGACGGGAGTGAGGACCACGGTCGCCCCCTCGTACAGTTCGGCCTGGGCGTGCTGGACACCCTTTTTCTCGGAGCCGACCAGAGGGTGTCCGCCCACGAAGCGCAGCTGTTCATAGCCCAGGTGATTTTCGGCCGCGCGCACGATATGGCTCTTGGTACTGGCCACGTCCGTCAGCACGCTATCGGGGCTGAGCACCGGGGCCACGGCCTGGATAACGGACAGCACCGACCCCACGGGGGTGGCCACGACGACCATCTCGGCCTTGCGGACCCCGGCGGCGATGTCGGTAGTGATCTCATCGCAGGCGCCCCGCCGCAGGGCGCGCGTCAGCGAGCGTTTCCTTCGCCCCACACCCACGACCTGCGCGGCCAGGTCACGCTCCTTGAGGGCGAGGCCCAGCGAGCCGCCCATCAACCCCACACCGACAATGGCTACCCGCTGCCAACGCACAGCCCTCTCGCCTCCCATATATTGGACCCGGCTTGCCAGCCTCCCCTATATCTGGGAACAAGCGACAAGCGCAGGCAACTTTCCGCTTGACTTCGAGTTGGCGAGATGCTACTTGGTTTTGTTGAGCGTTGTCAATCGCTTTTTCTGGAAAGGTAGAGGCGGCCCCCGTTCGGGGGTGACGTCTTATCCATTATCGTGGCTCTCCGCAATCACCACATACTCGACCTTGAGAAACCCATCGCCGAGTTGGAAGAGCGAATCGCCCAACTCTCCCAGGCCACCTCGGCGCGCGACCTGGAGACCTTGGCCCAACTGGAGAGCGACCTGGAGGCCCTGAAGCGGGAGGTCTTCTCCAAGTTGACTCCCTGGGAGACGGTGCAGGTGGCCCGTCACCCGGACCGTCCCCACTCCACCGATTTCATCCGCTACATGGTGGAGGACTTCGTGGAACTGCACGGGGACCGGACCTTCAGTGACGACCGGGCGGTGCTGACCGGTCTGGGACGCATCGACGGTCGGCGAGTGCTCATCCTCGGTCACCGCAAGGGCAAGACCACCCGTGAGCGGGTGACCTGCTACTTCGGCTGCGCCCACCCGGAAGGATACCGCAAGGCCCTGGCCAAGATGCGCCTGGCGGAGAAGTTCAACCTGCCTATCGTCTCACTCATCGACACCTCCGGGGCCTATGCTGGTATCGGGGCTGAGGAGCGGGGTCAGGCCCAGGCCATCGCCACCAACCTGTTCGAGATGTCGCACCTCAAGATTCCCGTTTACTGTGCGGTCATCGGTGAGGGGGGGAGTGGCGGGGCGTTGGGCATCGGTGTGGGTGACCACCTGGCCATGTTGGAGCATTCCTACTACTCGGTCATCCCGCCGGAGGGCTGCTCGGCCATCCTCTGGCGCGACTCGGACCACGCACCTGAGGCGGCCGAGGCCCTGCACATCACCCCGAAGGACCTCTCCGCGCTGGGCATCGTTGATGAGATTGTCCCCGAACCCCTCGGGGGAGCCCACCGCGACCCCCGCGGGGCCGCCGAACTCCTCAAGCAGTCCATCTCTCGAACCCTGGACGAACTGGAACGACGGCCCCTCGAAGAACTGCTGGAACGCCGGTACGAAAAGCACCGCAGGATCGGCTGCATCATTGAGGGCAGCGGAGCCACCGCCGACTGACGGGGGCCTCTTAGAGGCCAACTCCTGGCCGAGTTTCCCATCCCAGCGAGCCACCAGGCTCTGGGTGCGCCCGGGCGCTGAGGCCGGGCGAGTGGGCTCAGCGCCCAGCCTGGAGTTCGACGGCCTGGCTTGGGAAATCCCGGAGCCAGGCGGAAAGGTAGCGGCCGGGACAGCGGGTGGGGGGGAGTCCGTACTGGGCCTTGACCTGGTCGTGGCCGTAGACGTGCTCGGGGCTGATACCGTACCGGCGGCACAGTTCCACCAGCAGCAGCCGCAAACTGTGCAGTTGGGCCTTGGAGGGCTCCTGCAGGTCGAAGTTTCCCAACAGTGAGATGCCGATGTTGCCGGCGTTGGCGACGCCGTTGCCCGCGTGTGCTCCTTGCCAGGTGAGGGAACGGCCTTCCCAGATGCGTCCGGAGCGGTCGATGACGAAGTGGTAGGCTAAGTCTCCCGCGCCCAGACCACCGCGGGAGGCGGGTCGCTCGTGGATCCTGGCGGTGGTGCGCAACCTCTCGGCCACCGCCTGGATGCCGATGAGTTCGTGAGCGTCACTGCCTTCGTGGTGGAGGGTGATGCGCCAGGGCTCTCCCATGGCCCGAAGTCTGGCGACGATGGGTGGGTCCTCCGCCCAGAAGGCGCGGGCGATGACGGGCAGAGGCGCCGGGCCGGGCCAGGCTTTGGTTCTCGCCTCAAGCCGCGGCTGAGCCGGCAGAGAGGGACGAGCCGCCAGTGTCGTCTCGCCCGCGCAGCCGCTCACCAGTGCGACCAACGCTGCGACCATCCACAGGAGCCCGTAAGACGGGGAGGCTCTGTGGGCGCGGGGCTGGGGGGCGCGACGTCGTGCGGGAAGCGGATGACGCGTCAAGACACGCCTTTCCCTTGTCCGGGGCTGAGAGTCGTCTGGAGACCCTTTCTGGGTGAGTATCGGCCAGAACTGGCCGGAGGCTGGACAGGAAAAGGCTCAGTCGGCTGTTGTCGAAGGCTTGTGAGCAGTGGCGCGTGCCTCAGCGGACCTCTTCGAGTCGGCTACGAAGAAGCCCCAGAGCAGAAGAGCCACCCCCACGCAGATGAAAACGTCGGCCAGGTTGAACACCGGCCAGCGGATGCAGGTGAGTTTGAGAAAATCGCGTACGGCTCCCAACCACAGCCTGTCGATGATGTTGCCCACGGCGCCCCCGACGATGACGGCGCAGGCCACGGCTTCGAGCCGGCTACGCATCTGAGAGCTTACCAGCCACCAGACGACAGCAACTGTGGCCACCAGAGACAACGGCCCCAGCACCCAGGACCACCGGTACTGCGCCAGCCAGCTGAAAGGCCCACCAGGGTTCCTGTGGTAACTGAGGCTGAGGACCCCTGGAATGACCACCGGGTCTTGCAGCAGAGGAGGGTCAAGGTAGGCTTGAGCGACGGCCTTGGTGGCCTGGTCGGCGGCCACCAGCAGCACAACCAGAATCAGCAAGCCGACCCAGGCCCGACGAGTCATCCCCGGAGCACGGGGCTGATCGGGCTGTGTGTGGGAAGAGGTCTTCCGGGAGCCGGCATGGCCGGAGCGGGATGTGGCCGAACAGCTCACCCCTGACCTTCCTCCTCGCGCTTGCATCCGATGCACAGACGCGCGTGGGGCACGGCCCGCAGACGGGCCTTGGGGATGGGCTTGTCGCAGGATTCGCAGGTACCGAAGGTGCCCTCCTCGATGCGGACCAGGGCCTCGTCCATGTCCCGCACTTCGGCCGACTCCATCTGGATGAAGTCCAGATTGAGTTCTTTCTCAAAGTTGTCGCTGGCGATGTCGGCCATGTGGATGGGCATGCTGGAGAGGTCGCCGGCAGCGTCCTGACGGTTGTGACGGAGGGTTTCCTCGGCCATTTTCTCCACTTCGCTGGACAACTGTGCGCGACGACGGAGCAGAAGCCTCTTGAACTCTTCCCGGTCCTTCTTGTTCATCCAGCGCTCCCTGCTGCCTCATCTCGCTGGGACCACCTTGCCAACTGTCTGCGGCTGCCCGTCCCAGAAGATACAACTATACCATCAAAACCGCCAATGTCAAGTCCTTTCGCCCTTGACTCATCCCCAGTTTCCATAACTCATTTAGTAGCAAAGAGTTCAGTTATCAGGGGTGGCCCACCTTGGCTCTGCCGAGGTGGGCGGGGAGCGCGGGAAACATTGTTTGAGTTCTCCGCCAGCGATAGCGTAAGCTTTGCCTACTAAACACCTTGCGATTTCCGGGGCTTCGCCCACA
>CBDVDV010000129.1:0-10531 GCA_965372835.1 uncultured bacterium | reverse complement strand
CCGGCGGGTCCGGCCTGAGGTCCGGCCCTTCGCCGTTGGGTCTGGGCTGCGCGGTCCTGCTCGGCCAGTTGACGCTTCTCCTGCTGCACCTGCTTCTTCCACTCCTCGTCGACCTTTTTCCCGGCAGCGCTTGCTTGCCTGTCCTTTTCTTCACTCATATCACTCACCTCTCAGTAGCCACGGTCCCCCGTTCCGTCCGCCTCTTGAGTGCGGCGCCTACGAAGGCCCGGAAGAGCGGATGGGCTTTGAGCGGGGTCGATTGGAACTCGGGGTGAAACTGCACGGCTACAAACCACGGATGGTCGGCCAGTTCCACGATCTCGACCAACCTGCCGTTCGGACTCAACCCGCTGAAGACCATCCCCTGCTCTTCAAACTGTTTCCGGTACTTGTTATTGAACTCGTAGCGATGCCGATGCCGTTCGTCGACCTGCTTTCGCCGGTACGCCCGGGCCGCCTTCGTGCCTCTCTTGACCACACAGCGATAGTGACCCAGGCGCATGGTGCCACCCTTGTCGCGCACCCGCCGTTGGCTGCCCATCAGGTCGATGACCGGGTGGCTGGTGTGGCGGTGGAACTCCGAGGAGTTGGCACCGCGCAGCCCACACACGTTCCGGGCGAACTCGATGACCGCGCACTGCATCCCCAGGCAGAGGCCGAAGTAGGGTGTCCCGCTTTCCCGCGCATACCTGATGGCCTCGGTTTTACCCTCGGTGCCCCGGATGCCGAAGCCCCCCGGCACCAGGACGCCGTCAGCGTCTTTGAGGAGGGCCTCCGCCCCCGCCTGCTCCACCTCCTCGGATTCGACCCGGCGTATGCGCACCTTGCAGTCGTTGCTGATGCCCCCGTGGGTGAGGGCCTCGTAGACCGACTCGTAGGCCGACTGCAGGCGGATGTACTTGCCGACGACGACGATATCGACCTCGTGCTTCGGGCTGCGGAGCACCTTGAGCATCGACTTCCACTTGCTGAGGTCCCGGCCTTTGGCCTTGAGGCCAAGCCGACTCATGATGAGCTTGTCCAGGCCCTGCTCTTCGAAGATGACGGGGAGTTCGTAGATGCTCTCCTCGAGGAGGTCGCGCTCTTCGATGACGCACTCGTAGGCGACGTTGCAGAAAAGGGCGATCTTTCGGCGCTGTTCCTCGCTGAGCGGTTCCTGGGTTCGGCAGATGAGGATGTCGGGGATGATGCCGATCTCGCGCAGTCGGCCGACACTGTGCTGAGTGGGTTTGGTCTTGGATTCGCCGGTTGCCCGAAGATAGGGCACCAGGGTCAGATGGATGTAAAGCACGTTCTCCCGACCCGCGTCCGGTCCAAACTGACGGATGGCCTCGAGGAAGGGCAGCCCTTCGATGTCACCGACAGTGCCGCCGACCTCGGTGATGACCACGTCAACACGGGGCTTGGCCAGGACTCGCACCCTTGCCTTGATCTCGTCGGTGATGTGCGGAATCACCTGCACCGTGCCACCCAGGTAGTCTCCGCGACGTTCCTTGCTGATGACGGCTTCGTAGACCGTACCACTGGTGAAGTTGGACGCCTGGCTGGTGGCATTGCCGGTGAACCGTTCGTAGTGGCCCAGGTCGAGGTCGGTCTCGGCCCCGTCGGCGGTGACGAAGACCTCACCGTGCTGGAAGGGGCTCATGGTGCCCGGGTCCACGTTGATGTAGGGGTCCAACTTCTGCGACTTGACCTTGAGACCCCGGCTGATGAGCAGCCGACCGAGCGCCGCGCAGGTCAGCCCCTTGCCCAAGGAACTGACCACGCCTCCGGTGACAAAAATGTGTTTGGTCATTATTCCCCGCCTGCTGCCGTGGGCCCGTCACTCAGCCCCTTGATGCGGCGTACAAATGCCCGATAGTCCTCGGGCGTGTCGACGCCGAGGCTGTCCCCACTGGCCAGGGCGACCCGGATGCGGTGTCCGTGCTCCAGAGCCCGGAGTTGTTCCAACTTCTCCGCCTGCTCCAGGGGTGTCCTTGGCAACTGAGTGAAGGCGAGCAGAAACTCCCGTCGGAACGCGTAGATACCCAGATGCTTGAAGAAGTGGGGATGCTGGGGCTCTCCGTCGCGGTAGACGGGCAGGGCCGACCGCGAGAAATACAGGGCGTAGCCTTCGGCATCCATCACCACCTTGACCACGTTGGGATCGCGGTACTGGTCAGGGTCATCGCAGGGGTAGGCCAGCGTGGCCATAGGAGCCCGGCCCTCCCCGGCAAGCAGTTCGAGCAGCGCGGTCAGATCCTCGGGACACACCTCAGGCTCATCGCCCTGCACGTTCAGAATGAGGTCGGCCTGGAGGCCGGCGGCCACCTCGGCGACCCGCTCAGTACCGCAGGTATGATCCGCAGAGGTCAGGGCTGCTTTGCCGCCGAAGGCTTCCACGGCGGCGACGATGCGCTCATCGTCGGTGGCGACGATGACCTCCGACAAGCCGCCGGCCTGGGCGACCTGTTCGTAGACGTGTTGAATGAGCGGTTTGCCGGTCTCCGAGAGGAGAGGCTTTCCAGGAAGACGGGTGGAGCCGAAGCGGGCGGGGATGATAGCCACGGCCTCCCAGCCGTCACTCCCTCGGCCAGCCCTCATCAGCCCTTCCCCGTTCGAGTTCCCTCCGGCCCACGTTCCTGCGGCAACACATCTTTTCCTAGAACTGTACGTGGTGTATGCTGCTATTCTACAGGCGCGACCCGTCCCGTCAAGGGACACCTTCCGGGCGGGCCGGCAACTTGTCGATGTCATTGAACTCAGACGCCCTCACCCGGCCACGGACCTGGAGAGACAGGCTTCCATGGACACCTGCGACTTCGAGTACGAACTGCCCCCTCGACTCATCGCCCAGCATCCCCCTGCTCGGCGGGGCTGCTCCAGGCTGATGGTGCTCCACCGAGGGGAGCAACGCTGGGAGCATCGGCGGTTCCATGACCTGCTGGATTACCTGGGCCGCGGGGACCTGCTGGTGCTCAACGACACCCGGGTGATAGCGGCTCGGCTGGTGGGTCGGCGGGCGACGGGTGGGTTGGTGCGCTGCCTCCTGGTCGAGGAGCGGGAGCCGGGATGCTGGCGGGGGCTGCTGGAGGCCCGGGGTCGGCTCGAGCCTGGTGAGGTGCTTGAGTTTGAAGCGGGTGTTAGAGCCGAACTTGTCGAACGAGCCCGGGAGGGAGGGTGGTGGCTCCGCTTTGAGCCCGTTGACCTTAGCCAAGTGCTCAAGAGGATCGGCCGAGCCCCACTTCCGCCCTACATCAAGAGACCCAAAGCCGATGATCCCTTTCGCCAGGAAGACCTGCGCCGGTACCAGACCGTTTTCGCTCGTGAGCCGGGGGCCATCGCCGCGCCAACTGCGGGATTGCATTTCAGCGAAGGTATGCTCAGAAGGCTCCGGCAGAACGGCGTCGCTGTGGCCACCATCACGCTGCACGTGGGCGTGGGAACGTTCCAGCCCGTCCGGGCGGCACGGGTGCAGGAGCACCGGATGGAGCCGGAATGGGCTTCGGTACCCCAACAGGCCGTCTCGGCCGTCCGAGCCGCGCGGCGCGCGGGCCGACGGGTCGTCGCCTGCGGGACCACGGTGGTAAGGGCCCTGGAGTCGGCAGCGCAGGAGGGGGCGCTGAAGCCTTTCGCCGGCTCCACCGACCTCTTCGTCTGCCCGGGCTACGAGTTCCGGGTTGTGGACTGCCTGCTGACCAACTTCCACCTGCCTCGAAGCACGCTGCTGGTTTTGGTTTGTGCCTTCGCCGGGAAAGACTTTGTGCTGGACTCCTACCGGGAAGCGGTGAGCGAGCGCTACCGATTCTACAGTTACGGCGACGCCATGCTCATTCTGTAGGCGGGGACGAGAAAAGGACTTGATTGTCCCCGGCCAGGCACTATCCTACAGCCCCCTGGCACCTGGGTACTGACCTCTATCGATACTGCGGGGCATGATGGGGAAGGACGGATGAAACTGAGCATTATGACGTATCAGATTGCCAAGGACTGGGACCTGGACACCTACCTCGAGGTGGCTCGACGCACTGGCTGTGCGGGGGTGGAGTTCCGAGTGGAGTTGGGGTACAAGCACGGCGTGGAACTGGAGCGCACCGCAGAGGGGCGGGACGCCATCAAGGCGAAATGCGCTGAGGCCGGTATCGACATTGCCTGCATTGCCACCGGCTGCCGATTCCACTTCCCGGAGCCTGAAAAGCGGGCCGAGCAGGCGGCCTTGGCCAGGCAGTATGTTCAGTTGGCCGCCGATCTGGGATGCCCACGTATCCGCGTGTTCGGCAACGACCTGCCGGCGGATGTCGAGAAGCGCCGGGTGGTGGGCTTCGTGGGGAACTCTCTGCGGGAGATTGCCGAGTTCTCCGAGCCCCTGGGTGTCGACGTGCTTCTGGAGATGCACGGTGACTTCAACGACTGGCGCACAGCTACCGTGACCGCTGAATGGGCCAACCATCCGCTCGTGGGTATCGTCTACAACTGCGACCAGCGGGACATCGTGGACGGCTCCGTGCGCGAGTGCTTCGAAGGCATCCAGCACCTGCTTCGCCACGTCCACTTTCACAGCCTCCTGGCCGACTACCCCTACAATGAACTCCTGGGTCTGCTCAAAGGCATGGACTACCAGGGCTACCTCTCGGCGGAACTCCCGGCCAGCGACGACCCGGAGACGGTGATGGGGCTGACCGCAGCCCTGATGCGTGAGCACATCGCGTCGGTGGACTGACCAAACCCAAAGGAGATGACTGTGAGCAGTCCTGAAGAGCAGTTTCTTTTGGGCGCTTTTACCAGGCCCTTCGGTGAGTTGACCCTGGAGGAGGCCTTTGCCGGTATCGCCGAAGCGGGCTTCAAGTACGCCGGGCTCATGGCCCGCCATCAGAAGGACCCCTCGCTGCCCTCGGCTGGAGGTTCCCATTCGGTGGAGGAAATCAGCAAGATGGTGGGGTCGGCAGGGCTCACGCTGACCACCATCATCCTTGGGCGCCCCGACTCCCTCCAGGACGGCCAACGCTGGGTCGACGACTGCCAGGCCCTGGGCATCTACCACATGATCATTATCAACCCCTGGCCTTACAGCCAGGGGCTGGACGTCCGCCGACCGGAGGAAGAACTGCGCCCTGAAGAAGAGGCCTACTTCAAACTCATGCACGACCTGGCTGAGTACGCCGAGCCTAAGGGCATCGCCCTGGCCATCAAACCCCACACCGGATGCACGGCAACCTCGAAGGAGGAGCGCCAGACCCTCGACGCCATCGACCACAGCAACGTGGGTGTCTACTACGATCCCGGCAACGTCTCCTTCTACGAAGGCATCCGCCCCGAGGACGACTTGCCCAACATCGCCGACCGGGTCATCGGCATCTGCGTCAAGGACCATGAGGGGCCACGAGCCAACCCCAGTTTCCCTGTCCCCGGCGAAGGGCAGGTGGACTGGCGGCGCATCTTCCAGACCCTCAAAGACGCCGGCGCCTCCGGCCCGTGTGTGCTGGAGAACTTCACCGCCAAAGGACCTGAGGCCGTCAAAGCAGGTGTGCGCCGAACCCGCGAACACCTGGCGAAAGTGCTGTCCGAACTCTCGTAGACCGAGCGCCGTCGAAAGGAGCGACAAGGATGAAGTTGAGCGTGACCATCTACAGCCTGCACAACTACATCGGCAAGGGCGAAATGGACGTCAAAGGGTTTATCGAGTACTGCGCGGGTATCGGCGCCCCGGCCGTTGACCTGGGCTACTTCTGGAAGGACGAGGTGACGGAGATTCCCCAGGCCGGCCAGTGGCTCAAGGACAACGGCCTCCAACTCGGCGCCTACATCTCCAGGGGCGACTTCACCAAGCAGGACCCCGGCGAGCGGACCGAGCAGGTCGACATCCTCAAGAAGGCGGTCGATGCCGCTGCCCAGATGAAGGCGCCGGCGCTCCGGGTTTTTGCCGGCAATGGCTGGCCGGGAGCGAAGTTCGAGGACGTCCGCGACTGGGTCATCGAAGGCCACAAGCAGGTGGCGGCCCACGCCGAAGAGAAGGGCGTCATTGTCGGCCTGGAGAATCACGGCAGGCTTTGCGGGACCATTGAAGCCATTCGCACCATCGTCGAGGGCGTGGGGTCCAAGAACTTCGGCGTGACCTTCGACATGGGGAACTGGGTCGGCGCCGGCGAGGATCCCCTCGAAGCCGCCAGGGAGTTCGCCAGGGATACGGTCTACGTCCACGTCAAGGACGCGAAGAAGACCGACGAGGGCAATCGCTCCTGCGTCGTGGGTGAGGGCTTTGTGGACATCGCCGGCTGCGCCCGCATCCTCAAGGACGCCGGTTACACCGGATGGTACTCCCTGGAGTACGAGGCCGCCGAGGACGAGAAGGTGGGCGTCCCCAAGAGCCTCGAGGCGATGAAGGGGCTGCTGGCAGGATTGGCCTGAGTCCCGTGGGACGCCTGCGGGGTCCCGGTGAGGTTGTCGGTGAGCGCGCCCAGAAACACATTGGGCCTGGTCAATGAGAGTCCCACTTCGCTGCTTGACCTTGGCGGTACTGCTTGCTGATTTCGCCCTGGCAGCCATGCTGCCGACGCTTTTCATCCTGGCCCAGGGCAGCCGGTGGGCGGGCCCCGGGCGGTACCGCGGGGCGCTGGAGGCCAGCCGAAAACTGGTGCGCATCGTTGCCTGGATTGTCCGGGGCAAGGTGTTGTACGGTTTCGTCCTGGTGGCTGCTCTGTTGGCGGGCTGGGTCAAACTGCCGTGGCTGGCAGTCATTCTGCTGGTTGCCCTTTTGCTGGCCTGGGGAATCGGCTTTGAGGTGACCCAGACCCTGGGGCGCTTTATCCGCGAGCGTCAAGGCGCCGAGGCAGCCGATCAGACCTCACCGGCGGGGGCCGCTGGACCCAACCGGGCCGCAAAGTGGGTCTTGCTGGCTGGAGCCCTGACGGTGCTTGCCGAGGTCGCCCTGTTCCTGGGCGTCTTCATCCCCGGACTATTTGTGGTCGATTAGCGGGGCGCGACGGCCACGGCAATGGCATCGCGCGCCTGGTGTACGTCAAAGGGCGTGCCGGCGTAGTCGCCGAACAGTTGCACGTTGACAAAGCCTGCGTCCAGCCAGAGCGCGCGGTAAGTGTCGGCGTCCAGGGCCAGGAGGGTGCCGCTCCCCAGTTCGGCGTGCCAGGTGCCTTCCTGCTGCCACACGGTCACAAACTCCGCCTCCCAGAACGGCTGGCCGAAGCGGAAGAACTTGACAACCGCACCTTCCGCCCCGTCGCGGACCAAGGAGCGGACGAAGTCCAGATTCTCCTCCCGCTCGGCGATGCCGACATAGTTGAGGATCTGGGCGATGGTCACTCCCCCGGGCCGAAGCACCGAACGAAACTCCCGCAACGCCTGCGCTACCTCCTCCTTCCCCTGGCTGAACGAGAGCGAGTTCCCCACAGAGTACAGGGCGTCAAAGGGCCCGCCTGTGACCCGACTCAGTTCCAGGTAACTGCCTTCGACGAACTCCACCTCGACGCCACGCTCCCGCGCGTGGGCCCGGGCCGACTCCAGCGACTCGCCGTTGATGTCCACGCCGGTCACCCGGTAGCCTTCTTCCACCAGGCGGCTGGCGTGACGGCCCGTCCCGCAAGCCACGTCCAGGACTTTCTTCGCCCCGTGCTCAGTGAAGATGCTGGTTAAGAAGGGGATCTCCCGGGCGAGTCGGCGCTCCCAACGGGCGTAATCGGTGGAAAGCGAAGCCATCTACTCAGCCTCCCTTCCCGAGGACGGCAAAGCCTCCAGACGAAGGAACTCGGCGGCATTCTCGTAGTACACGCGTTTCAGGACCCCCTCGGGGAGAGCCAGGCCGTGGAACACGAGAGTCTCGGCCGCCTGGGGGTCCCCGCCCTGTCGGCGGATGATTTCCTGGTAGTCGCCATCGGGGATTGGCGAGCGAAAGGTGCCCTCCCCCTCCCAGAGCATCTGCTGTACCCAGTAGCGTTGAGCGTACTGCGCTGCGGGCCATCCCTGCCGGGCCACCAGGTCGCTTCCGAAGAGGATCCGACCCGCGTACTTGATGACAAACTCGCGCGCCCGCTCGGGCTGGCGGCCCACTTCCCGGCACACCCATTTGGTGGCACTGGTGTCAATGAGATAGTTGGGATAGGTATCGAGTAGGCGCGCAAGATGGTCCAGGTCTTCAGGGTGACCACCGAAGTGCGCCCCCATCATCTTCACGTCCGGATGCCGCTGGAGCACGTGCTCCAACTGCTCGTAGGCCTGAGCCTTTGTTCCGTAGAGGGCGCTGTCTGCGTAGCGGGTCTCGAACCAGATGTCCGGGTCGGCGATGTGCACCAGTCCGGGCATCCCCAGTTCAGCCATCGTCTCAAAGATAGGCTCCAGGCGCCCGTCGTCCAAGAACATCCCGGTATCAGCGTTGAAGGCAGGCTTGAACCAGAACTTGACCACCCGAAAGCCGGCGGCGTGCGCTTGGCGCAGACGCTCCAGGTTTTCGGTGCTAAAGCGCCCGGCGTCGTCGAGGTGGTTGTAGTTGAGGCTGACAGCGAGGAGGAACCGGTCTGGGAAGCGCTGCTCAAGAACCGCCGCCGCCTCGAGCGACGTAATCCCCAGGAGCCGCCGGACGCCATAACACCCGGCCGCCTCCAGCAAGGTCCCCGTCCCCTCCCCTGAGCCCACGTGCGTGTGGGCGTCGATGATGGGCCCGCCAACCTTCCGTGGCGGCGGCGCCAACACGTTTTCAGCAGACACAACCACCGTGGCCTCCTCAAGAGACAGATGAAGGTGTGACTTTACCTTCTCTGCCCTTCTCTGTCAACGCGGCCCGGATTTGATCCATCCCCAGTTTCGCGGCTCCTTGGGTGGCACACCTTGAGCTTGCTCAAGGTGTGGGCGAAGCCCCGGAAATCGCAAGTTGTTCAGTAGACAACTCTTACCGTATCACTGGTGGGAAACTCAAACAACGTTTCCCGCGCTCCGCACCCACCTTGGCCCTGCCAAGGTGGGCCACCCCCGTGTGCTGTGACGCGGGTCGTTACACGGAGTGAGAGCGCTTCGGCCGGGTTCAGAAGCCAGCCAGGCGCTTGAGCAGAGAGCGGGCTTTGGCGCGGATTCGCCAGGAGGCGTCTGACCGGGCGACCTGCCGGAGCACTTCCTGGGCCTCCTCGTAGCGGCCCAGAGCACCGAGGACGTCCACGGCCATCGAGCGGGCAGCGAGGCGACTATCGGGATCGAGCGCCTCGCGAGCCTGCTCGATCGCATCGCCGAAGCGCGGGTCATCGGGTGTGAGTCGGCGGACAAAGCGCAACGCATCAGTCGGCGCTCTGGGCAGGAGCCAGTCGATGAGAGCCACGGGCTCGCCTTTCCCGGTCGGTACGTATCCGTCGGCGGTTGGCTTCCACTGATACAGTTCCGGACGTTGGCCGTCAATGGGTGGGGTCAAAAAGTGTGCCGGGCAGCGTCAGACCCGTAGGTTCGACGCCGCCCGGCGTGGTCTTACCCGGAGGGCTTAGTCGGTGATCTTCTCGATGGCCTCCTCGGCTTCTTCCCGAACGTCATCCTCACGATCGTGCCGCTCCGCCCAGCGCAGGGCGGGCAGAGCGCTGCGGTCTCCGATGCGCCCCAGGGCTTCGGCTGCCTTCTCCCGCACGTCCTCCTCGGGATCGCGGTGAAGCACGTCCACCAGAGCCGGCACGGCCCGTCGGTCCTCCAGTTTCCCTAACTTCTTGGCCGCCTCCTCACGGTCGTCCTCGTCACTCGAGCGGAGTTCGCGGAGCAGCCTGTCGAGTCTATCGTAGGGCTGACGGTACTCCCGGTAGAAACGGTCGTAGTCAGGCTCCGGGTACCGATACTCCCGCCGGACCAGTGGCGGTAAGGGCGGGCGAAGTTGGCCGAGCGCTTCCTCGGCCGCCTTCCGCACCCGCTTGGAGGTGTCGAAGCGGACCGCGTGGCGAAGCGCCGGGCGGGCCTCTTCGGCACCCAGTTTCCCCAGCGACCGGGCCGCTTCCTTGCGGACGTTCTTATCCGGGTCGCGGAGCAGCGCCTCCGTCAGCGCTCCCACCACATCATCAACGGGCAGTCGCCCCAGTTCCTCGGCCGCCCGCTCGCGTTCGCTCCGGGAGCCGAAACGGAGATCGTGGATGAGGTCGCGGATGGACTGACGAGCCTCTCGGCCCTCGCGGACGACCTGACGGTCGCGGCCCCACGACTGCGAGTAACCGATGCTCAAGCCGGGCCAGTAAGAAGGCGTACGCCGCCGCATACTCGTTCCCGACCGATACCGCACGCCAACATAGGGGTCCTGACGGTCGCGGCCCCACCACTGCGAGTACCCGATGCTCAAGCCGGGCCCGTGAGAAGGTGTAGGCCGCCGTATACTCGGTCCCAACCGATACCGCACGCCAACATAGGGGTCCTGACGGTGGCGGTCACAGCTCTGGTCGCAATGATGGCGGCGGCGCCTGTCCCCGAACGGAATGCCAAAACTGATGCTCAGCCCTCCTTCGGCCAGCGCACACTCCGCCAGGAGCAGGACCGCCAGCACTCCCACCAGTACCTTCTTCATCATCCACCCCCTTCCCTTTCCTAACCT
>CBDVDV010000128.1:0-10686 GCA_965372835.1 uncultured bacterium | reverse complement strand
CCCTGGAACGTTGATGCTGTCCGATGAGCCCCGGTTAGGAGGTAACCATGCCCATAAGCGCCGAAGCGATCCTGGAGGATGTCGCCCGCCTGGTCGCCGCCCGCGGCCCCAGCGGGCAGGAGGATGAGGTGGACACCATCTGCCAGCAACGGCTGGAGGCTATCTGCGATGAGGTCTCCGCTGACGGCGCCGGCAACCTCATCGGCCTCGTCCGAGGAAAGTCTCGCCAGCCGGGCATCAAGGTGATGGCTCACAAGGACGAACTGTCCCTCTACGTGAAGCGCATCGAGGGTGATGGGAGACTCGTCGTCCGGCCCGTCGGTGGTATGACCTATTGGCGCTTCGGTGACGGCCCCGTGGACGTCCTCACCGACGATGGTGATGCGATCCCAGGGGTAGTGGGGCGTGGCCCCAGGCACACGGCCGAAAACCCAGGTGAACCCCGGAACGGCTCGGAGCCCACCTGGGAGGCAGCCCGGGTCAACACCCGCCTCTCCAAGGATGAACTCACTGACAGAGGGGTGCACGCGGGTTCGCGCGTGGTCATCGGTCGCAGTCGTCGGGAGTTGTTCCACTTCGCCGATTGTGTCGGCGGCTACTTCCTGGACGACCGGGCTTGTATCGCCGTCATGCTGGCGGCAGGCGAAGCGCTGGGCGAGGCTGGCCAGCCACCCTGCGACGTCTACTTGATCTGCACGTCCGTTGAGGAAGCCGGCGGAGGCGCCGCCGCCTACGCCGCGTCCAAGGTCCCCGGTGACATCGTCGTGGCTTTGGAAGTCGCTCCGGCGGCGCCCGAGTACGAGGTCCCACTCGACGCCACACCGGTCATTGTCATCAAAGACGCCCACTCCATCTACACGAGTTCCGTGTGCCGGGCGCTCGCCCGTGCGGGAGGGGCCGCTGGGACGGGGTATCGCTACGCCACCTTTGACAGGTACGGCTCAGATGCTTCGTGCAGTCGGCATGTGGGGAACGCTGCGCAGATCGGCTGCCTGGGTTTCCCCACCGACAACACTCACGGCTTCGAGGTGTGCGTGCCTGAGGGCTTGGCCAACTGCGCCAGGCTTCTGTCGGCGTATCTGAAAGCGGGGGGCGCAGTCTCCCCCTGAGCCACAGAGGGCTCTGAGCCAGTCAGTTCGTTAGAGAGGTCGCTGTTTGCCTTCTTCTTCAGAGGAGGCGAAGGCTGCCAGCACGACCTCCGTGGCCCGGAGCACGTCCGCCGGGGGGACGATGAGGGGGGTTCCTTCGCGGATGGCGTCCACGAAGTTCGCCAACATCGAGGCGCGCTCGGGCAGGTCGGTGACCGGGGTGCGCTCGGCCGAGCCGTTCCAGAGATAGAGCCCCCCGCCCGGACCCATGTCCAACACCCCCTCGGTGCCCACGGCGCTGAAGCGGTTGTCAGCCGAGGCGCCGACGTTGGGCACCAAACGGTTGTGTTCGATGAGGGCCGTCACGCCCCCCTCAAGACGGAAAAGCCCACACCCGTGGTCCTGGAAAGGCTCCTCAGGACTTGACGCATTGCCGTGGGTCGCACTCACGGACAGGTAGTCGGCACCGGCCAGCCAGCGGACGTAGTCCACGTCGTGGACCGCCAGTTCCACCCAGATGCCCCCTGAAAGTGACGAATCGAACATGAAGTCAGGGCGCGTCTCCCGCCTCATCCGGTACGCGCGACGTGCTGTCACATAGACAAGTTCGCCGATGGCACCGTCTTTGACCAACTCCCGGAGCCGAACGTATTCCGGGGTCACCCGCAAGGTGAGCCCTACGGTGAACGTGAGTTCCGGGTGGGCTTTGACCGCTGCGGTCAGGCGCGCCAGCCCTTCGTTGTTGGTGGCCGCGGGCTTATCGGCGAGGACGTGGAGGCCCCGTTCCAGGCACGTGGTGATGTCCTCCGCTTTGTGGGCGAAGGGGGTGAAAATCCCCACTGCATCGAGTTCCTGCTCCAGCAGCCCTTCGGCCGTGGGGAAGTGCTGAGTGCTGTATTTCCCGGCCAGAGCCGCTCCCTTTTCCGCATCCGGCTCAGCGATACCGACGAAGTCAATGTCTTCGCGCTGAGCGGCTTCGTCGGCGAAGAGTCCAATGTGGTCGATGCTCCCCAAAAGTCCCACTCTCAGTGTCATCGCTCACTCCCTGTGGTTGTTTCAGCTTCCCCGGCGGCTTTCGTAGCAGCGACGATGAAGTCGCCTGAGGAGACTGAGTATCCCAACCCCGATTCGATGACACGAATGGCCGCTTTGGTCATCCATCCGCCCTCGCAGGTGTCCGCGAACTCGTAGGCCACCGTGCAGTCGCGCAGCACCACGCACCGGTACCCAAACTTACTGGCCATCTCCCGAATGGCCCCGGGACTGTTCAGCAGACAGACGTCGGCCATGAAGCCGACGTAGAAAAGCGTGTCGACGTCCAGGCGCCGACAGAGCCCGTTGAGTTGCCAGCCATTGAGGATGACGGGCTCGTGCGCCAGTGGGCGAACGGCTTCAGCGATGTCGAAACTGTCCGCATGGGTGTCCCAGACGGCGCCGGGAAAGTCGGGTCCGAACTCGTCGTTCCATTCCTCCTCCCTGGTCCTCGGACGCACGCAGCGCTCAAACTTGACCGGTGGGCTTGGGTTGCGCAGTTCCGGATCCTCAGCGATCTCGGCGTAGGTGGGGTACCTGGGAGCGTACCTGCCCGTGGCTACATGGAAAACGGTGATCCCCGCCTTTCTGGCCGCTTCCATGGCCGGTTTGATGCGCTGGGCGATGATTTGGTGGGCGGCCGGGACCCAGTCGGCCGCGTGCCCGGGGCAGTGGTCGTCAGGCCCAATCGGGTAGGGGCCGGTCACCTCGCCAAGATTCCAGCAGTGAACGGAGACGAAACCGACCTGGCTCGTGGGCTTCTCCAGCAACTTGTCCATCAGCCCTTCTGGGCCGAGGTCGGGCATGCCCGGCCCGTAGATGCGCCCCAGTCGGCAGAACCGGATGGGAAGCCTTAACATCTTCTCAGCCATGTGTCATCTGCTCCTTTCCCGCCCACGGCGCTGGAATCGTTCCTCGAGATCACAGTCTCGCCTCTGGTGTCCCTCGGCCCCCGGCTCTCCCAGGAGGGACCAGTCAGGCGGCGCTTCCGGGTCCCCCAGCGGACCGGAAGCATTGCCCACAACCCGCCGATAGTTGTCGAACCAGTTCCGGTAGGTGCTGCAAGGGACAAGTTCGTCATTCCGCTCACGCATGAGTTCGGCGAGTCGGCCTTCAAGCCCCGAGCGCACATCCTTCATCTCCGGCGAGTCGGCCAGGTTGTCCATCTGGAGCGGATCGTCTTGGATGTCGTAGAGTTCAACCCTCCCCTTCAGCCAACGGGTGTACGAGTAATGCTTCGTCCGCACGCCCCGCCACTCCTGGCCGTCCACCAGGTAGTCGTGCGACGCACTGAAGTCCATGGTCAGAAGCGCGTCCTGCTCGAAGGCCTCAGGCACCCCACGCCAGCGTTGGGAAAGATCGTAGCCCTCAACGGTCTTAGGTATGGGCACTCCACATAACCGGCAGAGCGAGGGGAAGAAGTCCACCGGCGCCGTCAAGGTGTCACACGTCCGCCCGCCCTCCAGGACGCCTGGCAGGCGCATGATGAGGGGCACCCTGATCGACTCCTCGTAGGGCTGCTTCTTCGTCCAGGGATGCAGGTCGTGGGCGCCGCCGTTGGTGCCGTGGTCGGAGGTGAAGATGACGAGGGTCTCCTCAGCCCTTCCGGCCCGTTGGAGGTAGTCCAGCACGCCACCCACCATATCATCGAGGGCGAGGGTCATGGCCAGGTAATCCCGGTACATCGAGCGGGTGAGTTCCCGCCACTTGTCGGTCACGTTCTCTGGCAGTGACACTTCCTGGGGCAGGCGAGCATAATACTCTTTGGGCGCGAACTCGCTGACCCCGGTATAGTGAGGCTGATGGGGTGAGAGAAACAGGCAGAAGGGCTCGTCGCCGACGCTGTCCAGGAACTCAAAGGCATACCGACTCAGGGCTTCGGTTTCATATCCTTCCCAGCGCTCGTTGCTCCAGTCGTCCACGTTTACCCAACCATTGAAATACTGGCAGTGAAAGTTGTACCCGCGCCAGTACTCGAAGCCGAGTCGGTCGCGCCCCTCAGGAACATAGTCCTGCCCTTCCACTTGGGGGAAGGAGCCTGTATGCAGGTGCCACTTGCCGATCCAGGCGGTGCGGTAGCCGGCGCGCGAGAAGGCGTCGCCGATGCTGATCTCATCGTGGCGGGTGCGCACGAAGTTGATGACGTGTCCGGTCGTCTGTGGATGTCGACCGGTCAGAAGCATCGCCCGGTAGGGCGTACAGACGGGGCAGGTGGCGATGGCGTTAGTGAACAGCACTCCCCCACGAGCCAGACGGTCAAGATGTGGTGTTTCGATCTGGCTCTCGCCGTAGATGGGCAGGGAACAGGCCCGAAGCTGGTCTGCAAGGATGAACACGATGCTGGGCGTTACGGGCATCCGGGTCTCGCCCTTCCCAGGGCCTCCACTGCCTTCTCCTCTCGGTCGGCTTCCGCTGCCGTGTCCTCCCGTTGGCTGGCAATTGTAGTGCCGCGCGAACGCAGGTCAAGGCCGGGCGAGAAGCGCGCCCCGGGGTCGCCCACTGACCATCAGGGCCATCCTCGGCCTCAGGGCGCCCCGCCAACCCTCAAGAAACCGCTTGCCTGGCCTAGACGCCCCGGTACACTTTCCCCGGACGGGAGTCGGTCCTCTGGCTTGAACCACGGCGAGGCAGACAATGACGGATGCGCGGCCGAACATCGTGCTCATCATCACCGACCATCACGCCTACTACGCGCACGAGAGGGAAGGCGAGTTCGGTTTCAGACCTCCCGTCTTCGAGGCCTTTTGCCGGGAGGGCGTGCGCTTCGACCGGGCCTATTCGGTCTGCCCGATCTGTTCACCGGCCCGGGCGAGCATGATGACGGGAATGTACCCCAGCGCCCACGGGATGCGCTGGAATACGGACGGCGGCTTCCGAGCGGACAACCTCCAGGACTTCCGTCCGGGGCAGACTCTCTACAGCCACTACCTTTCACCGGCCGGATACCGAAACGCTTACGTGGGCAAGTGGCACTGCGGGCATGACAGGCTTCCCATCGATTACGGCATCGAGGGATGGAGCCTGCCCGACTACGGCAAGGTCTACATGTCCCAAGCCTACCAGCAGTACGCCCAGGAGCGGGGCCTGGGCAAGGCTCGGGCCCGCGTCGAACACTACCTGGGCCGTCCAGAGTGGGAAGGGCAGACCCTGGTGCTTCACGATCGGTCGCCGTGGAAGTTCATGAACGGAAGCGGGGTGCTCGTGGGCCCGCCCGAAGCCCACGAGGAACTCTTCGTCGCCCATCTGGCTGCCGAGAAGCTCAAGGGGCTTGCCCGCTCAGAGCAGCCCTTCAGCCTGGTGGTCAGTTTCTGGGGGCCGCACCAGCCCTACTACCCCACCGAGCCGTATGCGGGGATGATCGACCCGGCCAGCATCCCCGAGTACCCCAGTTTCAACGACGACTATTCGGGCGACAAGCCCCTCCGTCACTTCATCCACCGCGACCTGGTCCATCACGCCCCAAGGAAGTGCTGGCCTGAGTGGTCCATCTGGCAGGAAGTGCTGGCCCGGTGTTACGAACAGGAACTGCAACTGGACGCCGCCACGGGTGAGGTACTTGCCGCCCTGGACGAAACCGGACTGGCCGCGAACACCCTGGTCATCTGGGTGGCCGACCATGGCGACGCCGTGGCCAGCCATGGCGGTCTCTGGGACAAGTCGTCCACCTACATCGAAGAGGTGGCCCGGGTGCCCCTGGCCATCCGTTGGCCCGGCAGGCTGCCGGCAGGCGCTCGGACCTCGCGCCTGGTCTCCAACATGGACGTCACCGCGACCATGCTCGATGCCGCCAGCGTTGCCGTTCCAGAAGAAATGCACAGCCGAAGCCTCCTCCCCCTCGGCAAAGACCCCGAGGGAGCCGAGTGGCCGGACCAGGTGGTCGCCGAGCATAACGGTCACGGCGACAACATCCTCCAACGAATCGTCGTCACGGACAGGTATAAATACGTCGCCGCGCTCTTCGACATGGATGAACTGTACGACCTGGAAAATGACCCCTACGAGTTGAGGAACCTGATCCATTCCCCTGAGTACGCAGACGTCAGGGATGAGATGAGCGGTCGGCTCATCGAACACATCGAGACCACCAAGGACCGCATCGCTTCACGGAGGCTGCTCTACGCGCTGAAGAAGGGCTTTTAGTTGCGCTCTCGAGCAGACCAGTCCGCCGTTCGCCCGGCCTCAAGAACCGGGCCGCCGCGCGCCCTGCGCCCTGCGGCCTTGATGCGCCGGGTCGAGCCCGCCGGGCGGCGGGTAAGCGTTGCCTCCACGTCGGTGGGCAGCTGCTTGCTTTGGAAGAATCGGAGCCCGGCCCCAATCCACAGTGCCTGTGCCCCGGGCCTGCTCACAGCGGTTTGTGCCACGGAGCGAAGTTCCAGTTCTGGAACAGATTCATTGCCGCCCGATCCATCACCGGGTTCTGGGGAAGCAGGAGCAGAGCATCGAAGTACGCCCCCGCTTCGGCGCCGAGAGTCAGCCGATGTTCGCCCGCTGCAAGTTGCACGTCTGGGATTCGATACCAGGCCCAGTGGCCGTACTGCTCGCCAAAGGAGGCGAACATCTTGGTGTGGGCGCCCTTCGGGTCCTTCCAGTCAGTGAACCCGATCATGGCGGCTGCGCGCAGGTCGCGCGGCTCGCTCTGATCAAGCGCAAGTGTCATACGAGCCCTGCTTCCCGGTTCCCAGCGCGCCCGCAGCCAGAGGGCGTACTTGCCTTCGCGCGGCGCTGTGAGGTCAAAGCCCAAGTTCCCGCTGCCGGTGAACGCCATCACGCGCCCGCCGCTCGCCTCGGGCAGGTCAACGGCTGAGACCTCGCCCGTGACCTCATCCGCGTGCTCAGCCTCACCTACCACGGAAGCCTCAGCCACAAGCACCTGAGCCGGGACTCGTCGTTCGCGCTCGCCCTCGCGCACCACCACCTCGAAGCCGCGGATTTCGCCCGGCGCCGCTCCGTTGGCTCTGAGGGTGAACCCCACGGCTGCAGGCTCCGCCGGATCGGCGAGTTCAATTGTCTGCCGCTCAGGATCGACCATCCACTCTCTGGGCAAACCTTCGAGCGAGACCTCCCCCCGGAAGCGCCTGCCCCCGAGCGTTACTGAAATCGGCGCCTCGCCGTCGGGCGCTACGACGAAGAGATTCCTGTGCGCTTCATCGCCATTCATGTAGTAACTGATGGAGTTCAGCGATACCTTCAGGTCGCTGCGGTGACGCTCCACCCATCGGCAGGTCGTCTTGACAGGAACCGTTACCGGCCCGCCGACGAAGGAGATGCGGTTGTCTCCCCGCGACAACCTGCCCGGCAGCGCCAGGGGTGACGCTACGAAGGTGTTACGCAACTTCAGGCCTGTGACCCTGGCGGCCTGCCCCGAGGCCAACTCAACCTTCAGCCAGTAGCCATAGCGGCCGGTCACCTGGTCGAGCATGCCAACACCGATGTCGCCGGTCTTATCCGGGCTGCGCCAGACCTCCGTCCATGTCTCGCCCTCGTCAGAGGACAACGACACACTGATTGCGCCAGCCTCCTGGGCCACATAGGCGCCGCTGAGCGCCCCGTCGGAAAAGATATATGGGCACCGGGCGCGATACACCAGAGCAGCCGGCCGACCTGGATCTTGTGCGCGAAGCGTCGTAGAGCCGTCGTCGAGCACCTCGACGACGAGGTTCTCAAACTCCGCCGCCTCTCCTTCGGCAGTCGGTTCGTAGACGATGGCGCCGTTGCCGAAGTAGGGTGGCACCTTTGCCAGGGGTAATGGCTTGCGCTCGCCCGTGACCTCGAACCAGCGCCCCTCGTTGTGCCAGCAGACGCTCACGCGCTCACCCGGGCGGAGCGGGAAGTCCATGCTGTGCGGGCGCTCCGCCGAACCGAATCGCGCCCGGTCCTTGCGCCCGCGAATTGCGCTATGCACCCCACTGCCCTGACGGAGCTTGAGGTAGAGGTCGTCCTCGAAGCGACGCCGGCTCACTACCGTCGCGTTGTCCCGATCCAGCCAGTAGAGACGTGGCGAGAGGTCAAAGAGCCGGAAACTGCCCTGGTAGAAGGCCTGCTGAAACTGATGGTGTGTGCCCAGGGAGTCGTTCGAGGAGATACGGACAGCCAGGAAGAGCTTGCGCAGCATGTGATTGAGCGGGCCGCACTGGTCGAAGGGATAGATGTTCAGAGCCTTGAGCAAGGTATAAGAAACGCGCTTGCGATGACGCGTGGGAAGCGTTTCGCAGTACGAAGCGTCGTAGTAGTTGGTAACCTGGAGCGCGTACTTAAACACTTCGAAGGCCTTCTCAGCATCCGTGGTTGCGTCCGCGCCCAGCGTCGCCGCGATGCTCTCCACACTGAAAGGAACCACGTTGTCATTCGCCCGCCAGCGCGGCAGTAGGGTGGTCTCCGCCGGCGAGAGTTCCGCGCGCTCGAAGGTAACCGAGCGCATCAACGGCTCAAAATCTCCGCCCACGTTAAGCACGAAACCGTCCTCCACTCCCGTGACGGTGCGCTGGACCTGCCTCTGGCGGTACTCGACGAACCGCGGGTCGGGCAGCGGGTGGAACGGGCGGGTCGCGGTCAGACGATTTTCCGCACGGTTGGCCTCGAACAGGGCGGTGCTCCCATGCGGCTTGACGACAGCCACGCGGCGTTCGATCTTGCCGTTCTGGAGTACCTCCAGGAACGCCTTCTCCTCCTGTGGCGGGAGTTCGCAGGCCCGGTGGCCGCGCACGAACCTATCGTCGGAATCGTGGGTTCCGTGGCGCTCGTTCTCGAAGTGGAAGAGCGCCCGCGTATGCTCGTCAACCTCGAACTCCTTGCGCTGGGGGGCGAACTCGCCGGTGTGGCGCGCCACGTCGGAGATGCGCAACTCGTCCAGGACAGCCTCGGCGGATCGGCTTTCCCGGCAGTCCCTGTCGCCGCCAATAAACGCCTGCATGGGCAGACTTCGGCTGTCCTCCTCAGTGATGCCCATGCCCTTCTCCCGCGTCTCGTCCAGAGCCACCAGGCTGCTGGCCCAGGGAGCGGTCCCCGGGCCCTGCGCAGCCACCAGGCTACCGTCCACGAAGAGTTTGAGATGTGCCTTCGGGAAATCCCAGGTGGCGGCAATGTGGTGCCACCGGTCGGCTCGCAAGGGCGCGGGCCCGCGGACGGTGTGCGCCTCGCCGTCGGCGTCAGCGATGGTGAACTCAAGTTGGTTGTCGCCGTTGGTGGCGAGCTTGCGCAGGCGCGATTGCAGCCGGTGGCCGTAGGCGACGGCGTGGAAGAAGACATGCTGGGCGCCATCGTCGGCATTCCACGACGGTCGGCACCAGAACTCCAGCGTGCCCGCCTCAAGACCCCAATGGACGGACCTGGGCTCGGGATTGTACGTGCCGGCTGTGAGGGTGCCCTCCGAGGCGCCGTTGAAGGCCAGCCGCCGCTGTCCCGTGAACTCGAAACCGCGGCCCAGCGGAGCCTCCTCCAGCGCGCCCTCCACGAAACCGGCATTGCTGGCCGCCGGCCACGGCCAGCGCTCCCCCGGGCGGAGCACCAGGCGGTCGAGCCATACCGTGAAGAAGGATTCGGGGCCCGTAATGAAGTCCCCCGTGTCCGCGTCTCTCAGCGAGCACCGGATGCGAATGCGCACCTTTACGCTGGCTGCCTCCGGACTGAATCTCCCGCGTTCGCAGAATTGCACAAGTTGACCCTCGGCCAGTTCGATGGTCAGCCAGCGGGACTCGATGGCGTATTCCAGGATGCGCGAGCCGTCTGCGCGGAACTGCTGGAGTTCGATGGAGACCGGCGCGCCATAGGCCGCGCGCTCGGCCAGGAGGTCGCACTCAAAAACCATCTCCTGCCCGGCGAACCCGTGCACATCCATCGTCTGGGAGATGGTGACCTCGCGCTCGACCCCTTCGGGGCTGTTCTGGTCGACGACGACCTTCAGCGACCGCTCACCGGTGGTGTGCGCGAACCTCCCAATGCGCACCAGTTCCGCGGGCGTCACCTCCCAACCGACCGGGAGGCCGTCGACCTCGTCCTCAAAGCCGGGGTTGATGAGCAGGTTCTCCGGCGGCAGGAGGTCAGTATCGTATTCGTGAGCCTCGATGCCGCGGTCCTTCGTGTCGAAGTAGATGTCATAAGCGCCACCCTGGTCGATCTTCGGCCGCGCGATCCACGCGAGATAGGTCCGTTCGCAGCCCTCCTCAGGGTCGAACTCGGTACGGTGGGCAAAGGCGACCGGGCCCCCGGGCCCTTCGCTGCTGCGCTCGACGACGCGCAGAGAGGCTGGGTCGAACTGTCCAGGAACGCCCGCGCGCTCCAGCAGCAACGGGAAGTTCACTGCCACCTCGACCGGTCGTGGCGCATCGTCGCGATAGGGAGCAGGCCGGGCGACCGTTGTGCGCAGCCGCCACCTCGCGTTCCACCACGCGGCTCCATCCTCGGCCAGCACTGGCAAGCAGCCTGCAAGAACGCAGAGAACCATGATAGTCGAAAACTCGGCACTCACAATCTGACCCCTTCCGGACTTCAGTACGGGTAGGCAAACCAAGGTGATGCTTCCACCATTAACTGTAGTTACGCGGCCGGTCACGGCCGACTCAGTCTATCT
>CBDVDV010000127.1:0-10802 GCA_965372835.1 uncultured bacterium | reverse complement strand
CTGGCCTACGCCACCCTGGCCAAGCCCGAAGCCAAGAAGATCGCCGAACTGAGTGGCATCCCTCAGGAACCCCACGACTCACCCATCTGCCTGAACTGCCACGCTGCCGCCGCCGACACCGAGGACTGGGAGAAGGAGGACGCCTTCCGCCTCGCCGACGGTGTCCAGTGCGAGTCTTGTCACGGCGCCGGCAGCGAACACGTCGCTGAGCGCATGATGCCCAAGGAAGGCCGGACCCCGATGCCTATGGAGGTCCCAGGACCTGAGCCCTGCATGATGTGCCACCTGGAAAAGGGCTCTCATGTGGCCGTCCTCTCCTCTCCCATGCTGGACATCGACAAGGGGATGAAGGCCATCGCCCATCCCAGACCTGAGAACGCACCTGAACCCACACCGTCCGACCCGCTCGACCGGCTCGTGGGCGAAGAGGGCAAACCCGACTCGCCTCGCTACGTCGGATCGCAGTCCTGCGCCCGCTGCCACAGCGGGCCCATGATGGGGTACCAGGCGAGCAAGTGGCGCATGGGCCCGCATGCTCAGGGATATGCGGTCCTGGGCACTCCTGCGGGCGTGGCGATGGCCCGCCATGAAGGCCTGACCGGCGACCCCCTTCGGTCGCCAAAATGTCTCCGCTGTCACACCACAGGGTTCGGCTCGCCGAAGAAGAGGTTCCAAGAGGGATTCGTGGTCGAGGACGGCGTCCAGTGCGAAGCCTGTCACGGGCCCGGAAGTGAGTATTCTCCCGAGGCCGTCATGCACGACCGACGGGCCGCTCGGCAAGCCGGCCTCTGGGAGATTACCGAGGAAACCTGTTCGCGGTGCCACGGCAGCGCCCACGGTCGGGCGTTCAACTTCAAAGAAGCCGTGAAGGCCGTCGCTCATCCGACCCGTCCCGAGAAAAAGGAAGGGACAGCCGAGGAGCCGACGTACAAGACCCCTCTGAACCTGGCCCTTTCACCCGACGGCAAGCAGCTGTACGTGGCCTGCGAGGACTCAGGGACGGTGATCGTCATTGACACAGAGAGTCGCAGAAAGGTCGCTGAGATACCGTCTGGTGGTCAGCCGAACGACGTCTGCTTCTCCCCCGACGGCCGCTGGGCCTACTGCACCAACCGGTTGGATGACAGTCTCTCGGTCATCGACACGGCCACCGGTAAGGTGGTGAAGACCGTTCCTGTGGGCGACGAACCGCACGGCGTTCTCACCGACGCCGAGGGCAGGTTCATTTACGTGCTGAACACCATTGCCGATAGCATCTCGGTCCTGGACGCCGAGACGCTGCGGGAAGTGAAACGGCTGTCAGCGAGCAGGAGTCCCTGGTCGCTTTCGCTGTCGCCGGACGGCACCCGCATACTGGTGACCAACAACCTGAGCCGGTTCGTCCCCTTCCGCGCGCCGTCGGTGTCCGAGGTCACGGTCATAAACACGGCGCGGGCCGTGGTCGAAGACCGCATCGTGGTGCCGGCTGCCAACCTCCTCCACGGGGTGCACTGGCACCCGAGTGGGGAGTTCGCTTTCATCACCCTGAACCGCACCAAGAACCTGGTGCCGATGACCCGACTGCTCCAGGGCTGGACCATCACCAACGGCTTGGGGCTTATCTGGCGCGACGGCCGGGTGGACCAGGTGCTCCTGGACGAGCCGAATATGTGTTTCCCCGACGTCGACGATGTCGCCTTCACCCCCGACGGCCGCTACGCCCTGGCCACCAGCAGCGGCTCCGACCGGGTGGCGGTGATCGATGTGGACAAACTGCTCTCCATGCTTGCGAAAGCCTCTGCGTACGAGCGCGAGCACGTCTTCCCCAACCACCTGGGCAAGCCCACCGAGTTCGTCGTCACCCACATCCCGACGGGGATAAGTCCGCGGGGTGTGCTCGTCAGCCCGGACGGCAGGTCGGCCTACGTCGCCAATGCGCTGGACGACACCGTGACCGTCATCGACATGGCCCGCTTTGAAGCTGTGGCAAGCATCGACCTGGGCGGGCCCAAGGAGGTGAGCAAGATCCGCTGGGGCAACCGCATCTTCCACAGCGCCGAGGCCACCTTTCACAGGCAGTTCTCTTGCCATTCGTGTCACCCCGACGGTCACATCGACGGACTCACCTACGACATTGAGCCGGACGGTATCGGGACCGCACCGGTGGACAACCGCACCCTGCGGGGTGTACTGGACACCGCCCCCTTCAAGTGGGAAGGTACCAACCCCAGCCTCAAGCGCCAGTGCGGGCCGCGCCTGGCCGTGTTCTTCACCCGCATCGACCCCTTCACCTCCGAGGAACTCGATGCTCTGGACACCTACATCTGTACCATCCCCAGACCGCCTAACCGCTACCGGGGTGTGGGTGAAAAACTCACCCCAGCCCAGCGTCAGGGCAAGGCAGTCTTCGAACGGACCATGACCAACGACGGTCGGGTCATACCGGAGAACAACCGCTGCATAGCCTGCCATCCGCCGCCTTACTTCACCGACCGGCAAAGGCACGACGTGGGCACCAGGATGTGGCTTGACCATACGGGTAACTTCGACAGCCCACACCTGAGCAACATCTACGACTCGGCCCCCTACCTCCACAACGGCATCTCAGAGACGCTGGAGGAGCTCTGGACAAGGTATAACCCCGACGACAAACACGGGGTCAGTGGCGACATGACCAAGGACCAACTCAACGACCTGGTGGAGTACCTGAAAACGCTGTAAGTGTCCTACGACTCGTATGGGCGGAAAGGAACACCGTATGTCGCGGTGGCTCACCGGAGGGGCACTGGCGGCGCTTGCCCTCCTTGGCCTGGGAATGGTCGGGTGCCAGGGCGCTGGCGGGGAGCCGTCGGCCGAGCGGGCCGAGACTGATCAGGCTGACCAACCGGGCCTGCCCTACGTCTACACCAAATGGGAGCAGTTCACCACCGAGAACGGCCTGCCCAACGACCACATCTTCGCGGTCAAAGCCGACGGAGATTTGATCTGGGTCGGCACCGAAGGCGGCCTGGGGTGCTTCAACAAGCGCACCCGCACCTGGCGGTCGTGGAAGGAAGAGGACGGGCTTCCCTGGCGGGTGGTCGCGGCCCTGGACGTGGACCCCAAGACGGGTGACCTATGGCTGGGGCTCTTCGGGGGTGGACTGGCACGGTTCAGTGGTGGTCGATTCGACCACTGGCACCAACTCAACAGCGGCCTGGTCAACGACGTGGTCTACGGCGTCTGCATTGAGAACGACAATGTCTGGTGTGCGACCACCGCCGGAGCCAGCCGGTTCAACACCGTGACCGGCGAATGGAGCATCTACACCGAGAAGAACGCTCCCATGGAGGAGATCTGGAACTACGGGTGCTGCTATGCCGACGGCAAGGTGTATCTGGGCATCTGGGGAGCCGGGGTCCTGGAGTACGACGTGGCCTCCAATCAATGGAAGGACTACGTGGACCCGGACGGAGAGATGGAGATCGATCTCTACCGCGACGACGGCATCGTCCACGTCATCACCACGGGCGTCAGTTACGTGGACGAGGTCCTCTGGGTTGCCACCTATTTCGGAATGAGCCGCTACGACGGTCGGCACTGGCGGGGCTACTATCAGCACGAGTGTGGACTCCCCAGCGACTTCGGCAATGCAGTCATGGGCCGCAGTGCCAACGAGTGCTGGTTCGCCACCGACAAAGGAGTGGGCGTGCTGGCCGACTTCCCCACCGATACCTGGGTCACCTACACCAGCGACCACGCCACACACACCGGCAAGGCCGTCATTCAGCGAGGCACCAAAGTTCTGAAAGAAATCACCACGGGGCCCAATTTGCCCCACAACTACGCCCTCTGGACGGAATTGGACGGCAACGACGTCTGGATCGGGACCTCCAAGGGCCTGGCCCACGGCATCGGTGACGGTTACTACGGCGGGCTCCGCCCCGTCCAGATCGGGGAGGCCCCCGACGAACGGCCGGCACGGGAAGTTCTTGTTGGCGCCCCCACGGGCGAAGAGGAGAGGTGATGAAACTCCGCATCGGTGTGCACACAGTGCTCGACGGTCTCCGTAGCCGTGTCAGTGCTCCGAGACTCCTGGCCGCGCTCGTCGTCTGCCTGGCGCTGGTGGCGATGTCTTCGCTCGCAATCGCTGAGGAAGACCCGGCGGAGGCGGAGGTCGAAAGGGTTCTCAAGGCTATCGACCTTGACTACTACACGCAGCCCGGCCTTCCCCTCAAGGTGGACGAGTACTACGCTCACTCCCCGGTTGACGTGGTCCCGTACCGTCACGTCAAGCCGTTCAAAGAGTACTTCCTTGAGCAAATGGAGTACACCGGTCCCGGCCGGGCCATCCCGGAACCCGAGCGGGTGGAGACTGTTCGCATCGGTTTCATCGGCCCGATCATGGCCACCGTCTCGGTGGCCACGGGCGGCAAGAGCCACGAAGAGCCCCTCGGGGTGATGATGCTCCGCGGCGCCAAACTGGCCGTTGAGGAAGTCAACGCGAGGGGGGGCTACCGGAAGAGAGGCGTGCCCTTCGAGATAATGGTCCACAACGACAACGGCCTCTGGGGCGCCTCAGGCAGCGAGATCATCGACATGGCGTACAAGGAGGGCTGCTGGGCCGTCCTGGGCACCATCGATGGGGCCAACAGCCACATCGCCATCCGGGTGGCTCTGAAGGCCGAAATCGCCATGATGAATACGGGCGACACCGACCCCACCTTCATCGAGACCAACATCCCCTGGGTCTTCCGCTGCATCAGCGACGACCGCCAGCAAAGCTACCTGCTGGTCGACTACCTCTACCGCAAACTGCGCTACACTCGAGTGGCCGTCATCCGGGCCAGCAATCGCTACGGGCGGTTCGGCGTCCGTGAAGTCCGTGACGGCAGCCGACGGCTGGGTCATCCCCTGCTCATCGAAATGGCCTACCAGGTCGGTGCAGAGGACTTCTCCCTGCAACTGAAACGCATGAAGGCACTCAACCCTGAAGCCATCGTCCACTGGGGGGACGCGCCCGATGGTGCCCTCATCCTCAACCAGATGCGGGCCATGGGGATGAAGCAGCCCTTCTTCGGCTGCGACCGTCACGTGTGTGAGGAGTTCCTGAAGATTGCTGGCGACAACGCCGAGGGTGTCATCTGCGCCTACCCCTGGAGCCCTGACCGTGACGACCCCGTCCTGAAGGGGTGGCGCGAGCGGTTCCAAAAGCGGTTCGGTGTCGAGCCGGACACCTATGCCGCCCACGCCTACGACGGGATGAACATGCTCATCTGGGCCATCCAGAAAGCAGGCCTGAACCGGGCCAAGATGCGTGACGTATTAGCCTACCGCACCGTGCCCTTCCCGGGGGTGACGGGTGAGATACCGTTGAGCGCCTGCCTGGACGACCTGGGCGAAGTCTTTCTGGCCCGGGTGGAAGGTGGGCGGTGGAAGTACTATTCCCGCGAAGACCTGCAGATCCTGCGGGGCTACATCGGTCCGCGGTCACAGGTTCCTGTCGTCTCACAGAGTCCCTTGAGTGGGGATGAAGCCGCCGTGGGAGACTGAGCATGGGCGATCAGCCGTCGAGGCGGGCGGGGTTCCTGGGCTGCATCGTAGCAGCACTGGGCGCAGTCTGCGTCGTGGCTTGGGGCGTTGAACCGGACGACGCATTCAGCCGACGCCTCGGCGTTGAACCGTTTTTCCGGACCCGCTCGGTCACCGCCACCTACGCCGGGCCCGGCCGTTGCGACCCGGACCCCACCGACCTGACCGAAGTCAGAATCGGCTGGTTCGCCCCCTCTGACCCCGCCGACCCCAGAGGCGGACCCCTGTGGTGCGCTGCCACCCTGGCCGTAGAGGAGGCCAACGCCGCCGGTGGCTACAAGGGAGTGCCCTTTTGCCTGGTGCCTCGCTGGTCTGAGAACCCCTGGGGTACCGGTGTCTCCCAACTCACCCGCCTGGTGTACCGGGAGAAGGTCTGGGCGCTCATCGGCTCGGCAGACGGCGGAAGCACCCACCTGGCCGAACAGGTGGTAGCCAAAGCGCGGCTGGCCCTGGTCAGCCCCGTCAGCACCGACAAGACGGTGAACCTGGCCAACGTGCCCTGGGTCTTCTCCCTGGCGCCGGGCGACCACGTGCAGGCTCCGGTGTTGGCTCCGGCCCTGCTGGCGGTGGCGGGCGAGCGTCCCTTCGTGGTGCTCTCAGCCACCGGTCACGACGCCCGCATGCTCACGGCCGAACTGCTCCTGGCACTTCGACGCCGCCAGGCCACACCCGCCCTTCACCTCACCTTCACGCCGGGGGTCGCCGCACCTGGGGCGCTGGCCCTCCAGATGGAACGTACCGCTGCGGCCGGGCCAGCGGCCATCGTGGTTATCGCCGGGGCCGCTGACAGCGCCCGGGTGGTTCGTTCGCTGCACACGCGCGGCCTGGAGGTACCCGTGTTTGGCTCGGCGACAATGGGCCGTGCCCTCTTTATCGAGGAGGCAGGGGAGGCCGGCCAAGGCGTCGTCTTCCCGCTCCTTTTCGACCCGGAAGGCAACGGCCGAGCCAGGCAGTTTGCCCGGCGCTTCGAGCAGAGGTCCGGCTGCGCGCCCGACTATGCCGCAGCCCATGCCTACGATGCCACGCGTCTGCTAATCGCCGCCATCCGGCAGGGCGGGCTGAACCGAGTCCGCATCCGGGACGCGCTCCAGGCCGCCTCTCCCTGGCAAGGTGTCACCGGTACGATTCGGTGGGACCCCACGGGGCAAAACCTTCGCCGCGTAAGCCTGGCTACCATTAGAGAGGGGCGCACCGTGGCCCTTGCCCGGGGGTCGATTGCGGCGGCTCCCGCTGCATTCTCACGCTGAGACCACGGTCTCGGCTGTTTCCCCCTTGACATGGGGGGGAGATTGACTATTATTCTCGTTTTGCCCGCAGTGGCCCTTCCTGTCCGATCAGTCGAAAGGCCGGTCACTTGGCGGAACGACAGGGGGTGGACGTTCGCAGGTGGGTCGGCTAGCTGCCGGGGCGAAGGGCAGACCTCCAACCCGGGAAGAGATTCCTGCCACTGTGGTATGTCTGTGGTGGACGCCGAATCAAGACGATGAGAGACCCCTATCCCGGAAGACGCCTGCGGGACGAAAAGGAACCACACAGTGGAAGAAGGCTACCAAGAGATCCTTGAAGCCAAACTCACCGGCGAGAACTACCAGAAGTTGATGCGCCTGCAGAATCCGAAACTGCACCGCTTCGTCGCACATGCGATCCAACTCTGCACTCCTGACTCCGTCTTCGTGTGCACGGATGCAGCCGAAGACATCGAATACATTCGCCAAGGAGCCATTGAGACCGGAGAAGAGACCCCACTGGCCACCCAGGGGCATACCATCCACTTCGACGGCTACCACGACCAGGCGCGAGACCGGGCCAACACCAAATACCTCGTCCCTCCCGGCATGGAACTCGGGGCCAACCTGAACGCCGTCGACAAAGAAGAAGGCCTGGCCGAGATACGAGACTACCTGAAAGGCGCAGTGACCGGCCGGCAGATGCTGGTGTGCTTCTTCTGTCTGGGGCCGACCAACTCCGTGTTCTCGCTGTTGGGAGCGCAGGTCACCGATTCCTTCTACGTGGCTCACAGCAACCACCTGCTCTACCGTCGCGGCTACGAGCAGTTCAGGGCCCTGGGGGACTCCGGGGAGTTCTTCAGGGTCTTGCATTCGGCTGGCCAACTCACCAACCGTGTGAGTGCCAACGTGGCCAAGCGGCGCATCTACGTCGGTATCGAAAACGAGGTCGTCTACAGCGTGAACACGCAGTACGCCGGCAACACGGTCGGCTTCAAGAAACTGTCGCTCCGTCTGGCCATTCGCAAGGCGGACCGTGAAGGCTGGCTCGCCGAGCACATGTTCATCATGGGCGTGCACGGCTCCGGTGGTCGGGTCACCTACTTCACCGGCGCCTTTCCCAGTTTCTGTGGGAAGACCTCGACGGCGATGATCCCGGGCGAGACTATCGTCGGCGACGACATCGCCTACTTCAGGAAGAAAGGCGACCGGGTCTACGCCGTCAACGTCGAGAGCGGCATCTTCGGAATCATCCAGGATGTGAACCCCGAGGACGACCCCATCATCTGGAAGGCCATCACCAGCCCCGGTGAGGTGATTCTCTCCAACCTCCTGGTTGCCGACGGGGTGCCTTACTGGGGAGGCGACGGCCGCCAGCACCCCGAGCGGGGCATCAACTACTCAGGCGAGTGGCATCGAGGCAAGAAGGACGAAGCCGGCAACCAGATTCCCGCGGCGCACAAGAACGCCCGGTACACCATCAGGATGAGTGCGCTGAGCAACCGCGACGAGCGGGCCGACGACCCTGAAGGCGTGCCCGTGGGAGGGATCGTTTATGGTGGACGCGACTCGGACACCTGGGTGCCCGTACAGCAGTCCTTCGACTGGGTCCACGGGGTCATCACCATGGGCGCCAGCCTGGAGTCGGAAAGCACCGCCGCCACGCTCGGCCAGCAGGGGGTCAGGGCCTTTCAGCCGATGTCCAACCTCGACTTCGTGTCGCTCCCGTTGGGACGGTATATTCAGAATCACCTCGACTTTGTCAAAGACCTGGAGCGGCCGCCCCTCATCTTCGCCGTCAACTACTTTCTCAAGGGCAAGGACGGCGAGTACCTCACGGGTATGAGCGATAAGAGGGTGTGGATGAAGTGGATGGAACTGCGCGTCCACGAGGACGTCGGAGCCGTGCGCACACCCACGGGCGACATCCCGAAGTACGAGGACCTGAAACGACTTTTCAAAGAAGTGCTGAGCAAGGATTACACACCGGAGGAGTACGCCGAGCAGTTCACACTTCGAATTCCTGAGGCCCTCAGGAAACTCGATCGGATCGAGCGCATCTATCGGACCCAGGTCTCAGATACGCCCCAGATCGTCTTCGACGTTCTGGCCCAGCAGCGCACAAGGCTCCAAGATGCACGCGGGAAGGACGGCGACTACGTGCCTCCCACAGCCTTCTGAGGTCGCGCCTCGGCGGAAGGACGCATCTCTCACCGTCTCTCACCGGCCTTAGAGGTCGGCCCGGGCAAACGCCTCCTGCACGCGGGAATTTCACCCATTTTCGCGGGTGGGCCACCCCGGAGACTTTGGTGCCCTCTGCAGGGAGACCACGACGGCCTCATTCTCCCCACAAATCTGATCGCCCACCCGTTTTGGCCTTCGCAGAACCGGCTCCAGCGGTACAATGGCCTCGTGGGCTTCGCGGGCCAAGAGCAGAAGCCCTGGCAGCGGTGGTGACGGGAACGAGACCGGTTTTCCCAGGAACTTTGCCTCCGGCTGTGCGTCTGACCTTGTAAGACTAACTCGTTTGCGGAAAGGAGACGACGATGAAGGGCCGAGCAGGTTTGCGCGTGACCGTGCTGGCGTGTGCAGCGGTGCTGTCGCTGCTCGCCGCGCGGCCGGCGTTGGGCCGGATCAAACTGACCACACTGCCGGTGCGAGAACGCGTCGAGGTACAACTGGACAATCCCCGGGCGACCCTCGTCGAGGAAGAGCGGATCGTCACCCTCCTTCGCGGAACCAACCACATCGACTTCTCCTGGTCGAACACGGCTATCGACAAGGGGACCATTCAGTTCCGCGTGGTGGAGATGCCCGCTCGGCCGAAAGGTGAGGGCGATCCTGCCTCCATGGTTCGGCCGGATGGTAAGGTGGAGATGATCCGGGTCATCAACGTGGCCTATCCGCCCGGTGAGAACGCTCTGGTCTGGGAAGTCTATGCCGAGGAGCCCTTCGCAACCCGCGTGCGCATCAGTTACATCATCGCCAACCTCCGCCGCTCCTTCAACTACCGGGCCGTGGCCGAGCACGACGAGTCGACGCTGGCCCTGCGAAAGTACATCCGACTGGACAACTTCTCCGGTGAGGAGTTCGGCACCTCAGGCATCTGGGCCGGTTTCGGAAACTACTTCCACCGAGAGGTGGGCATGAACGAGGCCAAGCAGATGCTCAGTTGGAAGTTCACGGACGTCCCCATCAAGAAGACCTATACCTTCAACTGGTGGACCGGGCCGCCGGTGCCGGAGGAGCCCGACCAGCGCTACGTCGGGATGCGCTACGTCCTCACCAATGACGAGAAACACAACCTGGGCGTCTTCCCGCTTCAGTACGGCAAGGTCCGCATCTTCCAGAAGGACGGTCGGGGGGGCGAGGCCTTCATCGGCGAGGACTGGGGGAAGTTCACGCCCATCGACGATGAGATGAAACTCTACCTGGGCCTCGCCCGCGACGTCGTCGTCAAGCGGACCATCGACGAGAACGTCCGCCACAAGGTCGAGGGGAACCTCTTCCACCAGGAAGTGGTGCTCAAGTACACCATCGAAAACTTCAAGAAGGACGCCGTGGTGCTGGACATCGTCGAGGACATGAATCAACTGCGAAACGCATTCTGCGGTCACAAGGACCGCGACGCCCAGTGGGAGGTCGTCCAGAAGGGCACCAGCCTACCCCGGAAGCAGATCGAGCGCAAGGACGCGCGCAAGATGGAACTGCACATCCCACTGAAGGCTGCTCCCAAGGGCGACGCCGAGGTGAAACCTGTCGTGGCCACGGTGCACCTCTTCCTCAGGAACGAATGGTAAGGAGGGCCGGACAATGAACACGCGCATGCTCACACCGTTCTGCGTTGTCCTGGCCCTGCTGGTAGTGGCTACCTCGGCCCAGGCCCGGAACGTGGACCTGGCCACGGTTCCTCCCAGAGACAGTGTCCAACTGCCCATCTATAACTCCGAGGACCTGACCCTGGTGCGGGAGACCCGAAGCCTCTCCCTCAAGGAGGGAGTCCACCGCATCCAGTACTCCTGGGCC
>CBDVDV010000126.1:0-10954 GCA_965372835.1 uncultured bacterium | reverse complement strand
CCTCGGGGAAGTCGCCGTTGAAGGGCCCCGTCGGTCGGCAGTCCTTCAGTTGCTCCTTGCCCTGGCGCTCGAAGAGTGTCGGGTCCTGCCAGAGGTCCCAGGCCGAAGCGGGCGACCCGTCGTCGGTGAAGCAGTAGCAGCCCTGCATGGAATCGATCCACCACCACTGCCCATCCACCTCGACCTCGCTCATCATGTGCCCGGAGATGTGGGCGCACATGACCCGCGCCCGGAGCCCGGCGATCTGGCACAGGCAGGCAAAAACTCGGGAGATCTCGTTGCACATGATGGCGCCCCGCTTCAGGAGTTCCTCCTCCGAGCCGCCCGCCCAGTTGCCACCCTTGAGGCCGCGGTCGCGGTTGTCCCGACACCGGCGCATGATGGCCAGGGCCTTCTCCTGATCCGACATAGCAGGCTTGACAACGTCGTTGAGCGTCTTTTCCAGGAGCGGACGGGAGCCGGGGACGTAGTCAATCGCCTTCGGCGTGAAGTCGCCCTCGTAGATGTATTCCCGGGTTTCTTCGGTGAGGGCCAGTTGGCCGGCGATGATCTGGACGTCCACGCCGCCGTCCTCGCCGTAGTAGCCCAGGACGCGCTCAAGCCACAGTTCGACGCCCCGCCGCGTGAGCGGGTCGGGCATCAGGGCAGCCTGGTTGAAACCCATCTCGTCCTCAAACATCATCTGCTCCTTTGTCGCATGACCTCAAAGGCGATGATCGCTGCTGCCGACGCAGTCGGCAACGACGCACCGAACTTCCGGCTGTAGGGCACCCTCAACAGAATGTCCGCCCGGTCCACAAACGACCGGGTGATGCCCCGCCTCTCCCCGCCCAGTAACAGGAACAGTGGCACAGTCAGGTCTGCATCATAGATTGACACTGCGTTCCGCTTCGCCGTGCAGGCAATGGTCAATCCCTGCGCTCTGAAGAACTCCGCTGCACTCAGCGCCGACTCGGCCTCTGCTAAGGGTATAAGTTCGCTGGCGCCGGCCGATGCCCGGGCAACAATCCCGGCGGCTGAGGTCCAGTCCCGACGCCTTACAACAACTCCGTTGACGCCCGCCGCGTAGAGTGCGCGAAGCGCGTGACCGAAGTTGAACGGATCCTCGACGCCGTCGAGCATGACAATGAAAGGCGGTGACGCTTCCTTGAGCAGGTCCTGCAACTGCAGGACTCTCCGCTCGCCGACGAAGGCGACGACACCGCCGTGGGTTCGGCCTGTTGCGTGGGCCTGGATGAACGCCTGGTCCGCGCGTTCCACCGCAACCCCGGCAGCACGCGCTGACCTCTCCAATTGAGCGGTGTCTTTGTGAGGCTTCCCTTCGTGGATGTAGATGGTGTAAATATCCCTGCTGCGCGCTCTGAGCGCTGCCTCGACGGATATAGTCCCCTCCAGTACTGCGTAGTCGGTCATCGCCTCGCATCCTCGCCGTGGAACCCCAACACCGGCTCCATATCTGCTCGTGCACGATCACGTCGGCTGACGGATTCCCCACTCGCGAAGCAGTCGCTGGAACCCGCCCTCACGAAGTTCCACCGGGTCTTTCTCGATTGCCTCGGCCATCTCCTGCCGACTCCATTCGGGGACCTCCAGCCCGTCGTGCTTCAGCAGTGTTTCGAACCACATCTGGGCCATGATCTCCGCTCCAATGGAGTTGGGGTGAAGCCTATCGCCGGCGAAGGCCTTGGGGTACTGCTGTCGGGTCGGTTCCCAGACGTCCGGACCGGGGAAGACGTTCGGAACCTTGCGGGTCATCAATTCCGCCAGGGCGAGCCGTTCGTTGCCGATCTCCGGCTCCATCGGCTTCTTGTAGATATGCATGCCAACGAACACCACGTCGGCCCCGTCCTCGAGCAGCAGTCGGACATATTTCTCGAGCGCGTCGGCGCCCTGCTTGATCCTGTCCGTGTCCTGCTCGTTTCGGATGCCCTCCCTTTGCTCGCCGAACACCCACTGGAGAGACTGCTGAGCCAGCACGATGGCTGGTCGGTCCCCCTTCGCTTGCAGCGCCGGTCGCAGGACCCGGGTCCAGGGCTGACGGGGCTCGCCCGTCTTGACGTCCATCCACTTTGCGATGGGCGTACCACCTCTGGTTGCGGTCCGCACTTCGAGCGCGCGCTCGCCCTTGGAATACCGGTCGATCTTCCGCTGCAGGAACGCCCACCAGTGGAAGGACGTGGAGTACCCGGTGACGACGATCAGCCTGGGCTCGCCGGAGAAGATCTTTAATTGTTCGGAGTCTACATCGCTCTCGGCCGCCTGGACCGTCATCGCCATCAGCATCACAGCCATGCAAACGACCAGGCCTCCTACGAATGCGTGTGGTAGCATCAGTTGCTCCTTTCGCTCTGATCAGCGGACCCAAATGTACCGGCCAGCGTCGATCAGGATAATGGCCTTTACCTGTGCACGCCTCCCCACTCCCGGGGCAAGCGCTTATCGACGGGGAGGAGCCGAGCACGCTTGGTGGCGATGGGGAGTTGGTACCAGTAGGCGGTGGAGGAGCAGTCGAAGTCCTTGTCGTTGGCGTGGCCGTGCTCGATGGAAACGCGGATGGACTTCTCGAAGGTGATGGGGTCCTGGACATGGAAGCGGTACATGGAGTGCTTGCCCGTGTAGTCGGCGTTGGTCTTGAAATGGTAGCCGAAGTAGGGCGAGCAGAAGGTGCGGTTCAGGCGATTGTAGTTCCAGGCCCCGCAGAAGTAGTCCTCGGTGCCCGTCCCGTGGAGCCGGGGCGGCCAGGGCTCGTCATCGACCACGATCATGTCGTCGCCCTCACCCCACCACCCCGGCTTCTGGGCGTCGATGTCCAGGTGGCAGCCGACGTAGTGCCCCTTCCCCGACGCTTCGAGGACGAGGTAGTTGTCCTTGTCCGAGGGGTTGAGGGGGTGGCCGGTCTCATCGTGCTCGACCTCGGGCACCGGGCAGGGATTCACCCGACGCCACTCGGCGTGGAAGCGGGCGAGGTCGTCGGGGATGCCATCGTGCTCCTCGTAGTCGATGTAGAAGTAGTAGGTGGTTGGGTGCTCGGTGCACTGGCTCTCGACCTCGATCCGCGCACCCTTGGCGAAGGGCATGGGGAAGAAGCAGTTGAAGCCCCGGTCGAACATAACCAGGGGCTCGGAGACGAAGTAGGTCACCTCGCCATGACCCAGACCGAAGAAGTCGCCCACGGGAACTTCGACACTGGGGACGTCGCTTCCGTCCCAGTACATCCGCAGGATGAGTTTCCGCAGGAACCAGCGCTCCCGGCAGGCGATGGTGGTCCAGATGTGGGTGATGCAGCCGGCGCCCTGGATGTCGGCCAGCACCTTGGTCTCGCCGGGCTCGATGCGCCAGGAGTCGCGGTTGCCACCGGTGGTGTCCCAACTGGAAAAGCGTTTCGACCTGCAATCCCTGAGCCTGGCCAAATCCCGAAGCGAACTTCCCAACATCGTCTGTCCTCCTTATCTACGAATGCGCAGCCCGAGTGTCTTAGTTCCCTTGAGGTCGGGGATGTAGACGACCAGTTTCCCGCTCCTGGTTGCGACCTCCCAGCCTTCCACGTTCGCAGCCCTCCTCCAGTTACGTGCCCCGGGCAGCCGGGCCTGGAGCCTGGAAGCATCCGTGACCTGTTCGACTTCGAGCACCAGATCCCGGCGCCGACGAAGCGAATTGGTGACCCTCAGTTCCAGCCTGCCGGCCACGGGAGCGACGCGGTAACTCCAGTCTTCGGCCTGGATGACCGTACCCGGTGACGCTTCGAGTTTGCAGGGACCGGCCACCAACTCAGCAACCAGAGACAGGGCTTTCTCATCGGCGTCGGGCACGAGGATGACAGGCTGGTTCACCAGGCCGAAACAGGCGTCCTCGTACTTGTGCACGCGCGCGCTGGAGATGCGCAGTTCGACCGCACGTCCGCGCTTCTTGTAGGCCAGGGGCACCACGTCCTTCCGCTCGTGACCGAAGCCGCGAGGCAAAGCGAAGAAGCCAATTCCGCGGTTCTCCCCCCGGCGAAGCCAGAGGCCAAGCACCGTCGCATCGCCCCGCTTCTTTGTGACCACCCGTTGATGGCTGCCATGCTTTGCTTTCCGAAGAACGAGCGACAGTCGACTGCCGGCCATCCCTAAGTCGCTCGCCTTGGCGCAGACGTAGATGTAGGGGATCTTTCGGCTGAGATAGGTCGTGCGCAGGTCCACGGTGACGCCTGCGTCACCCTCGCCCTTCTCACTTTTGCATCGGCTTCGCCGGTCGAAGACCTTCTTGTGCGGAGAGAGAAGCACCGCGTCCGTATCCGCTGCGCGTAGGCGTGCGGAGAAACGTTCACGTCCTCGCTGCACTTCGAAGTCCAGGAGCAGACTGCCCTCGACGACGGGCAGGCCGTTGACCAGGTACTCGCTCTCCCGGCGAAGCATGTGGATGCTGCGCACGAAGGCCCGCAGTGCAGCCTGCCCGGACTGGACATAGCCGAAGTCGTAGTCCAGGTTCCCCGTCGGTCCGCAGCCCGGAAGGACCTCCAGGGTGAAGGTGGGGATGCCCAGGTCATTGGGGAGAAGGTCGTAGAGGGTCACCTCGCGCGCGGGGTACGTGTAGCCCTTGCCACTGTGACCCAGCGGCCGGCACCAGCGGAACCCCCAACTGAGCGCACCCGAGGCCCCCTCCCCCGCCACGCCTCGGCCGACCGGGTAGTCGCGGTGCCAAAGGAACCTCATCAGGTCCGAGCACGCGGTCACCACGCCGATGTGCAGCGGATAGGGCCGCCAGTTGGGGTTCCCCTGCCAGGCGCCGTGCAGTTCGAAGTAGTAGGAGGGAAGAGCGTGCTTTCGAATCCAGTCCACCGCAGCTTGTGCTTCGGGGGCAGCGGGTCGGCCCTCCCAGGCCTCCTTACAGTCGTGGTGCCAATCCACGTCAGCCTCGTTGTGGTAACTGTTCAAGACGACGCCATCAACGCTCATCTGCACCACGACGTCGAAGATGAAGTGCTCCAGCAGTTGCCGGGCGAAGGGGTCGTCCGAGAGCAGCCACTCCACCATGCCCCGGGCGGCGAACTGACCCGTGTACTCGCTGCCGTGCACCCCACCGAGGATGAGCGCCCTTTCTTTGCCCACTGCTCCCGTGGACGGGTCGGTGATGGAGAGGACGTGGATATCCAGTCCCCCCGCGGTCTTGCCCATGACATTCACCGTGACCCGCGGGCCCTTTCCGATGGCCTTGAGCCAGCGCAGAAAGGCGTGGTGCGGCCAGGTGGGGAAGGTGCTGACGTGAACTGACTCCTTCGGGCCGATGCTCAGCCCGACCAGGAGCCAGCCTGGGTCGCCTTTCCTGCGGGGATGCTGCCAGGTGACGTTCTCCACCGGGACCTGGTACCACTGGAGCCAGTCGTCACCGGCCTTGTGGCAGAAGATGCGACCAGCGAGGTGAACCGTGCGCAGAAAAGCGCCTTTGGGGTACTTGGCGTGGACGACAGTGTCAACACGCTCCTCAGTGGGATTGGTGATGCGGATGTTGAAGTGGAACCGAGCGACGACGTACAGATGCTCCTGCTCGACCCGCGCATCCTCACCCAGCCCCGTTTCGAAATCGGTGGTCACTCTCAAACCCATGAAGCTCTCCTGCAAACTCATCGCGGTCGGAACTGACTCGGGGCAAAGATAGCGGTGCACCCCCGTGCTTGCAACGACAAAGCACATCCTGACCTTGACCCTGAGAAGCCTCGGGGCTACAGTCAGGCGGAGACCGTCGTGCTGGCGCCCGTGTATCACCCAGCAGAGGATCAAGAACAAGGAGCAAGGCGCATGAAAACCATTCCGCCACCCGAATGGCTCAAGACCACCCCGCTTTTTGCCGTCGGCCATCACGAGCCCCTCATCTTTCGCCGTCGAAGGGGACGGTGCCGGGTAGATGAGGCCGAGCGCTACGCGGCCGAGCACACCCGGACGAACCTGCGTCGGCTGAAGCGCGAGGGCATCAATCTCATCCGCACCCACTTCTTCAAGGGCTTCGGCTTAGCGGCCGAGCGCGAGGAAATCGAGGCCACCAAGGAGGAGGCCCACATCGCCCACGAGTTGGGCATCCGCATCGAGACCTACATCCAGTTCGGCTCCATCATGTACGAGACCTTCTTGCTGGAGAAGCCCGAGGCCCGCGAGTGGATCCAGATCGACCAGGACGGCCGACCCATGCGTCTGTGCTACGAGGCCCAATCCTTCCGCTTCCTCCCCTGCTACAACAACGAGGGCTGGCTTCGCTACATGGAGGAGGTGGTGCGCGTGGCCGTCCAGGAGGTCGGCGCCGACATCATCGCCTTCGACAACTACGACATCAACCTGGCCCCCGAGACCTGCCATTGTCCGGTCTGCACGGCGAAGTTCAGACAGTACCTGCGGACGAAGTACGGGCTGGACACCCGCGCTGGTCGCGAGCGCTTGCGCGACCGCTGCGGGCTTACCGACGTCACCTACGTCGAGCCGCCCGTCTTCACCATCGCCAACCCGGTCCGGGCCATCCGCGCCATCCACGACCCCATCATGCAGGAGTGGATTGACTTCGTCTGCGCCAGCAAGGCCGCAGCACTCTATCGCTTTGCCGCCTACGGCCGTTCGCTTCGAAGTGACCTGGCCGTCAACTGCAACGCCATGAAGGGTCCGGCCGACCCCATGTATTTCAGCCGGGGCGTGGACATCGAAGCGGTGAGCAAGTCCACTCACATGTTCTCGAGCGAAGAAAGTCATCAGCAAGGTGTCACCGACGACGGGGTTGTCGTCACCCGCATCCGCACCTACAAGGTGGGCCGCTCGCTCGGGATGCCGACGGGCGTCTCCAATCGTCCCAGATCGCGTCGGCATGCCCTGCTGGGACTCGCTGAACAGGCCGCCTTCAGTCACCCGCTACGCATGTATGGGGGGAGCATCCGCGGCGGCCCGTCGCACGAAGCCACAGAGCGCTACCGTCGGTTCTTCACAGGCCACGCTGAGGTGTATCTGGGAACCCAGACCTGTGCAAACGTCGCAGTGCTCCGTTCCAGGGCGTCGTTGGCTTACAACCTGTACGACACCTACCGGTCCGTCATCTTAGCCGAGCAGGCCCTCATCGAAGCCAAGGTGCCTTTCGACATCATCATGGACTCGCACCTCGACGACTTGTCCAAGTACCGGTGCCTGGTGCTCGCCAACGTCGAGTCGATGAGTGACGAGCAGGCGGCGGCGCTCAAGGCGTTCGCGCGGGCCGGTGGCGGGCTGGTCGTCACCGATGAGACGGGCCGCTACGACCAATGGCGGCGAACTCGACCGGAGCCGGTCTTTGCCCGCCAGAAGAAGAAAGCCGAGCCCAACGAAGCAGGCTTCCTGCAAGCAACTTACGGCCGCGGACGTGTCGCCTTCCTTGAGCGCATCGAGCCCGCCGCCGAACCGCCTGCGGGTGTCAACCATTTCGGCGACCGCTACTGGCTGCCCCCGAAGAACGCGGAGGCGCTGCTGGCTGCGGTGCGCTGGGCCGCGGGGTTTCTGCCATTGGAAGTCAAGGCGCCGCGGGCCGTTGCCGCCGAACTGGTGCAGCAATCCAAACCGCACAGGCTCCTCCTGCACCTGCTCAACTACGACGTTGAGAACCCGGCCCAGGTGTCAGCAGCGCTGCCGATGCCGGAGGGGGCCACCGTGACGCACGCAGCCCTCCTCTCCCCCGACCGAGACGGCACGGGGTCGGCTTCCGGCCGCCTGGAGGCGGGCGTCCTGAGCCTTGAACTGAAGGCGCTCGACATCTATGCCGTCTTCGTCATTGACCTGGGCCCGGCCGACGAATCTGGTGAGAGCCAAGAGCCGGGAATGAAAGGAGTCAGGCGATGGCGCCTCAGCCCCAACGGGCGAAAGTGATCGACCGGCCCGAGATCGGACTGACCGAGTACTGGATAGTGAACATCCCGCAGTACTGTGGTAAAATATTGGTGCAGAAGGCCGGCACTACCTGCCCCGCCCACAGTCATAAGAAGAAGCACGAGACCTTCCTGGTCTGGAAGGGCCGGGTGCGGATGGTGGTGGATGGCGAGCCGACGGAGTTAGCGCCGGGCGACGTGTTAGTGATGGAACAGGGCCGGGTGCACGAGTTCACGGCCCTGGATGAGGACGCGGTGATCTTCGAGTTTTCGGGTCAGCACTTCGAGGACGACTCCTACTTCGTTGACGACGAAATGTACGAGAAAGCCATCCGGGGGGCTCGCGAGATCACCCCGCCGACCTGGCCCTTTCCATAGTGGAACCGCAGAGGTCGGAGACCCAACCGCGCAGGAGACCCTGAGCCTTGAGCGTCAGTGAGAAGAGGGAAGCGACCGAGCCCGTGCAGGTGGTGCCTCCGGAGGCCCAGTTGGCCGCCGATCTCGATGAAGTGCGCAGGCGGCGTCCGGTCCACCTCAGTGACCGACTTCAGCGCTTCTCCGCCCGGTTCACCTCCTTTGCCCGTTCGCGCTGGGATCCGACCTCTCCGACCTACGGAAAAAACCGGCCACCGATGGAGGAGATTGTCGCCGTCGAAAGGCCCGGCTACTCACGCGAGGACTTCGCGCTCCAGGCCGGCGCCTGGACCATGGCCAATAGGATGCGGACGCCCGCTGGCGACGTGGACGGCGAATACATGGAGTCAGCAGAACAGAAGGAGAAGAAACGGCACCAGCCGAAGGACTGGGTCGCCTTCACCGCCGACGTCAAGCGGGCGGCCCGGATGTATGGCGCGTGCATGGTCGGGGTCACCGGGATTGACCCGCTCTGGGTCTACGCCAGTGACGGGGAAGAGCAGCCTGTCGAACTCCCCGACGGGGTGACGACGGCGGTGGTGCTCGCCGTCGAGATGGATTACCAAATGATCGGCTCCAGCCCGTCGGCGACGGCATCGGCTGCCACGGGGGCTGGGTACTCGAAGATGGCCTACGTCACCGCCTGCACCGCGCGCTTCCTGGAGACGTTGGGTTGGCGGGCGCTTCCCTGCGGCAACGACACCGCCCTGAGCATCCCCCTGGCCATCGACGCCGGCCTGGGTGAGTTGGGACGGAACGGCCTTTTGATCACAGGTGAGTTCGGCCCGCGGGTGAGGCTCTGCAAGGTGCTGACCGATGCCCCGCTGGTGGCGGACACGCCCATCACCTTCGGCGTCCGTGAGTTCTGCGACGCCTGCATGAGGTGCGCCGACGAGTGCCCCTCCGCGTCCATCTCCAGAGATGAGCCCTCGTGGGAGGGACCCACGCCCTCCAACAACCCCGGGGCGCTGAAGTGGTACGTCAACGTGGACCAGTGCCTGGCCTTCTGGCGCTCCAATGGGACCGGGTGCGCCAACTGCATTCGCTGCTGTCCGTTCAACAAGCCCCAGGGTCGGCTGCACGACCTGGTCCGCTTCTTCATTGGTGCACGAAGCCGATGGCTGAACCGGGTCTTCGTGCTGGGCGACGGCTTGGCCGGCTACGGACGCCGACGGGACCCCGGCTCTTTCTGGAACCGTCCACCTGCCTGACCACGAAAGGACACTGGCGATGGACTCGGACATCCGGGTGCGTGAGGTCGAAACCTTCTTCCAGGAAATCTTCGGTCGGCTCCAACTGCTCTTCGGCCGAAAGATGCAGGCCGGAGGCGCGCCAAAGCCACTTCCCATCACACTGCTGACCGTGCGCGCCCGCGTGGAGAGCCAAGCCGGCCGGTCCGCTGAAGGCTGGGGCTCCATCCTCCTTTCCACCAACTGGGCCTTTCCCAGCGACGTCGTACCGCAGGAGACGCGCGATGAGGCCATGCGCGAAGTCGCCCGGCGCTACGCGCGTCGTATCGCCGAATGGCAGGACTTTGCTCACCCGCTGGTCATCGCCACCGACACCAAGTCCGAACTGCTCCGCATCGGCGAGGAGGTGGTGGACGAAATGGACTTTGACGAGCCCATGCCCGCGCTGGCTTCACTCAACGCCGGCTCGCCCGTGGACTGCGCCCTGCACGATGCCTTCGGCAAGGCTTCAGACATCTCCGCCTACGGCGGCTACGGGCCTGAGCACTGCTCCTTCGACCTTTCCCGCTGGCTTGGGCCGGACTACCGGGGCCGATACCTGAGCGAGTATCTGTTACCTCAGTTCGAGCCTGCCGTCCCCCTCTTCCACCTGGTTGGCGGCGGCGACAAACTCACCCGGAGCGAACTCGACGACAGCGACCCCCAGGACGGTCTCCCGGTCAGCCTGGATGAGTGGATCGAGCGTGACGGCGTCTACTGCTTCAAGGTCAAACTCAAAGGCACGGACCTGAACTGGGACGTGGCCCGGGTCGTCGCCGTCTCCAAGGTGGTCGAAGAGGAACTGACGAAGCAGGCGCGCGACACCTACTTCCTCTCGGTGGACAGCAACGAGATGTGCCCTGACCCCGACTACGTCGTGCAGATGCTCGAAGCAATCCGGGCACGGGCACCTCAAGCCTACGATGCGCTGCTCTACGTGGAGCAGCCCACCGAGCGCGACCTCACCGCGCATCGCTTCGACCTGAGCGAGGTAGCGAAGCGAAAGCCCGTGCTCGCTGACGAAGGCATCTCTTCTCTGGAAGACATCGACGTGGCTCGCGACCTGGGCTGGTCGGGCATTGCGCTCAAGACCTGCAAGGGCTTCTCCTCAGCGCTGCTTTCAGTGGCCAGGGCCCGCAAAGAGGGGCTCCTCTACTCGGTGCAGGACCTGACCAACCCGGGCCTGTCGCTGCTTCATTCGGTGGGCTTCGCTGCGCGCGTCCAGCCTCTCAGAGGCGTCGAGGCCAACGCTCGTCAGTTCATCCCCTTCGCCTCCGGGCGCGAAGCCGCGGTGCACCCGCGCCTCTTCCAGCCCGTCCACGGTGAAGTCTCAACGGAGAGCCTGACCGGCCCGGGGCTCGGCTTCCGGGTGGAAGAGATGGAACCTTTTGAGGTCGCTTAAGGTATTTCCACTAAGTTTCTCGACAATGATGGGGTGGCACGGACTGAGCGGAGCTCTGTCCGT
>CBDVDV010000125.1:0-11165 GCA_965372835.1 uncultured bacterium | reverse complement strand
ACGGTGTCCAGGATGACGTCCCGGGAACGGGTGCTGGCGGCGCTGCGCCGGGCGCCCGTGGACCGGCCGCCGGTGGGGAGCGCCACCTCCGTGGTCTCGGTGGAACTGATGGAGGAAGTGGGCGTCTTCTTTCCCCAGGCCCACCTGGACCCCGAGGCCATGGCCGAGTTAGCTGCTTCGGCTCACACCCGCCTGGGTCACGACATCGTCATGCCCATCTTCAGCGTCCAACAGGAGGCCGAGGCCCTGGGCTGTGAGGTGGATTGGGGTCGCCGCGACCTGATGCCCGACGTGCGCGAACACCCCTGCCGAAACGCCTCCGACATCCGGATACCGGCCGATCTTATTCAGCGTCGGTCATGTCAGGTGGCCCTGCAAGCCCTGGCCAGGCTGCGGAAGCGCTTCGGCGAGGACGTGGCCGTCATGGGAAAGGTCTTCGGCCCTTGGACGCTGTCGTATCATCTCTTCGGCACCGAACAGTTCCTCATAGACACCATCCTGAGGCCTGATGAGGTGCGCCGAACGCTTGACATCCTCAAGGAAGTGACCGTCACCTTCGCCGCCGCCCAGTTCGAGGCCGGCGCCGATGCCCTGTGTCTCGGCGACCACGCCACCGGCGACCTGGTCAGCGCCGAGACCTACCGAAAGTTCCTCTTTCCCATCCACCAGGAACTGGCCGAGCGCATCGAGGGTCCGGTGGTGCTCCACATCTGTGGCGACACCAGCGACAGACTTCCCGACATCGCCCGCACCGGCTTTGCCTGCTTCCACTACGACACCAAGGTCCCCGCGGCGCGAGCCCGGGAGTTGGCCGGCGACCGGCTGGCCCTCATGGGTGGGGTGAACGACCCGGTGACGCTGGCCTCCGGCGACGTTGACGGCGTTCGACGTGAAGTGCGAGCCGCGCTCGATGCCGGTATCGACATCATCGCCCCGGAATGCGCGGTGCCGCTCGATGCCCCCCTTCGTGGGTTGCTGGCCATCCGCCAGGCCGTGGATGAGTACGTGCGGGGGGCCCGCAGCGAAGGGAGCAACAACTGATGCTGAAACTGTGCGCCGGCCTTCTCTGCGCGCTAAGCGGGCTGCCGGCCATGGCCCTGGCCCAGGAGGCGATTCCGCTCACCATCGTCGAGCCTGCGGACGCCCTTCGGCAGAAGTGGCCCGTCACCTGCGGGGTGCCCTTCCCCAAGGGGTTGGTGCGAAGCACCGACCAACTGCGCCTTTTCGGCCCCGATGGCGTGCCCCTGCCGGCGCAGTGGAGAGAACTCGGCCGTTGGGTGGCGGATGGGTCGCTGCGGGCGGCTGCCTGTTCTTTCGTGTCTGATTTCGGGCCGGGTCAAAGGCAGACTTTCACAGTTACGTGCACGGGTGGCGACCCCACCCCCGCGCCCAAACAGCCCGTTACCATCGGCGAGTCGGCTGACGGCTACCGCATCAGCAACGGAGTGCTCAAGGTGCTGGTTCGCAAGCAGCCCTTCGCCCTCGTCGACCAGTTGTCCTACGACGCCGATGGCGACGGTCAGTTTGCCGATGACGAGGTCGTTCTAAAGAGCATGTCGGTGACCATTCAGAACGGCAGCGGAGCGACGTTCAGCGCGGCAGAGAGCACACCGACACTTGAGGTCGTCGAGCGTGGGCCGGTTCGAGCGGTCGTGCGGGCGAAAGGCAAGTTCACCAACGGGCGAGGCACGTTCTACAGTTACGACCTGAGGCTTTCAGTTTCTGCGGGCTCGCCGCTGGTCGAGATCAGCCATCGGCTCATCAACACCGAAGGCCAGCCAGAAAAGGGCTACACTTTCCCACCCACACCGCTGAAGCAGGCGGAGGTGACCTGGCTGCTCGGCTGCTCCCTTGAGCGTATCACCCAGCCGTTGACTCAACGCTCTCAAGTATGGCCCGGACGGTTTCGGGCCGCCCAGATCGATGAAAAGGCAATGCTCGTACGCCGGGGCAGGAACCGGGGCCAACGCGAGGGACGGTTCCCCGGCTGGATGGACCTCAGCATGGGCAAGGTGGCCCTGGCCGTGGGGATTGAAGACTTCTGGCAACTGTTCCCCAAGGCGATGGGGGTGACCGCCGACGGTATGCTTCGTCTGGAACTCATTCCCGGACGGTACAACGACTTCGCCCAGGGAATGGCCAAGACCCACAACATCTACCTCCTCTGCCACTCGGCCAAGGACCCGGAAGCGGTCGCTGCCGCCTTCGGCAAAGCCTGCCAGCAGCCTCTCATGTGGGCCAACCCTGAGTGGTTCTCCCGCTCAGGCGTCTTTGGTGGTCGGTTCGGCACGGCGACGATGCCCGAGTACGACGGGATGGCAGACCGTCTATCAGACTTCGCCCTTGGCCAGCGCGAGCGACAGCACATCTACGGGCTGAAGAACTTCGGCTGCTGGATCTACAGCGACCCGGCCGGCTACGGGAACAACCAGTACAACGTGGTGCTCTCGCTGCTCCTGCACTACATGCGAACAGGCAAGTACACCTACTTCAAGACAGCCCGCGAGCACTTCTACCACCTAGCCGACGTCGATACCTGCCACTACGCCACCCACACCTGGGACAAGTTGATGCTCGGTGGCAAGCACTCCTACCACAGGACCCACACCACCAGCGCCATGACACCCGCCCTCTCCGAAGGCGCCTGGGATTGCCTCTTCTACTACTACCTGACCGGCGATCCCTACGCCTACGAGACGGCCGTGGGCCAAGGCGATGCCATGATCACCTTTTTCCTGCAGCCCATGAACGTCGGCCGAATCACCCCCTCCGAGCGCGACAGTGGCATCCCGCTCTTCCAGTTCTGCGAACTCTACAAAGCGACGGGGTACAAACGCTACCTGGACGGGGCCAAAAGAATCGTCGACTTCCGTCTGGGCGTCCCGGTCGAAGGCATCCCCGAAGAAAGGCGCGAGCGGGGCACACAGGACCCGGTGCATGGCTGCTGGCACTACTCCTATGGGAAAGGCGCCTGCGTTTGGCTCACGGCGTCGAGTCTGCTTCCCGGGCTGGCCAAGTACTACGAAATCACCGGCGAAGAGCGGGCCAGGGAGGCTGCGGTCAAGGCCGCCTACTGGGTGATGAACGCGGGCTGGGACCCGAAGGTGCAGAAACTCAGGCGGAAGATCCTTTACAAAGGTGTGGGCGGCCCGATCGATACCAGTTACCAGCTCTACAACAGTCATTACGGAGGCATCATTGACCTGCTGTCGCTGCCCGCCTTCCAGTATGGCTACGAACTGACGGGAGACGAGAAGTTCCTGCGCATCGGTGGGGAGGCCCTTCGCTCAGGTATCAGGAACTCCCACGTCAGCCGGTTCAAGGAGTTCGGCCAGGCCACCAAGTGGACGCCCTTCTTCCTTTACCATTTGGAGAAGCACCAGGATTGAGGCTGAGAGAGGAGACCGAGCATGGCACTTCTCTGCGGCATCGACGTCGGCACTACGGGGGCCAAGACACTCTTGACCGATGAGAAGGGGAACATCCTCGCTTCGGTCACGGAGGAATACCCGCTCTACGCGCCCCGACCTCTCTGGTCGGAGCAGGTTCCCGAGGACTGGTGGCAGGGGACCGTGAAATCCATCCGCCGGGTGCTCCGCAAGGCGAGGGTCAAAGGCCACCGGGTCGCCGGCCTCGGGCTTTCCGGGCAGATGCACGGCTCCGTCTTCCTGGACAAGAACCACAGGGTCCTCCGGCCGGCCATCCTCTGGAACGACCAGCGCACCGCCGAGGAGTGCGCCGAGATCACCAAAACCATCGGGGCCAAACGACTCATCCGCCTGACCTGTAACCCGGCCCTCACCGGTTTCACCGCCCCCAAGGTGCTCTGGGTGCGGAAACACGAGCCCCGCATCTACGACAAGACCGCCAAGATCCTCCTCCCCAAGGACTACGTTCGCTTCCGCCTGACGGGTGAGTTCGCCACCGAGGTCTCCGACGCCTCCGGGACACTCCTCCTCGACGTCCGCCGACGTCGATGGAGCAAACCGGTCCTCGATGCCCTGAAGATCGATAAGGCGCTGCTCCCGGACTGCTTCGAATCGCACGTGGTCTCCGGCAAGATCTCGAAAGTTGCGGCCAAGGCGACGGGCCTTGCCGTCGGCACTCCCGTCGTCGGCGGTGGTGGGGACCAGGCAGCCGGCGCTGTGGGTAACGGCATCGTCACGACGGGCGTCATCTCGGCTACGCTGGGCACTTCCGGTGTCGTCTTCGCCTTCTCCGATGATGTGAAGACCGACCCCCTGGGCCGGGCCCACACCTTCTGCCATGCGGTCCCGGGCAAGTGGCACGTCATGGGTGTCATCCTGGCTGCGGGCGGCTCCTTCCGCTGGTTCCGCGACGCCCTCGGTGAGGCCGAAATCCGCGAGGCCAAGAAGCGCAGGGTCGATCCCTACCAGGTGCTCTGTGAAGGAGCAGCCCAGGCTCCGCTAGGCTGCGAGGGGCTCTTCTTCCTCCCCTACCTCACGGGCGAACGCACCCCCCACGCCGACCCCCACGCGCGGGCCTGCTGGGTCGGCATCACCCCCCGCACCGGCAAAGCCGAACTCATCCGTTCACTGCTCGAAGGCGCTACCTACGCCATGCGCGATTCGCTGGAGATCATCAAGGAGATGGGTATCCCGGTGAAGCAGATTCGCGCCTCAGGTGGAGGCGCCCGTAGCAAGTTCTGGCGTCAACTCCAGGCCGACGTCTACAACCACCCGGTGGTAACCATCAACGCTACCGAGGGCCCGGCCTTCGGCGTCGCCCTGCTGGCGGGTGTGGGTGCGGGTGTCTGGAAGAACGTCGAGGAAGCCTGCAAAGCCACCATCAAGGTAACGAGCACGACGCGGGTGAACAAAAGGCGCGCAGCCCTCTACCAGCGTCATTACCAACTCTTCCGCTCTCTCTACCCCGCCCTCAAAGACAGTTTCGCAGACATCACCAGACTGGTCGAGTAGATGAGCGACGATACACAGAGACCGGACAAAGGGCCGGGGGTATTTGGGCGAGCGTACGAGCGGATGCTGGAGCGCTGGGTCTTCGGTGAGGATCAGGCTGGACCGGTTGACTGACGCTACGCGACGCTTCGGGGTTCTGCTGCTGACTCCACCTCGCTCATCAGGCGGAGGGTGTTTTCGCCCAGGACTTTCTCGATGGTCGATTCGGCATGGCCTCGGCGGAGCAGTTCCAGGGTGATGTAGGGCACTTTCGAGCAGTCCTCCATCCCCTGGGGAAGGAAGGATACGCCGTCCCAGTCGGCTCCCAGGCCCACGTGGTCGTCGCCGACGAGTTCGATGACGTGCTCAATGTGATCGACGATGAGGCTCGCGGGCGAGGGGGTCTCGGTCATCCGCTGGTGGAGCCTTCGGCGCTCCTCCTGGAACCGGTCGGGATCGTCCTTGACTTCCTCCTGAAGTCTCTCGATCTGCGGTCGAAGGTCCCGGACCATGCGAGCCTTCTCCGGGTCGATGAACATGGGGAAGAACACGATGTGTATGACCCCGCCCTTGGCTGCCAAGGCTTGGATCATTTCGTCGGAGATGTTGCGAGGGTGGTCTGCGAGCGCCCGGCAGCCCGAATGAGACGCTAAGAGCGGAGCCGAGGACACTTCAAGTGCATCCCGCACGGTGGACTCCGCCACGTGAGACACGTCCACCATCATCCCCAGCCGGTTCATCTCCCGCACCACCTCCCGGCCGAAGTCGGTCAGCCCGCCATGCTTCGGCTCAAGAGGCACGCCGATGCCGGCCGAGTCGGCCCAGGACGTGTGGAACCCGTGCGTCAGGGTCATGGAGAGCGCGCCGAGCCGATGGTAGGTCCGCAGCAGGCGCAGGTCGTCCTCTATGAGGTACCCTCCCTCTATGGCAATGACCGCGGCGATCTTGCCTTCGCTGACAGCGGCCCGGACCTCGTCGGCTGTGGTGGCCAGGGCCAGATCATCGGGGTACCGATGCACCGCACAGTGAACTCCGTCAATCATGTCCAGCGCCTGCTTCAGCAGGTCGGTCTCTCCTTGAGCAACGGCGCGGGCCTCGCAGACGGCAAAGAACTGGGCGTCGATCCCGCCTTGGCGCATCCGGGGCAGGTCCATGTGCCCATCGTCGTGGCGAGTGGTGAAATCCCATTCTGCATTCAGGAAACGCCAGGTGGTGTCCGAATGGGCGTCAACGACGATGGCCTCACGGTGGATCCGCTCAGCGCGCTCCAGAAGCGCCTTCTCGGCGTCGTTCACGGTTCAATAGTCCCGCAGGTCGCGGTAGGTTTCCCACATGGTCATGATGTTCTCGGGGGGAACGTCGCCCTGGATGTTGTGGACGGTGCCGAAGACGAAGCCGCCACCAGGGGACAGGTCGTCGATGCGTCGGCGGACCTCATCCCGCACCTCCTCGGCCGAACCGCGGGGGAGGACGTGCTGGGTGTCGACGCCCCCTCCCCAGAAAGCAATATCGCGGCCGTACTCGCGCTTTAACTCTTTCGTGTCCATACCGGCCGCAGCTACCTGCACCGGGTTCAGGATGTCGACGCCACACTCGATGAAGTCCGGAATGAGTTCCCGCACCGACCCGCAGGAGTGCAAGAACGTGAACACCTCCTTCTCGGCCGTCTTCTTCAGAAACTCGAAGATAGTGCAGTAGCGGGGGAAGAAATACTTCCGGTAGGTGTCCCGGCTGATGAGCAAACCGTTCTGACCGCCATAGTCATCGCCCTGGCGGACCACGTCCACATGCCCGCCCAGCCGCGGGAGGAGCGCGCCCCAGTAGGCCAACTTGGCCTCGGTCAATTCTTCCAAGATGGCCTCGCCCACTGCTGTTCCCATGGCCAGGTCCATGTAGAAGTTCTCGAAGCCCCGCATCCAGCAGCCCATCTCCAGCAGCCCGGCCATCATGCAGCCAACCACCAGGCAGCAGTCCGTCTCCCGGGCCACGCGCTCGGCCTCGGCGGCCGAGCTGCCGATGCGCTCCTCATCCACGGGGTCGGGCCAGGGGTGGTTCTCCACGTCGGCCACGGTGCGAGCATCGGCCAGGGGTGAGTGGACGATGTCGAAGTAGAGTCCACCGTCCTTGGGCTTGGTATAGGTGATGCCCCACTCGTCGGTGTAGAAGTAGGCGTCAGCGTCCTCCCTGAGTTCGAAGTGGTAGGAAGAGCCGGACTTGCGCTGGACGCCCCGGGTATCGACCTCCAAACGCTCAAGCAGGTCGTCCTCAACCAATGCCAGATGCTGCTTGGTGTCGCGGATGACAGTTTCGCGCTCGGGCAGGCCGAGGAGTTTGCGCAGTTTGACGTAGGTGTCGGCGTTTATACCCGTGGAGCCGGTACTCCCCAAATCGAAGGGGATGCGGTCAGGCTCCTGGTGACGCAGTGTAGTCAGGACGCGTTCGCGCGAGGTCATCGTGAAGTCCTTTCCTGCAGAGCCACCGCTGGAAGCGTACTGCTCAGGTGGGATTATAGGGTGCCTGAGCGGTCGAAGGCAAGTTTGGCCCCACCCAGGATGCCTGCATCGTCACCCAGTCTGGCGGCGACCACGTCCACCGTCGCTCCCGGCGGCAGCCAGGCATACTCCTGGACGAGGTCGCGCACCTCCTCGATGAAGTACTTCTCGGCCCGGGCCACGCCGCCACCGATGACGATGAGTTCGGGGTCCAGGATGTGCACCGCGGAGATGATGGCCGTGGCCAGGTGGTGGGCAGCCTCGCGGAGGACGTCCTGGGCGATGCGGTCGCCCGCTTCGGCTGCCTCGGCCACGGCACGGGCATCGACCTTGTTCAGGTCGCCGGCGACCAGGTCTTTGATGCTGGTCTGGACCCCACGGAGGATGTGATCCACAGCCCGCGCGGCGACGCTTCGGCTGGAGGCGTAGGCTTCGATGCAGCCTTTGTTGCCACAGATGCATTCGTAGCCGGCTGGGTCGACGATGATGTGGCCCAGGATGCCGGCGTTGTAGTGAGCGCCCTGATACACCTTTCCGTCGATGATGACGGCGCCGCCGATGCCCGTGCCCAGGGCAAAGACGAGGAAATGGCGGGCGTCCTTGCCCGCCCCCAACCAGCCTTCACCCAGGCCGATGACCTTGACGTCGTTGTCCATCCAGGCGGGCAGTCCCACGGCCTCAGAGAGTTGCTTGGTGACATGTGTGCCCGTCCAGCCCGGAATCTTGCCCGGACAGTCGGACACGATGCCCCGTTCAGGGTCGATGATGCCCGGACTGCCGATGCCGACACCGACGAAGTCTTCCCGCTCAGCCACACCGGACGCCAGGCACTCCTGGACCGCGCGGAGCATCTTGGCCAACAGTTGTTCGCCCCCCAGGTGCTCCTCGGTGGGAAAGGTGAGGCGATGGAGGATTTCCCCCTCGGCATCGACCACCCCCACCTTGGAACTGGTCCCTCCAATGTCAATGCCGATTGCCACGGTCATAAGAACTCACCAGGAGAAAGGCCCCGCCGTCCTCCACCAACGACGACCAGGCCATGGTAGGCAAGAACAAAAGCCCAGAGCAAGCAAAAAGGCTTGTTGACTCCTCCTTCAGCGGGTCAACTCTCGCTGCTCCCTTTTGCCGGGACAAAGGGCGCTGGAGTTCCTCCTGGGGAGGCCATTCGACGTCGCCGTCGGCGAAGAGGAGGCACGAAAGGTTCTCGAACAGCGCCTCCACGACCACCCTCACCACCACCCACATTAGATGAGACTGGGGACTGGCAACCGGTGGGTGGCACGGACTGGGCGAAGCCCTGCCCGTGGAAAGAAGTCTCCCTTACCGCAAAGGCGCAGAGGAGAACAAGAGCAGTCTCGGGTGCCGCGAGCGACGGGTTGATGTCTACCGGGTGCTTTCCTTCGCCATGTTGGTGAGGACGGTGGCCAGGGCTTGGCCGATGCGACGGTAGTCGGCGATGGTGTAGTCGCGCTCCGGGGTGCCCTGATAACTGGTCTCGACCCCAGCACCCGGTAGGGCGTAGGTGTCGTAGAGCCAGGCGCTCACCGTCGTTCCCACGGTGTAGCGGGAAGGGTAGGTGGGCCTTTCCCACCACTTCTCGCTTCGCAGTTCCGCCGGCAGCGCCTGGTGAAATCGGCGGGCCAAATCAAAGACCATGTCATACTCCCGGTCCGGTCGGCCTTTGCGGGGCAGATGGACGTAGATCTGCCTCTCGCTGTGCCCCGGAGCATGAAGGTCGATGAGGAAGCGCGGCCGACAGCGTTTCGTCCAGCGGTCAATATCAGCCTGGATCACTTTGGTTTCCGCGCGGAGTGGCAGTGTGAACCAGGCCCGGTTGCAGTCACAGGGGAAGGGGTCTTTGCCGTAACTGCCCTCCACCACGTCGTCGATGTTCACGAAAGGCACCAGCCACCACAGGGCGCTCCCCCGCGCCGACTCGTTTTCCGCCAGGTAGCGGAGCAGCCCGTCCAACACCCAACTTCCCGGGGTCTCGCCGGCGTGCTGCCTGGCCAAGAGGTAGAAGCCTGGCCGCTCCCCCTCCTCGCCGCCGAAGTCGGATGTGTACCGGCAAAGAGGTCGGCCGTGGTGCGAGTAGCCCACTACCTCCCCCGGCCAAATGCCGCCGGTCTCGGTCAGGGCCTTCTCCAGATCTTCGGGCTGGTAGGGGTAGCAGTGGGCGAACTCAACGTCCTCGTAGCCCGCGGGAACGGTGAAGGTGAAGAGCCGACGGCCCGACGGTGTCGCCTCCTCACTGGGTGACCCGCAGCGCTGCCAGTCGCCTCCGTCGCCCCGGTAGACGGGATGATTCCTTGACCAGTCCTCACCGCCCAGGGTCCCCTCGGAGTTGGTCAGCCGACAGAGTAGTTCCCGCCCGCCGACTCCCTCCACCCGGTAGTGGAACCACATCGCCTCCGGGCAGTTCTTCGGGTCAGCGGCGAAATCCACCCGCACCCGCTCCGGGGCCTCTGCCGTGTCACAGATGATGGCGTTACCGCCGGCGAACGCAGCGGTCACCTTGACGGAGCTCATCCGTTCCTCCCGCCTGCGCGGGCCGAAGCCCGCTTCGGCGGGCGAAGGCCCGGGGCTTGCGCGGCGGCCTCAGACGCCGAGATGTTCCTTGAGATACTCCCGGCTCATCCGGACGCTTTCGGCCGGGGTGCGCTCGGTGCTGTCCTGCTCCACCACCGCCCACTCGACGTCCTCACCTTCGACGGCCTTCAGGATGGCAGAGAAGTCCAGCACCCCTTCACCGACCTCGGCGAAGGTTTGGTCCTTCATGTCCTTGAGGTGGAGGACTCCCACCCGGTCGGCGTAGCGGGCGACGAACTCCGCTGGGTCCTCGCCGCCGTGGTGCACCCAGTAGGTGTCGATGCAGAGTTTGACGACTTCGGGGTCGGTCAGTTCGTAGAGGCGCAGGAGCGCCGACCGGCCAGCGAACTTCTCGAACTCAAAGGAGTGGTTGTGGTAACAGAAGACCAGGCCCCCCTCGGCGACCGACCCACCCGCCTGGTTCATCACCCGGGCTGCTTCCTCGTAGGCGGCCAGCCCCTTGGAGCGGTCACCCACGCCCGAGCACATGAGGTACCCGCCGCCGGCCTCGATGGTGTAGTCAGCCAGGCGGTCCACCTCGGTCTTCCAGGCGTCAAAGCCAGCGTGGGTTCCCACCAGGACCAGACCCAGCGAACTCAGCAACTGCTTCAGGTCAGAGGCGCCGATCTGGCCGGAGAGATCACCCGTCTCAGCGCCGGCGTAGCCCGCCTCGGCCACGGCCTTGAGCACGCCTGGAAGGTCATTCGCTATTGCCTCCCGACCAAAGATGATAAGTTGGCAGCCTACCTCCATTTCCGCCATCGTCCCCTGCTCCTTCCCGTTGAGAAACCCACCGACCAGGCGCGGCCTGCATGCTACAGCCACGCAAATAAGACCGGTCCGCGGGGTAGCACACCTTGAGGCCGTTTTCAAGGCGGGTGCCCACGCAGTGGGCGCGTAGCATCGGAGCCGCTCAGTCACCCCCAGACGGTCAGTGCACTTTCGTGTTTCCCACGCTTCGCGCCCACCTTGGCTGAGCCAAGGTGGGCCACCCGCGCGCCAGTCACAACGACCTGGTTTCTATCTCGCTCGGGCCTCACCGTCAACGGTTTTACCCGATAGCCGGCAAATGAGAGTGAGGCGTTCCTCAAGGGTAGGCGCTGCGAGCCGACTTTGATATACTCCGTCCTTTTATTGGCTCTCAGAGGATGGAGTCGACGCATGA
>CBDVDV010000124.1:0-11482 GCA_965372835.1 uncultured bacterium | reverse complement strand
CCGTTGACGGCCACCTGCTCCACCACGCCGTTTCGCACCGTCCAGGTGGAGTGGCCCACACGCAAGTCCTGAGCCCGGCCCAAAGGGATGAGCGACAGCAGTTCCTGAGCCCGAGGAGGGGTGTCGTCGGGCCCGGGCTGACCGCCTGGCCGGTACCAATCATCGGGTGCTTTGGCCGGTATGGGGGCCAGGTTCGGCCTCGACCGCGGCCAGGGCCCGGGAGACTGAAACTTGACCAGGGCGCCGATAGCGTAAGGGACCTGTCGACCCACGTTGGCTCGGGCGTCGGAGGTCCGCCGACCACCGTGGCCCGGCCACCGATCCGCAGGCAGGTCGGCCAACTTGCCAGTGAAAGTTTCCGCCAGCGTGGCCAGTCCGCTGCGAAGCGCTGAGGCGAACTGCCTCCCTCCACCCAGCCGGGAGGCAATGGCCAGGGAATAGAGGTACGTGCCCACGTCCTTCTGCTGGGTGCCCAGCCGGCCGACTTCGACGACCCGGCGCTTCCAGTTTGGGTCGCCCGTCAGGTCGGCATATTCCCCGGCGGCGTCGAAAAGCCCGAAGGAGGGTCCGTAGCCCAGCCGCCGGCCGCCTTTGGGTGGGATGAGCCCACTCCGATCCAGCAGTTTGCCCGCCGCCTCCAGATACTTACGGTCGCCAGTGGTTTCATAGGCCCAGAGGAGCGCGAGGGAGCCCGAGCCCTGCCCGTCGGAGCCGCCACTGGCTCCCAGCCGACCCACCTCCCCGGCAGATGCTTTTAGGGCGGCCTCGGCCACCATCTCCAGGCCGTCCTTGATGACCCCGTCACCGGTGAGGAAGTAAAGGATGCGCTGACCGCCCGGGTAACTGCCACGCATACCGATGTAGGGGCAGCCGAAGGGCTGGACGTTGTGCCGATGGGCGCACCCCTTGACCGTCCACCAGTTGGGCCGCGCGTTCTCCAGGTGCTGCCAGGTGTGGACGACGTTGGTGTCGTAGATGATGCGGTTGAAGGCTTCGCCGGCTTCGAAGTACCGGCGCTCCAGGGTGCGCAGGTAGGAGAGCATGAGCAGGTGACCGATTCGGCCGGCGCCGTCGTCCAGACCCCAACCCCAGCGTCCGAAGTCCCGCTCCCAGCGGTCGATGCGGTGAGCGTTGCCGTTCCAACTTTGCCAGTTGCCGTAGGCCAGTTTGCCATGCCACCGGTAAAGGTCCTGGTTGAAGAGATAGTAATCGATGGTCCGCCGCAGCGCCGCGTCCACCGGCGCATAGGGGCCGCTGGTCTGCTCCGGAGCGAAGTAACCGAGCGCATTGGACGCGCCGTACCACCCGGGCGGAGCCACGAGCGAAGCCCGACCCGACAGCGCGCGCACGATGCCCGGTCCCGGCTCATCGCCCACCTCGCCTCCCAGGTAAAGCACAAAGTTATGGCTCTTGGCTATCCCGCGGGCCGCGTATTTGGAGTAGAGCGTGATGTCAGAGCCGGACTGGCGGGCGCCCGTCTCGCCGACCCCCCACTCGCGGGCGTACCGGCGCAGGTCCCACACCCCGGCCGCACGTGGCCAGAACTCGATCCGGGCACCATCCTCGTTCTGGGTGATGGCCACGGGACGGTTCTGCCAGCCTTCACGGATGAGGGCGAAGCCTCCCTTGACCGGAGCCCAGGCCAGGCGGGTCTGCTCCTCGGCGACCACTGCCTGACCATCGAGGATGTCCAGTTCCACACCCGGCTCGAGGATGAGGCGCCCTCGCTCTACCGAAAGCCCGGAAACGTGGATGCCCCAGTCGGTGATGTAATCGCAGTCGGGCTCGCCGGTGAAGACAATCTGATGCTGGCCGTAGATGACGGGGCAGTTCCGGTAGAAACTGACGCGCATGGAAAAGGGCATCTGACCGGCGGGGTCGCGCTGCCTGACCGCCTCGGGAAGTGTTTCGCCGTAGTGGGCAAGCAGCACCTTCCCACGGACCAGGACAGTGACCCGGATGGGCCCCGCCGATTCGACTGCGACCTCGTCAATGGCGACTGTACCTTCGTCGATCTTGGCCGAGGGGTTCCGGCAGAGGTAGGTATTGGTGGGGAGGGCCAGCCCCGAGGTCCCGTCCTTGATGCGGAGCGTGTTGAGGATCAGCTGGGCCACCCACTTCTGGCCACCCGCGAAACTCAGTTCGTCAAAGACGCCACCCCCGCTCTTCAGCACCGAGGCGCTAACTCCTCCGCCGCTCACGCGAACACCATCGGCGGCCTCCTCGGCCGTAACAGGATCCTCGACCGGTGAGCGGCCCACGCCGGCTCCATATTCGAGGGTCAGCCCCTGCCCCTGCTGCGAGGTCAGGATGGCGTCGATGAGCGCCCACTTGACACTGCCATCAGGCCAAACGGCCAAGCGGGTCACCTGCGCGGGGGCCTCCTTCCCATCGGCCGCCAGCAGGCGCAGATTGTCCACCGACTTCAGTGCGCCTTTGGGGAACGGTATGCCTCCGGCAACGGGAACAGGCGTATCGCCGTCGGCGCCACGCGGAAAGTCGACCCGCACCGGGACCTGCTCAGCAGCAAAGGCCACCGATGCCAACACTCCCACCAACAAGAGCACACAACCGCACCTGTACGCCCAATGAGCGATGCTCATAACTCGCCTCTTTCTGCCTGGCTTGAGAAGGTCGCCCCAACACCGGTAGACGCTCGAGAAGGCCTGCGACCTCAGACTCGCGGCAGTACCGGTACCCGATACGCCGATGCCTGGCAAGGGCGAATCGAGGGCCCTTCGGACCACAGAACTCGGAAACGGCAGTTCACGGCGTCCCTTTCAGGAAGTACTCGAAGAAGAGGCAAATTTGCTCAAAGGCCTCCGGGTCGGGCCCGTGGGTGGGGCGGTTGGCCATACCCACCCGGCGCCGGTAGCCCAGAAGCACATTGACGGCGACGGAGTGATTGAGGGCCTTCCAGCGCTCAGGCGGGTCCTCCGAGCCGCCGGAGACGAAGAAGGGCCTGGGCGCCATCAGGGCGTGGAGTTCGACGAGGTCGTGACCGTGCTCGGTGAGCCATTTGTAGGGACCGGTGCGTGGGTTATCGTCGGTGGGAACGCCGGGCTGACGCTTCCTTCCAGGCTCGTAGCCTAAGTACCAGGGCTCCCAGTAGTTGACATTCGGACGGCTTTCGTCAAAGACGATGCCCGGGTCACACCACGAGGCGCAGGCAAACTTCTCGTAGAGACAGGAGGCAAAGAGGGCCCACTTCCCGCCGAAGGAGTGCCCCACCACCCCGATCTGATCGGCGTCCACCTCGGGCAGTTGCGCGAGAATGGTGTGGCAGTTGGCGGCCACGTAGGCCAGGAACGACAGTGGCTGGAGTTGCACGTTGTCTTCACCGGGATAGTTCGACCCAGGATTTCCGATATTGAGCGAGACGAAGCCTCGCTTGGTGAGTTGATACCCAAAGTCATGCCTGAGCCGGGCTTTGTCGACCAGCCCGGCGGCGTCCTCAGGCCCATAGAAGACAGTTAGGGCCCCTGGGAAGGGCCCGTCGCCGTCAGGCACCAGCAGGTAGGCTTCCGTCGTCAGGCCGGGAGCGACTTCAATCCGGACCTTGTGGCGGGTGAAACTCTCCGTGTGTTCCTTCTCCAGGTACTCGATGCCAGGACGTTCGAGCAGAGGCGGCCAGGGTCCCAGCGCTTGGTGCCAGAGGCCCAGTATTTCTTTGCGCCTCTCTTGCCAGTCAGCAGGCGTTTTCACCGGCCGGCCGTCGTAAAACTTCAGCACGGGCCGGTAGTCACCCAGGTCGCCAGCGAACTTCTCCGGCGGCTCAAAGAGGGGGCCGATCTTCTCCCACAAGTCCTCGGTCACGATTGCTCCCTCCTCAGCCGGGGTGAACCCGCTCAAGAGCGCCACTAACAATACGACCAAGGCGACACGTCCGGCCATTGTGACCAATCCCTCGCACCGTCTTTCGCCAACTCGGTGATCGCCTACTCGTCGTAGTCCGGCTCGTCGCCCAGCGGCTCGCCTGGCCAGCGTTCGTCCAACTCGTAGGGCACGACGTCGCCGGTGGCCAGGAACCAGTCCAGCATCCGCGTGCTCAACTGGGCGATGATGTCGGCGTACTGGGCATCGTCGCTCAGATTGACCAACTCCTGAGGGTCCGTCTCCAAATCGTACAGTTCGTCCATCTCGTAGAGTCGGCGGACGTATTTCCACCGGTGGGTGCGCACCATGACGGCTTTGCCGTGGGCGCGGTGGTCGAGGTTTTGGGCCGACAGGCGGGGCCAGTAGATGTTCTGCCGCTTCCGCCGCTGCTCGTGCGTGTGCTCCTCCTCGTCCAGCGTCCCGCCTTCGCAGAAGACCACGTCCCGGTGCGTGTCGGTCTCACCCAGGAGCAACGGAAGGAGCGATCGGCCGAACTGGGTATGCGTCTCAGGCAATCCCGCTGCCTCCACGACCGTCGGGTAGAAGTCGATAAGCTCCACCAGGGCGTCGCTTACCGTTCCCGCCACTGGGTTCTCGCCCGCCAGTTTCACCACCAGCGGAACCCGTGTCAGGCAATCTTCGAAGGTGTTCTGAGTCTTCTCCACCAGGCCGTAATGGCCGGCGAAGTCGCCGTGGTCGGCGAAGAAGAAGACGGCGGTCGTCTCCCACAGGCCCGCTTCGCGCAGCGCCTCCAGAACCTTGCCCAGGTTGGCGTCGGTCTTGGTGATCATCCCGTAGTAAATGGCTTGGATTTCTCGGAGTTCCTCCTCAGTGAGTTTGTCCAACCCGGCCCGCTCGCGGATCATGGAGAGCAGCCTGGGTTTGCGGGAGAAGTCGGGTTCCGGGATGCGAGGCGGAAGCGCGTTCCGGTCGTACATCGAATAGTACGGCTCTTCGATGGCGTAGGGCGGGTGCGGATAGGTGAGCGGGAGATAGACGCAGAAGGGCTCGGGCGGGCCCTGGCCCAGGAACTTCGCCGCAGCCTCGCAGTTGACGTCGTCCGGGGTACGCTGACCGTCGGGGAGCCTGCCGTAGAGGAAAGAGTGATAGAGCCGCTCTCCCAGTCGCCACGGGTTCTCCCCCCAAAAGTTTGTCCCCGGCTCCGACTCGACCCGCCTGCTGTAGGCGTTCTGGACATCGTCCACGCGAAGCAGATCGTTCTTCCCGCCCCAGAGGACGTGGTAGTGTGCGTCTTTGAGCTCCTTCAGCAAACAGGGCTCCTCGGGAGCGAGCATGTGGTGCATGTCGCGGTGACCCCGCACGTGGGGGTACCAGCCCGTCATGAAGGAACATCGGCTGGGAGTACAGACGGGATTCTGAACGAAGGCATGCGTGAAGGCAACGCCTTCGTGGGCCAGCGCGTCCAGGTGAGGCGTCTGCACCACAGGATTGCCCATGCAGCCGGCGTCGCTGCCACGCCACTGGTCAGGAATGAAGACAACCAGGTTCGGCTTCCTCTTCGACACCGCTGGTCCCTTTCCGTCTCCTTGCCGTTCGGCCGACTGTTCCGACGGCGCCCGCGTGACAACAATGGCTCACCACTCATACGAGTCGCACGACTGAAGCACCGTCGAAGGGCAGCGACCAATAGACTACGCGCTCCTGGACCGCGTGACAACCGTGCAGCAGCGGGGTCTCAGCCCGCCGGCCGGCGGGAAGGTAAATGCGCTTGCGCTTCGTGCACCGGTGGTGTAGACGATGGCGAACGTCACAAGGAAGGTGTGCCGATGAGTCGAGAGCGAGCGTTGCTGCTGATCGTGGTAACACTTCTCCTGAGCGCGTGTGGGAGCCGCCGGTCTCACCAGGAGGTGATCCGCCCGCTGACGCGGGAGTACCAGAAACTCACCGAGTACCTCAAGCTCGTCGAATCCGAGGACGACGCCAAGAGGCTCCGCCCCCACATCCGACCCGCCGTCAACAGGATCGTGGACCTCACGGAGGAACTGGAGTCTCTGGAAGCCCCTTCCGCCCAGGAGGAAGCAGCGGTGGCACAAATGCGGAGCCAACTCGTTGGCGCTATAAAAGCGTGCCGAAATCGGCTCCGCAGGGCCCTGCGCATCGAAGGGGTGTCGGGGTCCTTGGAGTGCCTGCAGCGCCTCCCACTCGACGAGCAGTGAGAAAGGTCCAACTATGATGAGTACACACCTGCTGTATGCTTTGGTGCTCCTGCTCCTGGTTAGTGGGAGTGTCCGCGCATCCGATGGCCCCCCTTATGACCAGGATTTGACGGGCATCCAGATCTTCCCGGCCGATAACCCCTGGAACACCGACATCTCCAACGCCCCCGTCCACCCGAGATCTAACGTCTACATCCGCTCCATCGGTGTGGAGAAGAACCTGCATCCCGATCTCGGCAGTTTCTACCGGGACCGACCCATGGGCATCCCCTATGTTGTGGTCGGTGGCGATCAGCCCAGGGTCCGCGTCACCTTCTCCTACGCCGGCGAAAGCGACCCCGGCCCCTATCCTGTACCCGACGATGCACCCATCGAAGGCGGCCCCGACGCCAAAGGCGACCGCCACATCCTCGTCATTGACCGCGACAATCACACCCTCTACGAACTGTTCGCCGCCTACAAGGTACCCGGTGGCTGGAAGGCTGGCTCGGGGGCCATCTTCGGCCTGCGTTCGAACAAACTGCGGCCGAAGGGCTGGACGTCATCCGATGCAGCCGGGCTTCCCGTCTTTCCGGGTCTGGTACGTTACGACGAGGTCGTGGGAAAGGGCGAGATCGCTCACGCTCTGCGCTTCACCGTGGTCAAGACCCAGCGTGGCTTCATCTCACCGGCCCGGCACTTCGCCAGCCGATCCAACGACCCGAACCTGCCCCCGATGGGTCTCAGGGTTCGCCTGAAGGCCGACTACGACATCTCACGCTTCCCCAAGAACGTCCGGGTCATCCTCACCTGTCTGAAGAAGTACGGCATGTTACTGGCCGACAACGGTGGCGACTGGTTCATCACCGGCGCCCACGACCCGCGCTGGGACAATGAGGAACTGGCGGCCATCAAACGGGTCAAAGGCAGGGACCTGGAAGTCGTCTACACGGGCGAGATCGAGCGCTGACCTCACCCTACGGCAAAGGTTTCGCTCCGATGAAATAGAAGCCGCTGGCGGCGCGGTGGGCGTGAGGTCGGCGGAGAAGAAGAGCGTCGAGGAAGCGAACGGGCGAGAGGGCCCAGCCGACCAGCGAGCGCACGGCCACCTGTAGCGGGTACCAGCCGAAGGGGGAGGCCAGCAACTCACTCGTCACCCACACCCAGGCCGACGCCGGGCCATGGCTAACCCCCGCCTCGACCTCCTCAAAGGCTGAGAGCAGCGTCCGGAGTCCCTCCAGGGTGAAGCGTCGATGGTCCATGGGGTCGGGGTGGTAGCCCTGGAGGAAAGGCGTCTCGACGTAGATACCCCCGCCACGCCTCAGGCAACGAACTAACTCGGCGACCACCTGTCGTTCGTCAGCTACGTGCTCCAACACCCCGGTACAGACCACCCCGGCAAGCGACTCAGATTCGACAGGAAGCCTGTGCGCGTCTCCCACAAGCCCGACGCCCGGCAGCAGCGCGATATCCAGGTTGATGACCTGGGGGCCCAGTACCTCGCGCTGTGCTCCGGCGTTCAGCACCGGGCCTTCGGGGAGCGAGGCCAGGAAGCGCCTGATGCGGGCCTTCCGTCCCGCTGAGTATACGAGTGGTGGGTTGGCCAGGACCCGGAGGACCCGGTTTCGCCGAAACCGCTCCGGGATACGCTGCCTACCTTGCATCCGCCCACTCAACCAAGCCTCTCCCTGCCTGCAACGTGAAAGGAACCGCCCCGCACTCTACTGTGCAGGGCGGCTGAATTCAAGGACGAGACCGTGGCCCTTACTCCGGCCGGGGACCGTAGTGGGGTAGGTCTTCGCCCGCCTCGTAGGCGCCCAGGTCAGGGGCCTCGCCCTGGTAGCCGTCGTTGATGTTGGGAAGCACCTCACCCGCATCGACCGCCCGGGAGCGAGGGCTTAACCGAAGGTCATTCACCTTGACCGGGAACTGGACTTTCACGTCTCTCGGCTGACGAACACCTGAGGCGAACAGGCGAGTCGCATCCACGAGCACGGCGTGGTGCTCGATGGGGCTTTTAGTGCGGAAGTCTTCGAAGGTGTCGTAGCGGACGTTGTTCCACTTGGCGAACTGCGCAAAGGGCCCGCCCCCGAAGCCGTCGTAGTCGAAGTCGCAGCGCACCATCGGAGCGGTGAACTCCATGGCGTAGTTGCCTCGCGTACCGATGAAGAGGTTATTTCGGCTGACGGCGTTGCTGACCCGCGCGCCCGACCACAGCACCCAGGGCATCCCCTGCTTGACGGAGGTGTTGTGCAGGAGCAGGAAGCCCGAGGGGGCGTTGTGCATCTTGAAGGTTTCCACTTGGATGTTGTACATGGCGTTGCGGAATATGTAGACGGGGCCGCCGAAAATGGGCTGCTCGGTAATGCCCTGGAAGCAGTTGGTCAGTCGATTCCGGAAGATCCGGACGTTCTGCTGGCTGTAGTCGGCCTCGATGCCGTCGTCGGTCATCTCGGAGATTTCGTTGCCGTAGATGTCGATGGCTGAGCACTCGGGGGAGCCGAAGGTGTCGATGCCATCGGCAAAGCCGCGGATGCGGTTGTAGCAGACCACGTGGCCCAACCCTGAGACCTGGAACCCACGGGCGTTCTCGATGCCCTTGGTCCGCGGCCAGGTGGAAGGCCCTTCGACCACGTTGTCGGCGAGGAAGAAATCGGTGGTCAGCGGTTCGTTCCTGGTGCCGGTGAAGCCGTACTCCACCTTGTGAAGGTGGCATCGGCGGACGACGATCCGCTGGGAGCCGTGGGCCACGATGCCCCACTGGGCGCCGCGCACCGTGAGCCGTTCAAACCAGACGTCATGGACCTCGCACACGCTGATGCCGCGCGGGGCCCGCTTCCCCCCTCTGGGTCCGCCCTCGATGATGGCTTCCCCATCGCCGGCCCCCCGCCAGATGATAGGCCGCTCGGGGGTCCCGCTCTTGGTGACCGTGAACGTCGCTGGGTACACACCCTTGTGCACCAGGATTAAATCACCTGGGCGAGCGGCCTTATCCGCCTGGGCCAATCCGCGAAACGGGCTGGCCTCGGTACCCCTGCCCCCGCCGTCACCGGGGACCACGTGGAGCACGCGAACGGGCTTCGGAGCCTTGGGCTCGCCTCTGGTGCGGGCGTTCAGCAGGCGCTGGTCATTTCCGCCGTCCGGATCCGTGAGCGTGAGGCGCAGTTCGTAGCCGGTCTCAGGTTCCAGGTCGAAGATGCTGCCGGCGAAAAGGGTCGTGCCAGCCGGGGGTTTCTTCTTGAGTGCTTCGGTCTCGGCACGGAAGAGACTCAAGCCCTTGTGCCAGGTTTCGTCCCCCGACTTCCGATACTCCACGTCGACCCGGGCGTTCTCGTTGGCGTCGCCGCCGATGTACCACTGCACACTCAGACAGTGAATGGTGGGCGGATCGAGTGCCAGGTCGGCGGGGCGGGACGCGTTGCTCGCCCCATGAGCCGTGCCCATCAGGACCACGCACAGTGCCACAGACGTGAACCAGGTCATTCGCACCATCGAACTCCCTTTCCCAATCGGTGGACCCCGCAGTAACGTAGGAGAGGCACCATACCCGTCCGAACCTGACCGGTCCAGAAGCAAATCCCGGACGCCCGCTACTGCGAAAGACGATTCAGTCCCCGTCTTCTTCATCCACGCCCCCTGGCGGCCGGGCCTGACGGTGGGAGTCTCGCAGGGCAAAAAGGCCCGAGAGCCCGTCACTAATGTGTCCAGCGCTTGCCAGAACGACAAATTTGTAGGATAATGGGTACTGTGCTGGAAGGACGTCGGGGTCCAGCGGTCGCACAAACCACGTGGCTGCACTCCGCAGGCCCCGATAAGAGGAGAGCAGCAGATGCGCCGTGTGGCACAGGAAGTGGGGCTTCTCTACGAAGTGAGCCTGGTGCTGGGGACTTCGCCCAACCTGGAGGAGGCCCTGCAATCGGTACTGGGGCTCCTGGCCGAACGGGCCGACATGCAGCGAGGCACCATTACCCTCCTGGGTGAGAAGGGTGATGAGGTGGCCATCGAACTGGCCCACGGTCTGTCCCTCGAGGAGATGCAGCGGGGCCGCTACCGGGTGGGTGAAGGGGTGACCGGAAAGGTCGTCCAGACAGGTGAACCCCTGGTGGTCCCGCGCATCGACCAGGAACCGCTCTTCCTCAACCGCACGGGCGCGCGAAGCCACCTGGACCGAGCCCACCTCTCCTTCATCTGCGTGCCCATCAAACTCAGGGGCGAGACCATCGGCACCCTCAGCGCCGACAAAGTCACCTCTGACGACCAGGGCACGCCTGACGCCGACTCGCTCCGTAACGCCGTCCGGGTCCTCTCGGTCATTGCCGCCATGATCGCCCTGTCAGTGGCCTCCCGACGACGCGCCCGCCAGGAACAGGAGTACCTGCGCCGGGAGAACGTCCGCCTGCTCGACGAACTGCGCGAGCGTCGGGGCCCGGAAAACATCGTCGGCACCTCCCGACCCATGCAAGAAGTCTACCAACTCATCTACCAGGTGGCTGCCAGTGACGTGGCCGTCCTCATCCGGGGAGAGACGGGCACAGGCAAGGAACTGGTGGCTGACGCCATCCACTTCGCCAGCCCACGGGCGCGGGGTCCGCTGGTCAAGGTACATTGCGCCGCACTGCCTGAGACCTTGCTGGAGAGCGAACTCTTCGGCCACGAAAAAGGGGCCTTCACCGGAGCCGTCGAGAGTAAGCCCGGTCGGTTCGAACTGGCCAACGGCGGCACCATCTTCCTGGACGAAGTCAGCGAACTCACCCCGACCGTGCAGGCCAAACTGCTCCGGGTCCTCCAGGATAAGAGCTTCGAGCGAATCGGGGGGACAGAAACCACCACCGTCGACGTCCGCGTCCTGGCCGCCACCAACGCCGATCTGGAGAAGGCCGTGGCCACCGGGCAGTTTCGCCAGGACCTCTTCTATCGGCTGAACGTCTTTCCCATCTTCCTGCCCCCGCTCAGGGAGAGGAAGAGCGACCTGATGCTCCTCGCCGACCATTTCCTCGAGAAACACAGCCAACAGTTGGGCAGGCCCGCCCGCCGCATCACCACCCCGGCTATCGACCTGATGATGACGTACCATTGGCCCGGCAACGTCCGGGAACTGGAGAATGTCATCCAGCGAGCGCTGCTGCTCTCCGAGGATGGCGTCATCCGGGCCCACCACCTGCCCCCCTCGCTTCAGTCCGCCTCCTCAACCGGGACGGAGTTGCGCGGGTCCTTCCAAACTCTGGTTGCCGCCTACGAACGGGAACTCATCGTCGAGGCACTGAAGACGACGCGCGGAAACAAAGCAAGAGCTGCAAGGCTCCTGGGCACGACGTCGCGCATCCTTTCCTACCAGGCCGGCAAGTTGAGCATCAACGCCAAAGCATTCAGGACATAATTGTCCATTTCCATCGAGAAACAACAAATCTGTTCCTTTCTGCTTCTGAGATCACTTGCTGAGTCTCTCAGTT
>CBDVDV010000123.1:0-11488 GCA_965372835.1 uncultured bacterium | reverse complement strand
CCGCTCAGTCCGTGCCACCCCATCATTGTCGAAAAACTTAGTGCAAATACCTTAGTCCCGGGAAGCGCGGTTTAGCACACGCGGGTGGCACACCTTGAGCTTTGCTCAAGGTGTGCGCGGAGCGCCGGAAAAGTTCAGTTGCCGGCTCGCCCTCGAGCTGACCCGAGTTTCCTACGCTTCGCGCCCACCTTGACACAGTCAAGGTGGGCCACCCCTGCATGAGAGGAGGGATCAGCACGATGCGAGTGCTCTTTCACTGTCACCTCTGGCCGGGGGGCATGAAGGAGAAGGGAGACCCAGCGCCGGGGAGCGCTGCTCATCTGAGCGCTTTTGCCCGGGAGACGGGCTTCGATCTCGCCGTGGGCTTCGCCCCCTTCGACTCGTCCAAAACTCATGCCACCAGCCGGGCACTGCCCGGTCAGGACCCTGCACGCTGGCTGGTCGAGGAAATCAGTCCTTACGACAACCTGGTGGGCTTCGCCACCATCGACCTCAACGCCTCGGATGCCTGCACCCAGTTGGGAGAGGCCCTGGAACTGGGGCTCCGCGGCATCAAGGTCCACCCGAGCATCTGCCGACTGGACATTGTCGACCGCCGACACGACCCCTTCTACCAACTGGCTCAGGAGCGAGGGCTCCCCATCATCTTTCACACCGGTCACGGGCGCTGGCCCTGGCCCGTGCGCTACGCTAACCCGCTCCTGGTGGAGGAGATCGCCTGTCGATTTCCCAACCTCCCGGTCATCATCGCCCACTGTGGCGGGCTGGGCTTCTTCCGCGAGACTGTCCTCGCGCTCCAGAGCGCACCCAACTGCTACGCCGACCTGGCCCTGGTGCTCGGGCCGGCAGGCCCCGCCTGTCCTGGACTTCAGCCGGGCTTTCGGAACCAGGCTGATTGCGAGCGCCCGGCGGGGCAGTCGAAAGAGGCCGTGCCTCGTGCTGGCTGGTACGTTCCCGATGAGGAGTTGAGGCTGCTCATCGACTTGGGCCTGGCCCCCAGGATCATCTACGGGCTGGACTATCCCTGGGGTGGCCCCGATCAGGTGCGCTGCGACCTGCGGGCGCTCGCGCGCTGGCCCATCGAGGAGGACGCGCTCGCGGGCATCATGGGTGGGACCATCGCGTCGCTTCTGGGTTTGGGCTCGTGAGGGCGAGCGGGGGGTCAGGGCGCGGCCGGAGCAATCTCTAACTCGACGACCGTTGCGGGGCCCGCCGATTCGGTGAGGCGGGAGAGCAGTTTGCCCCTCAGTTCAGACCATTCGCTCTCCTCGGGCCAGTGAGCATCGTCGGTGAGCAGTTCGCGGGCCCCGCCTAAGTCGTCTCTCCTGAAGCGGAGCCACGCTAAGTAGTAGCGAAACTGCTTCTGCTCGGGGAACCGGCTCATGGCCTCGGAGGCCAGCGCCTCTGCCGCCTGCGCGTCCCCGCCGATGACGGCGGCGTGCGCTCTGAGGTCAAAGGACGCTGCGGAGTCTTTGTTCTCTTCGCTCGTGGCCAAAAGTAAAGCCAGCGTGGGACAGCCTGCTAACAGACACCAGCCTGCGGCCAGTTCCCGGCGGGTTACGCGGAGGTCTTCAGGGAGGCTCGGACCGGGTTCGCCTGCCAGTCGGCCGACCTCCTTCGCGAAGAACCGGCCGCTGAGCAGGCGTCCGGCCCGCTCCTTCGGACAACCCTCCAGTTCCCAGCCTGCGAGCCAGGCCTCCCGGGCCATCTTTAGGCGACCGGAGTCGTGGTGAATCTTGGCCAGCAGCACATGGGTCGCCGGACTCAGGGGAGCACTGCCCAGGAGCTGCCAGCACTCCTCTTCGGAGAGCACCACGTGCGCACGACTTCCGAGCGCGAGCAGTTCGGACAGCGCAACCGCGCCGAACCTCTCGGAGCCGATGCGTAGTATCCCCGCTCTCTTCTTCGCTCTCTTCTTCCTGACGTCTATCTTGCCACCCCCGCCCCAGAGTCGCCTCGGTGACCAGAGCCTCGGGTCGCACGGGTCGACATAGTCGCTCCGGAGGAAGGCGAGCCAGTCCTGGAGCAGTTGCTCCTCGGAGACGGCCAGGACAAACGCCGCCGCCCCCACAGGTGACTCGTCGTCGCCGCGCAGCCGGCCCAGCAGCCGACCGACAGCGGCCAGGCCACCACGCCGGCTGACGAGGTCAACCAACGAGAAGGCACAGTAGCCGCGCTTCGCTCGTTCCTTGGAACTTCTCCAAAAAGGTCGCCGGGCGCCGAGGCCCGTGGCAATGCCCCGGAGTTCGTCGTCGGTGAGGTCTTCGAGGAACTCCCGGGCGTTGCCGCGGAGAGCACCGAAGTAGGCGTCTTCGACCAGCAGCCCCGTGGCGAGCACGATGCCTTCCTCCACCTCACGGTCACACGCCCAGTCGCCCAGGTACACGTGGGTCATCTCGTGCAGGACCACATCCTCAAGGCCCATTCGACTGACCTCTCGCACCACCGCGTAGGTCCGGCCGCTGAAGTCGGCGACTCCCTGCAGTCTGTGTGAGTCAGCCAGTGCGAAGAGGGAGATGACGTCCCAGGTGAATCCGTGCCTGGCAAAGTAGGTCGGGCAGTCAGGCGAATCGGAGATCAAAAGTCGGTTGGCATAGAAACGGTCTGAATACTTCACCGACCGCTGGAGAACGGGCAGGGCCGCACGCAGTTGCTCTTCTGACTCCTTCTCCAGCCAGATGCGCGCGGAGGCGGCCTGAGCAGGGACGAACTGAGCCCGAAGGAAAAACGCGTCACAACCGGTCGATAAGACCGTCAAGATCAGAAAGGTCATAACCCGCGCTTGACGAGACACAGCACATGCCCTCTTCAGGAAACCCACAGGAAGATTTCCAGAACCTTGAAACCTTCGGGGGCCTCGATAAGTCGCAGCATTTGGCCAGCGCCGGCCCACGTCCTTTGCACTGTTCCCGCTCTTACTTCTATTGTGCCGTTCTTTCTTTCGATGGACAGAATGGGCTGACTGCCGTCAAAGGTAACTGGGCGATGGTACACAGTGTAAGTGTCGCCTTCGGAGCGGACGAACGTGACCTCTGGTTGCTCCGTCTTCTTTGGATTTGTCCGAATGAAATCAACGATCTCAACGACTTCGTCGTCTGCAAATCCTTTAGGCGGAGCAAAGGGCATCAGCGTGCCTGCAGGGACGTCCAATTCCTGCCCAAAAGGCTTTTCCCGAAGCGCGACTTGGCAGTAGTCGCTCAGGTCTTCCCTGGTCTTGACAGGCCGCCCCAAGCGCTTTGAGAACGAGGACACGTCCTGCCAGAAGCCAATGGACTGTCCTTTCCGAATGCGTGATGTGACCATGGTGGGCGTGAAGTATACCGTGGCATTGCAATAGAGTTCGCCAGAGAATTCGAAGTTGTCGTGGACCCAGATGAACCAGACGTGTTGTCCCTTTGGACAGAAGGGGACAGCCTCAGAGAGGATCCCGTCCATTTGCTGTGAAGTGAGCCGAGCCGGTCTCAGGCGTTCGTCATAGACAACAGGCACGGACGCAGTTGGGGCTTGGAGCTCGACCGGCTCCCGCACTTCAGAAACGTCCGCACATCCTGACCCAAGGCATGCGAGCAATCCGATCACGAGAGGAAAGTAGCGCCGAAGCATGGACAATCCTCCTAAGAGGTCCGCAGGAGTGTTTCGACGTTCAGATGGAGTATCTTATCACGGTCGTCGTCGCTGAGGTAGGCGCGCTGCACCCGGGCGATGACTCCGCCGGGGTCGTTGATGGTGAAGTCGGAACCGAAGAGTACGCGCTCAGCCCCGATCCGCTCCACGGCCAACTCGAGGATGCCCACCCGCTCGTGCCCGTGCCCCGAGATGTCCAGGGAGACGTTGGGGTGCGCAGCTACCATGTCGATCCGCTCGGTGCACAGCTGCACACTGTCGCCGATGTGGGCGATGACAAACGTTGCCTGGGGGTACGCCTCCGCGAGGTGGCCCATCTCCTCGGTACCAGCGTGCAGATGAAGCACCATCCCTGAAGAGGTTGCCCGTTCGACGATTTGGCCGAACTCCAGCGTCGCTGAGCCGTCAGGACGGGTGAACTCGTAGCCGGCGATGTAGCCACACAGTTCGCCCACCCAGCGGACGCGCCGCTGGGCGGCTCGGTCGAGTTCTTTGAAACTGGCTTCAGGGAAGTTGGGGTTCACCAGGCAGGAGGGGACGACGAAGTCCGGGTACCGCTCGGAAAGGCTGAAAGCCATGTCGTTTCCGATGGAGAGGTCCTCGGCCGTCCTTGAGCGCTGAGACCCGGCGCAGGAGACCACCGCCCGCTCCACCCCGCAGGCCCGCAGGTAGCGGATCATGTCCTCAGCGTCCTTAGTGACCGGATGCCACTGCCAGAAACTTCCGTCCTCAGCCGGTCCGTGCACGTGACAATCGAAGATCATCACACCTCCACTGGCAGGAACTCTGAGGCCGGGCGTGGCCCGGCCGCTTTAGTCCGGGCGGCGCACACCGCCACGATCTCGCTCGGTCAGGTAGTCGCGGACGAAGAAGGCGGCGACGGTGGCGTCGCCGGCAGCGGTGGTGATCTGGGCCTTGGAGCCACTTCGGCAGTCGCCGGCGACGTACACCCCCGGGCGACTGGTTTCCACCGACCCGGGCTTGGTCACCACGTACCCGCGCTCGTCGAGTTCAACGAAACCCTCGAGGAACTTGGTATTGGGCACCTGGCCGATGAAGACGAAGACGCCGTCCACGTCCAGCGGTCCTTCCTCCCCCGTTTCCAGGTTGCGGATGGTCACGTCCTGGACACCGGTTTCGCCGTGCACCTCGGTAACGAGATGGCTGAGGAGGACCTCGGCGTTCTCCTGCCTCTGGAGTTCGTTGATGGAGATTTGCTCGGCCGTCAGGCGGTCCTGGTTCTGGATGACGTAGAGGTGGTCGACGAACCTGAGCAGGAAGAGCGATTCCTCAACGGCCGAGTTGCCGCCACCGACCACGGCCACGGTCTTCTTGCGATAGAAGGGGCCGTCGCAGGTGGCGCAGTAGTGGACACCCTTGCCGGTGAGTTCCTGGGCGCCGGGCACGTCGAGCCGACGGTACTCGCTGCCTACGGCGATGATGACGGCTCGGGCGTGATAGCGGGCCTGGTCGGTGACGAGTTCGTAGGTGCCGTCCTGCGCCTCGATGGAGGTGACCTCGCCGGGGACGATGATCCGGGCGCCGAATCGGCGGGCCTGGTGCTCCAACTTCTCCATCAGTTCGATGCCGCCCACCCCCTCGGGAAAGCCGGGGTAGTTCTCCACCGTGTTGGTGGTGATGACCTGGCCGCCCGGGCTGAGTCTTTCCAGCACCAGGGTGGGCACCTCTTCCCGGGCCAGGTACATGCTGGCGGTGAGCCCGGCGGGTCCGGCCCCGATGATGGCTACCTGGGCGTCCACGGCTTCCGGCTCGGGCACCTCGAAGATGCGGGCCAACTCCTCCGGCTTGGGGTTGATGTAGATGTGGCCGTCCACGTCGAGGGTGGGGATGACCCGCTTGCCGTAGCCGTACTGGGTGATGAGTTCGTTGGCCTGGGGGTTGGCCTCGACGTCGATTTCCTCGAACTCGATGCGGTGCTCGCTGAGCCACTTCTTGGTCCGCCGACAGTCGGGACACCAACTGGTTGAGTAGACGACCACGCGCGATGCCATGCCAGTACCTCCCAGAGCCCTTTTCAGGGCAGCCGGCTCCACCTTGAAGGGCCCGCCTGTCCCGACAGGCGGCTCAACTCCTTTGCGCGACGTCGGGCCTCCCTCAGCGGGCCTGACGCATCTCTGCGAGCAGCTCTTCCGCTGAGACCTTGCCCACCAAAGACCGGGGCCGGGCGCTCTCACCGGGAGCGAAGACCAGTGTAGTGGGCACGTTTATGACCCGGTAGCGGTTCGCCAGGTCGGCGTTCGCATCAAAGTCCACTTTCAGGGCGATGAACCGAGAGGCTTCCTGTACTACCTCGGGGTCACGGAAGGTGGTGCGATCAAGTTGTTTGCAGACCCCACACCATTCGGCATGAAAACTCACCAGCACCGGCTGGCCCGAAGCCAGGGCGGCATCCAGGCCCTGGGTGTCGCTCTCGATGAAACGGATGCCCTGCTGGGGAGCCCCGCCCTTACCGCCCAACTCCAACCCCAGCAGCCCGCCCAGGCCCAGGACCAGATACACCATCCCCAGGGCCAGCGCCAGCAGACCGGCAAAGCGCTTGGTCCGCTGAAGGACGCCACTCTCGGCCACCAGGGCGTCCAGCCCTCCCAGGTATACCACTGCGGCCACTACCACCAGCCCCACACTAAGGTGGTAGACGTCGCTGCCGAGCAGAGGCTGCAATATCCACACCACCGCCCAGAGCATCACGAACCCAAAGAGGTCCTTCACCAGGTACATCCAGGCTCCGGCCCGGGGAAGCAGACTCCCCGAGAAGGTGCCGGCCACCACCAGAATGATGCCCATCCCCCAGGCCAGCGAAAAGAGCGTCCAGAAGCCCAGCCAGCGGTCGCCCGTGCGGGCGATCTGGATGAGCACCGCGGCCAGCGGAGCCGCTAAGCACGGCGAGGCCACCAAGCCCGCCCCTGCCCCGATGAGGAAAAGGCCAAAGAAGCCACTCCGTGCTCCCAGCCTCTGAAGCCTGTTTCCCAGGCCGCCCGAGAACTCGAAGCGGAACGCGCCGAACATCACCAGGGCCAAGAGCGCGAACACCGCCGCCATCGGTACCCGGACCACGGCGCTTTGCAGCCAGCGGCGAAGCACCCCACCCAGAGACGCGCTGGCCAGCCCCAGCAAAGCGTACACCAGCGACAGCCCCAGCACGTATATGAGCGAAGCGAGGAAGGCCCTTCCTGCGGCCCCGGCCTCTCCGCCTTCGCGTCCTGGACGGGCCGCTGCGCCGGCCACCACCGCAGCGGTGATGGGGATCATGGGATAAACGCACGGGGTCAGGCTCAAGAGCAGTCCGGCCACGAAGGCTCCCACCAGGGCCGAGACCCATCCGGGGGCCGTGGGCTCCGGCGCTTGGACCGCGGCGATGCGCGACGGGGGGGTGGACGGGGCTCCAGTAGCCACCGGCCGTGGCCGGGCTGTCGGCTCCGCCGAGGGCTCGGGGCCTGCGGCGATCGTGGCCTGGTGGGAAAAGGCCTTCGAGGCCGGCGGGTAGCACACCTGGTCGGTGCAGCCCTGGTAGTGGAGTTTCCCCCGGATGACCAACGTGTCGCCGGCGGAGCCCGTCACCGGAAAGACGGCGGTCAGGGTCAGTGCATCTTCGTACACGGCCACCGAGCCGCCCGGCTCCAGCCCGAAGGGGTCCGGGATTTCCTCGGCGGGGGGCAGAGAGACACGGGGCTGGTCAACGCCCCGAGTTTCGGTCAACTCGAAACGGAGGCCCTCTTGGTACAAATGAACACCTGGAGCCAGCACGACCTGGGCGAGCAACATGCACTCGCCCCCGGCCGGGGGGGCAGCTGGCTCCAGGCGTATCGTAACCTCAATCGGCTCGGCGGACCTGAGGAAGTCCGAGCCGCGGAACTCCGTCTGAGCCGGGACCAACCCGGCCATGGCCGCCCAGAAGACCACGGCTGCAAGCGCCAGCCCTCTCGGCCCGTGCCCCCTCGGCGCCCCCACCGCTACCGCCTCCGCTCATACGAGTCGCACCACAGAGCAGACCCACGATGTCGAGCGGGCGAGCAGCACCGGGCCGCCAAGCGCCAAACCTTACTCTCCCTTTCGACCAGTTCTCTTGTCAACTTGAATTACCACCCGGCCGTGCGACCCCTGCGGACCCGTATGGATTCCTATCAGCGGTGTGGTCAGGTGAGGGCGGGCCTCCCCAGTACCTCCAAAACCAGTTTCACGTTGTCAGCAACTTGCGTGGGCTGGTCCTTGGTGTAGACGCCCATCACGACCGCGTCGCTGGGCTTGATATTCTGGAAAGCGTAGGTGAACGCCTCGCCGGGGTCCCGTCGGCCGGCGGCCAGGATTTTGTAGGCCAGGCAAGGCTTCTCGAGCTTCTGCATGCACTCGACGGCTCTGGCCGGATCGTCCGGGTGGTACTTCTCGTTGGGGTCGCCGACGTCGATCTTTCCCCGGCGGCCGGTCAGGTTGTAGAAGCAGACCATGTGGAGATCGGTGGGCAGGCCGATCTCGGCGGCGGCGAAGTGAGTATCGGGGTTGTGGCCGGCGATACCGGCCACGCAGCCCAGGCTGTGGATGAGTTCGAGGGGCTGGCGCAGGTCCTCCAGGCGGTCGGCCTCCATGGCCTGGTCCACTGTGCCACCCTGGATGTAGATGGCCTGGGCTCCGGCCCGGGCGGCCTGCCGGATGTTCTGCTCCAGCGACAGGCGTTCAGGAGCGGTCTGGGCCAGCCACTGGATGGTCCCGCCTTCGTTCCAGTACTCGGCGAGCAGACGCATGACGTGATTGTCGGCCCGGCCGCAAAAGGTGTTGATCCCCGCCTGCTCACACTGGCGAAGCGTCTGCTTGATGCGCTCGGTCGTGAAGTAGTCGCGCATGGCTTGGTCGCGCTCGGCCGACTGGTGTGAGATGGCGCTGAACGGGTTGCCGCCGACGATGAGTCGGCTCACCTGTAGGTTCCCGATAGTGATGCGTGGGAGTTTCACCCTCGGCTCTTTCCCGGAAACGAACCTGTCTCGACCACCTCAGCCAACTCCCCACAGAGGGCAGACAAGAATGTCCGCCCTCCCGTACTGATGGAGGTCAGGCATTCCTGCCTGACTACTCGGACTTATCGGAGAGGAACCGCCGCAACACCTGCATGTGCTCATCGGTGAGGTCCAGGAACTCGATGCCGGTGACGATACGGCCCTCGTCCCCCTCCTGCAGGTAAGCCACCCGTCCCTCAACGTCAATGATCTCTTCCCGCAGTCCGATGCGCAGCCTGGTGCGGGTGCCCACGGGGATGACCTCAAAGGCCTCCAACTTGATGCCACCCTCGCTCAGGTCCAGCGTCCGACCCAGTTCAGCCAGTTCCACGTAGCCGCCCTCGCTGAACTTGGAGAGCGAAACCAGGTTGAGCGACCGCACCCGGTCGTAGGCCCGCTTGTCCTCGGCCATGCCGGCTCTCCTCGCCACCACCCGGACCTCCGCCCGGTCACTGCCCGCGATCACCTCCGCTTGCGGTGACGCATCTTCTTGCGGAGCAGACGGTACTTGTGCCGATTCATCTTCTTCCGCCGCCACTTCAATACAGAGCCCACACACCCCTCCTCGAAACTTGCTCCACCAGACTCTCGACTTCCTGATGTAATACTATACCGCATCGGCCGACTGCTGTCAAAGCCTTTTCCCTTGCCGGTGGTTGCTCCGTCTCCAATTATAGAGATCCGTGCAAGCACGATGTCGATGGAAGCGTTGCTGAAAGGGTGTGAGTCGTGATTCACCCGGTGGCCGAACTGCGGGAGTTAGCGAGCCGGGCGCTCCGCTGGGGGAACGTGGCGGAGCCTGAGGCCGAGGTCGTCGTCGAGGCCCTGCTCGAAGCCGAGTTGCGCGGTCGGCCCACCCACGGGCTGCTCAGGTTGCCTGGCATCATCCGTCGGTTCGGCGGCCGAGGCCCGACGCAGGTGAGCATCGTCGCCGACGGAGGATGTTGGCTACGTGTGGACGGCGGCGACGGGATCGGGTACGTGGTCGCCCAGCAGGCCGTGGCGTGGGCCGGTGAGCGGGCGCGGACCCACGGGCTGGCTCTGGTGGGGGTCCGCCGGGCGACCCACTGCGGGATGCTGGGCTACTACACCGGTCAGTTGGCCCGGGACGGGCTGGTGGCCATCATGATGGCCGACTGCGGAGCCATGGTGGCCCCCTTCGGAGCCACCTCAGCCGTCTTCGGCACCAATCCGATAAGCATCGCCTTCCCCCACGACCCCTTCCCCGTGCTCGTTGACATGGGGACCTCGGCAGCTACTTTCGGCGACGTGCTGGTGGCTCTTCGGGAAGGACGGCTACTGCCTGAAGGTGCCGCCTACGACGCCTCGGGCCAACCCACCTGCGACCCGGCTCAGGCCCGGGCGGGGGCGCTGCGCCCCTTCGGTGGGCACCGCGGCTCGGCCCTGGCGCTGGCAGTGCAGGTGCTTTCGGGAGCCCTGGTCGGGGCCGATGCGCTTCCCGCCAAGGGTGTGAACTACGGGCTCTTCCTCCTCGCCATCGATCCGTGCGTTCTCGGTGACAGGAGTGAGTTCGAGGCCGGGGTGTCGGCGGTGGTATCGGCGGTGAAGTCGGCCCGGCCGGCGGCCGGGGTGCAGGAGCTGCTCGTACCGGGCGAGCGGGCCTGGCGTGAGCGGGAGCGCCGGCTGAGAGAGGGCGTCGACGTGCCCCAAGAACTGCTTGCGGAGATCAGCGGTCTCGCGGGCGAAGTGTCTGACTAACGTGGGGCAACTCCCTAACAAGCGGCGTCACCAGCGCCCTGAGGACCGTGCCGATGGAGCTGGGAAAGATCCCGGAGGGGACCTAAGTTACCTGCAGAAAGTTCTTAGACATTCCGCAGGGCTCGTCTCAGGCTGTCACTGGCCTCTTGACGCCGCCTGTAGGGATGGACCTTCAGGTCCATCCACGGAGGGGTCTAAAGACCCCTCCCTACGTTTGCCGCCTTTGGCGTACCTACCAGACCGGCCTGCACGACCTCTGTGGGAAGGACACTCCCTGGGAAGAGCTGAGCGCACGGATCATCGCCAACCTGGTCAAGGTCTGTAGGAGGTACGAGGGCGAGCGAGTTGCCGTGGTGTTCGGCGCGGCCCATTGCCAGCGCATCCTCGACGCGCTCTCGGCGGTCGAGGGGGGCAGGGCATCCCCCGCCACCAGACAGTGGGCGAGGCAGTTACCGGAGGGCGCGACAGCCAATCCCGTGCCGTGACCCGGCCGCTCAGTCGGCAAGCCGGCGTCGCATTGCTTGGGGAGGCGGGGAGGCCCGGAGCCGACCCTGGATTAAGTGCGCGTGGCTTGCCTGGTCGAAGACGAACGCTACGGCCGAAGACCTGAAGAGACTACTCGTCGGTAGCGTCGGTAGCGTCGGCAGCGTCGGTAGCGTCAGCAGCGTCGGCGGCGTCGGCAGCGTCGGCAGCGTCGGCGGCGGCGGCCAGTTTTACGTTGGCGGCGCGCAGACCTTTCGGTCCTCTTTCTACGTCGAACTCCAGGGCGGCGCCCTCTTCCAGGACGTCAAACTCCACCTCCGCCAAACCGGAGCGGTGGAAGAAGATCTCCGTGCCGTCCTCGGCGGTGATGAACCCAAAGCCCCGCTCGCGAATGAGTTTCTTTACCGTACCCTTCACGCCTGCACCTCCTTGCGCCCGACACGGCCCAATTGCCGGTCGAGCCGAGTCAACCATTGAGTCGAGGGACTGCGATAGCCCCCGGTGGCACCATTGTCCTAAGCGGCCCGGCGTTTGTCAAGCACCTTTTGTCCTGAGTCATCCCCAGTTTCCATAACTCATTTAGTGGCAAAGGGCTCAGTTGTCAGGGGTGGCCCACCTTGGGAGAGCCAAGGTGGGTGCGTAGGGGCGCCGCGCGC